>CAKUAV010000113.1 GCA_934636425.1 uncultured Clostridia bacterium
GAAAATGAGATTTTCCGCCGCTTTCGTCTCGCTCCACCCGTACACGCATTGGGTACAATTGAAAATCCGAGAGGGTTTCAACCTTCACGAGCTCTCCAAGGTTTTTCGGCAGCCTGAACGGCGCGAAAGCCGCCGTCTGAAAAACCGACTCGTCACGGGAAGCCGGGGAATAACCTCTCGATTGTTTCTGCCCGTCAAAAAAAACGAAAAACAGGCGTCGGCTTCTCCTGACGGAATATTCGAGACAGCGCCATACGCCTTTCGCCGCGGCGCTGTTCGCGGACGCGCGGCCAGTCAGGGAGCAACAGCCCGGAATAATTCGTTGACTGCTCGAAGCGGCCGTGCGGCAGCGTGATTTGCTTTGCCGCACATTTCGCGGCGAAGCGCATCCGCCGCTTAATCCCTCAATTTTTCGCGCAGAACGGCCCTCTCAGCGCGCCGAAAGCGCCGTCGCGGCCCGAACAGCCGCCGCGCAGCGACCAGCTTGTCAAAAAGGTCTTAACAAGCTGGCGAACGGAAATGCAAGCCCTCTGTCGTGTGTTCCCTCTCCGGTTTTTGCTCTGGAAAATGAGATTTTCCGCCGCTTTCGTCCCGCGCCCGCCGTACACGCATTGGGTACAATTGAAAATCCGAGAGGGTTTCAACCTTCACGAGCTCTCAGAAGGGTTTGCGACAGTCTGTCCGCCGCGCAGCGAACGCGGCGGCTTTTTTATCCATCCTTGAGCAGATCGCAGAGCGCCTCGGCCAGCACGGGCATGGACGCGAGCGCTTCCTGCAGCGTGTTGAGGTTGTGTCCCACCTCGATCAGCACGGAGGGCGTAAACAGATGCTGATTGTAGCGCCCGTTCTTGACCATCACCGGGCGGCAAAGGCCGTCGCAGAGCGCGTTGATGCGGTCGCTCAGGCGCACGGCGAAGGCCAGATTGGCCTCATAATCGGGCTTTACGTCGAAATTTCCGCCGTTGCCGATGAGCGCCATCAGCTGCGCGGCGCGCTGTGAGCCGACATACGCGCACTCGGCCATGCTCCTGTCCCACGCGTCGCGGTGCAGATCGACGCACAGATTGAACGTCTCCGCGCGCCTCGTCTCCAGCATATCGAGCGAGCGGGCGTAGGCCGTGTTCAATTTGGGGTATTCGTAATCGGCGGTGTCGTGAACCACGTCGAAGCCGTAATCGGTCAGAAGCGCCGCCAGCGCCTCGCCCACGCGCACCACCGAGTGTGCCTGATCCTCCGTGCGCCAGCTTTCCGTCTCGCGATAGGGATCGGCTGCCGTCTGCGCGTAGGCCTCGTGGGTGTGCGTGTGGTAGATCAGCACGCGCGGCCGCTCCACCGGCTGGGTGCGGTCTTCTCCCGCGTCCGCATCCTCGACGACGATGAGATCGGCGTGCTCGTTTTCGCCGGGCAGCTCGAATTCCATTTCCGGCGGCTTCCAAAAGGAAAAGGCGGCCACGGCAGCCGCCCTTTCGCTCGATGTCTTCCGCGCCGCGCCCGAGGCCGCGCCGGCCGCCAGCACGATCAGCGCGATCGCCAGTATGACGGCCGCAGCAGCAGCCAGCAGCTTTGAAGCGTGAATCACCTTGATCCTGACCATGTGCATCAGCTCCTTTCGCCCCCTGCACTGACAGTTTATGGATGAGAGCGCGTCGCTATTCACTGCATCATTGTCAAAATTTCCTCTTCGCTCAGGCCGGGGTGCAGCGCCCGGTTGACGCCGCCGGCCAGCATGACCGCCGCATTGTCCACCAGATCGTCCACCTCGCGCGGCGTGACGATCATGTCGCCCAGATCGCCGTCCATCAATTCGCGCATCAGCGCGTCCAGCCGCGATTCGTCCTCGCCGGAAAGCAGGCGGAACGCATCCCGCGCCAGCGCCGCCGCGTGAATGACCATCGGCACGCCCACGGCCAGCACCGGCACGCCCAGCGTCTCCCGCGTCAGCGCCGCGCGGCGATTGCCCACGCCCGAGCCGGGCTGTATGCCGGCGTCGGTCAGCTGCACCGTGCTCGAGAGCCGATCGAGCGCGCGCGCCGCCAGCGAATCGATCGCGATGACCGCGCGGGGCGATACCGCCTCGACCACAGCGCGCACGATTTCGCCGCTCTCTATGCCGGTCACGCCCATCACGCCCGGAGAGAGCGCGCACACGCCGGACAGCGCGCCGCTCAGATCGGGGCGCTCGCGGTGCAGATGCCGCGTGACCAGCGTGTGGTCGACCGCCAGCGGGCCGAGCGCGTCGGGCGTGACGGTGCGGTTGCCCAGCCCGATCACCAGCACGTCGCCCGCGCCCGGTGGAAGCAGCCGTCCCAGCTCCTCCCCCAGGAGCGCGCTCACGGCGCGGCGCGCGTCGATATCGCGCTTTTTGACGCGCGGGCACTCCATTGTGATGTACACGCCCCTGGGCTTTCCGATCAGCCGCGCGCCCTCATCGCTCTCGACGCGCACCTCGGTCATCGTCACGCCACCCGTCTCCCACTCGGAAATATGGACGCCGGGCATGTGCGCCCGATCCAGTCCCGCCGCGTCCTCCACGGCCAGATCCGTGCGAATCTGCTTCATAATTGAATTCCCCCGTTCGCCTTTTTATGTCATTATGCCGCCGCGGCCGGCCTTTCATGCGGCGCGGCTCAAAAAATCCCCGGAGCAGGGCGCGCCCCTTCGAAACGCGCTGGCGTTCGTCGGCGGAATATGATATAATATCCATAAACACCCGTCCGTCAGGATGTGAAGAGGGGGATGCGCCCATGCCCATACGCTATTTGACCGGCCGCGCCGCCGCGCTGAAGCCGCGCCTTTACGAGGAGCTCCGCGCCGCGCTGAACGAGGGAGGCGACGCGCCGCTGATCGTGCTGGTGCCCGAGCAGTACACGCTGGAGTCCGAGCGGGAGATCGTCACGGCGCTCTCGCTCGAGGGCTCGTTCCGCCTGCAGGTGATGTCGCCCGCGCGGCTCTATTCGCGCGTGTTTTCGGAGGCCGGAAAGCCCTTAGAGACGCGCGTGGACGAGCGCGGCCGCGTGATGCTGATGCACGCCGCCCTCAAGGGACTGACGCGCGAGCTGAACTGGTATCGCGGCGCGCAGCATAGATCGGGCTTCGCCGAGCGCGCCGCCGGCCAGATCGCCGAGCTCAAGCAGGCCGGCTATACGCCCGACCGGCTGAGCGCGCTCTCCGAGTCGCTGCCGGGCGGGCCGCTCAGGGCCAAGCTGGGCGATCTGGCGCTCATCTGGGCGGCGTATGAGGCGGCGCTCAAGGGGCGCTATATGGACGGCGAGGACGAGCTGGAGCGCGCGCTGTCCCGTCTGGACAAGGCGGCGTTTCTGAAGGACGCGCGCATATGGGCGAACGGCTTCGAGCTGGTTTCTCCCACGCTGGCGCGCACGCTGACGGCGCTTGCCCAGCGGCATGACACGGCGCTGCTCCTGCCGCTCGAGATGGACGAGGGCGCGGGCGATTACGACACATTCGAGCCGGTTCGGCGCTCGTTTGCGCGCCTGTGCCGCGCGATGGCGGACGCGGGCGTCGAGCAGAACACCGTGCTGCTGGAGGAGCCGCCCGAAAAGCAGAGCGAGCTGACGCATCTGCGCCGCGAGATCAACTGCATAACGCCCCGCGTCTGGGACGCGCCGCCCCGCTGCGTGCGGCTGGTTTCCCGAAAAAATCCGCTCGACGAGGCCATGCTGGTCATGGCGACCATCCGCAGCCGCGTCATGGACGGCAAAATGCGCTGGCGCGACGCGGCGATCGCCTGCTTCGATCTGCCCGCCTACGACGACGCGCTGCGCCGGGCGGCGGCGCTCTACGAGGCGCCGGTGTTTCTGGAGAGCGGGCGCGGCTCGGATCGCAACGCGCTGGCGCGGTTTGTGACGCTGCATCTGCGCATCGTCTCGGCCAACTGGCAGACCGAGGACGTGATCGCGCTCATGCGCACCGGCTATACCGATCTGACCGACGAGGAGGCCGACCGCTTGGCCAACGCCGCGATTGAACAGGGGCTGCGCGGCGCGCTGTGGAAAAAGCCGCTGCACCGCTATCAGGACGAGCGCGACGAGGCGCTTGAGCCGCTGCGGCTCAAGCTGGCGGAGCCGGCGATGCGCTTCGAGGAAGAATTCATCGAAGCGGAAAACACAAAGGCGCAGATGACGGCGATCTGGAATCTGCTGGAGCGCGCCGGGGCGCACGAAAAGCTTCGGGCGTTTGAGGAAAGCTGCGCTCAGAGCGGCCTGTGGGAGGCGGCCAACGAGAACGCGCAGGTCTGGAACCGGCTGGTCACGACGCTGGATCAGATGACCGCGCTCATGGCCGGCACGGCGCTCACCGCGCGCGACGTTTCCGAAATGATCACGCAGTCGCTGGCCGCGTCCGACATAAAGCCGCTGCCTCAGTCGGGCGACGCTGTGATGATCGGCAGCCTCAGCCACCTGCGCGGCGGGGGCGTGGACACGCTCTTCATCATGGGCTGCAACGAAATGCGCGCCTCCTCGCAGAGCGGCCTGTTCCAGACCCGCGAGCGCGAGCTGCTGGGCGGCGAAAAGGACGTGTGGCTGGCCCCCGACGCAGGCGACCGCACCCGACTGGCCGCCATCGACCTGGGCGCGACGCTGGCCATGGCGCGGCGGTTCGCCGTATTCACCTATGCGCTGTCCGACGCGGAGGGCGCGGCGGTCATGCCCGGCTCGGTGGTCGGGCGGCTGCGCGCCGTGTTCCCCGCGCTGCGCGACAGCGGCGGCCTGGCAGAGGAGGACAAAACGGCGCGTCTCATGCTGAACGCCCCGGACGCGGCGCTCGTACAGCTCTCGAGCGCGCTGTCCTCGGGCGATCTGACGCAGGCTCAGCGCGCGGCGTTCGCGTCGCTCTCCCGGCTGGAGACGGCCTCCTTCGAAATGGCCAACCTCCGAAAGGCGGCGGCGGCGCGGGCGTTTTCAGCCGACATCGACCGCGCGACGGCGAAAAAGCTCTACGGCGGGCCGACCTCGGTCAGCGTGACGCGGCTTGAAAAATACGCCGCCTGCCCGTTCATGCATTTCATACAGTACGGCCTGCGCCCGGAGAAGCTCGAACCGTACGCGCTCAGCAGAGCCGACGAGGGCACGTTCTATCACGCGGCGATGGAGGATTTCCTGCGGGGCGCGCGCGCGGGCGGCATGAGCGCCGAGGAGGCCGTCGAGCGCATGGACGCTGTGGCCGAGCGGCTGCTTGCGCCCATGATGGACGGGCCGCTGGGCGACAACCCGGTCATGCTGGCGCACAGCCGGCGCATGAGGATGATCGCCCGGCGCGCGGCGAGAACGGCGACGCGTCAGCTCTCTCAGGGCGGCTTCGAGCCGTTCGCGCTGGAGGTGAAATTCGGCGAATACGCGCCGGCCGTCGTGCTGCACACATCCTCGGGCGACGTGCCCGTGCAGGGCCGCATAGACCGCATAGACAGTTGGAACGATCAGGACGAAACCTGGCTGCGCGTGATCGACTACAAGAGCGGCATGAGCGATCTGAATCTCTCCCGGCTCTATTTCGGCCTTCAGCTGCAGCTGATCATCTATCTGGCGGCGGCGCTGGGGCATGGTGAGAGTCATCCGGCGGGCGCGTTCTATTTCAAGGTGGCCGATCCGGTTGTGGAGAGTCCCTCGCGCGATCCGGATGTGGTCGAGGGCGAGCGCGTCAGGGAGCTGCGCCTGAGCGGACTGTACATAAACGATCAGGCGGTGCTCAACGCCATGTCGCCGGGCGTGGACAAGATCGTCAATCTGACGCTGAAGAACGACGGCACGCCGCAGAGCTCTCCCGCCATGCTGGACGAGGACGGCTTCGCGCTGCTCATTCGCTATGCGGTGCAGGCGGCCGCGCGCATGACCGACGAAATCGCCGCGGGCAAAACCGGCATCGATCCCAAGAAGATGAGCGGCTTCTGCTCGTGCGACAAGTGCGACTGGAAGAACGTCTGCCAGCAGGATCCGCTGCTGGGCGGCATGCCCCGCACGCTCACCCCGGCGGTGAAGCAGAAGGAAGTGCTCGGCCTGATACGCGACAAGCTGGACGGCGAAGCGGCGGAATAGGCTGTTTTTTCGTCGGGGACAGAGCCGTTTCAAAGACCTGTCGGGCGCTTTTTCGACGTTTCTTTGGATGGAACCTTGATTTGGCCTTGTCAGACCATGGAATTCCAATTTTTCATCGGAAATCACGCCGGTCGGGTTCAGGGGCTTCGAGCGCCGTAAAAAATCCGCTCGAGCTTGCAGCCCTTCCCCTTTCGGGCGCGCGCTGTGGATTTGATTTCCGTTGGCAAGATGAAGTCCAAAGGGATCCCAGCCCTCATCAAAAGCCGCGGGGGACTTGCAGCTTTTCCTTTCTCGAAAGGGCGCGCGGACAAAACACCTTTCAACAACAAAAAGCGCGCCGCCCGGGGAAAAACCTCGGGCGGCGCGCTATGCATTTTTGAGGGAATCGCCGTCAGATGCGATCCTTGATCTTGGAAAGAGACTCCTCGATGGCCTTGAGCACATCGCTGTCTGTCTCGGCGGCGCGCTGATGCTCCAGATACGTGCGGGCTTTGGGGTCGTTCATGGCGCACAGCGCGCCGGCGGCGTGAATGCGCGTCTGCTTGTCGGCCGAATGAACCAGCGGCACGAGCGCGTTGAAGGCGACGTCGCCCGAGCAGCGGCCCAGCGCGTCGATCGCGGCCAGATGCACGTCCTCATGCTTGTCGTTCACAAAGGAGACAAGCTTTTCTTCCTCACCCTTCTCGGCCAGCTTGGCGATTTTCTCGAACTTGTTTCCAAACAACATAAAAAACTCCTCCATCCTTGACAAATTGCCGCGCAGCCGTTATCATGATAACAGCAGAAACGGAAGCAAAAGATTTCTGTAAATCTTTATTTACCGTCATTATACCATGAGCGGCGGCAAAGTCAAGAGGTTTTGACGATTTTCCGTACTTTCTCACACAAAAGCCATAATCAGGAGGAAAAAACCATGAACCATGGAAAGGCGCGAGAGCTGAGCAATCAGATGATGGTGTTCTACCGGCTGTACAACGAAAAGGTGCTGCGCAAATTCGGCGAGCTGCACAGGGACGTCGTGCCGCCGGCGCAGTATCTGCTCATGGGCATCATCGCCGAGGCGGGGCGCATCACGGCGGGCGAGCTGAGCGCGCGCGCGCGGATGCAGAAGCAGCAGGTGACCAAGGCGCTCAACCAGCTCGAGGACAAGGGGATGATTGTGCGCCTGCGCCTGCCGGACAATCGGCGGCAGGTATGGCTCGAGTGCACGCCCCAGGCGATCGAGCTCCAGCGCGCGGTGACGCTGGAAACGCAGTCGCACCTGATGGACGTGTTCGATCAGCTCGAAGAGCAGGACATGGACGACTATCTCGCCGCCATGCTGACGATCAACCGCATACTGGAAAAATTCCCCACAGACGAAAAAAACAGGGAAATTTGAGCGCGCATGATCTGGCCGCCGGCCGGACACACTGCCACCGAGAACGTGTAAAGGAGACGACGGTGCGCAATGCTGTTTGAGCCGATCGATTGGCGCCGCTTTTCACAGCCGATGAAGGGATTGGGAGCGCGCTCATGGGCGCATCTGGCGCTGGCCTTTCTCCATGAGAGCGGCGACGGCGAATATCCGGCGGGTGAATCGGCCGAACAGACGCGGCGGCTGGAGGCGCTGGGGCGTGCCGTTCACGAGGACGCGCTGTCGCTGGCGGCGCTGCTGCCGCCCTGTCCGCCGATCGAGCGCGCTGTGCGGCTGGAGGCGGCTCAGGCTGGTCTGACCGCGGCGCTCTACCGCATGAAGGGCGCGCGGCCGGTGCGTCCGGCGCTGGCGTTCTATCTGATCGAGGAGACCGACCGGCTGTATCGCTTCGCCAATCTGATGGACGCGGAGCAGGAAAGACCGGCCGAGAGCGTTCTGGACGGACTGTGCGAGATCACGCCCGGCCGGCCGTGCGCGGCGCAGCATCGCGACCCGTTGGACGCCGTGTTCGAGCCGCTGAACTTTGACGCCGCGCCCCACGCCGCGATCTACGCCGCGGTCATACAGGGCTGCGTAAAGCGCGCCGTACTGCGGCTCTATACCGAATGGACGGCCATGGCGCAGGAAGAGGCGCGGCCAATGTTCGCCGAGGCGGCGCTGCTGCTCGAGGAAGAATCCGCGGCCTATGCGTCGCTGTGGGACGCGCGCCTGACCGCTTCCGAGCGGGCGCTGTGGCGGCGGCGGGCGGCCGTGTATCTGTTTGAATCGCTGCGCGCCTGCGAGACCGACGCCTCTCTCGTCGCTCTCTGGGATGAAATGGCGGCGCGCAAGGCGCGTCAGCGGGCGTACGCCTCGGCGCTGGCCGGCATGGGCGAGGCGGATGCGGCGGTACTGCCGCCCTTTTTCGTGCTGGGCGATCATTCCGACACCGCGCGCGCCGTCTTGCAGGAGTTTTCGTCGCTCACGCGGCTTCGGGACGCGCTCATTCCGGTGGAGCAGCTGCCCGCCGGCCAAGCATATTTCGCGCATCAGTCGCGCGTGGTCGGCACAGGGGAAGAACTGCCCTCCCACCGCGTTATCGCGCGCTACATCGTGCGCTATGGCACGGACTACCGCTATGAGCGGCGCGCCAGTGTGCTCGGGGCGCTGCAAAACCGGCGGCGGGACAATCTGACGCTGGCGCGGGGCGCGGCTGCGGGGCTAGCGAAGGAGCCGCTCCCGTCGAACGGGCGCTGATCAGGCGGCAGGCCGTTCTGCCGGGCTGCGCCGGGGCACGGATATTGCTGGCGCGAGGCTGGCAAGTGAGCATTCCCGGCCGAACGGCGCTGATCAGGCGGCAGGCCGTTCTGCCGGGCTGCGCCGGGGCATGGATATTGCTGGCGCGAGGCTGGCAAGTGAGCATTCCCGTCCGAACGGCGCTGATCAGGCGGCAGGCCGTTCTGCCGGGCTTGCGCCGGGGGCATGGATATTGCTGGCGTGGAGCTGGCAAGTGAGCCGCTCCCGTCCGAACGGCGCTGATCAGACGGCAGGCTGTTCTGCCGGGCTTGCGCCGGGGGCATGGATATTGCTGGCGCGGGGCTGGCAAGTGAGCCGCTCCCGTCGAACGGGCGCTGATCAGGCGGCAGGCCGTTCTGCCGGGCTGCGCCGGGGCACAGTTAATACTGGCGCGTGGCTGGCAAGTGAGCCGCTCCCGTCGAACGGGCGCTGATCAGGCGGCAGGCCGTTCTGCCGGGCTTGCGCCGGGACACAGTTAATGCCGGCGCGGGGCTGGCAAGTGAGCGCTCCCGTCCGAACGGCGCCGATCAGGCGGTAACCCGTTCTGCCGGGCTTGCGCCGAGGCACAGTTATTGAGCGCGTCTGAAAAGCAGGGGGCTGGCCGCCTCTCCTTTTGCAGATACGCCTTGGCAGGGAAGATACGCGAACCGCCTAAGGCCCTTGTAAAACGGGGCTTCAGGCGGTATTTTCAGGCTGATTTGCAGCTTATCTGTCGCTTAAATCTACTTTGAAATGCCGGGTAATGCTCAATGATAAGCGGCATCGTTTTATGTGCTGAACCTTCCGGCAATTGATAACAGCACATCATGGCGCGCGGCCGGTTTCTGCGGCGAAGTCACATTGGCGCAAATAACCATCCACCGGCGGAGCCGGTGGTTTCAGCCTGCCAAAAAGCCTTTGGAGAGCTCGAGAAGGCCGAACCCTTTCGAATTTCCAACCATATCAAGCAGCGTGTACGATGGGGCAAGACGACTTTTTGCGGCGAAAAGGCTCATTTCCCGAGCAAAAATTGGAGAGAGGACACGCGGCAGGGAACGTACATCCCTGTTCACCAGCTTGTTAAGACCTTTTTTGACAAGCTGAAGCATTGCCGGCAGGCAATGGCTGACGTCCATGTTTTTGCGGGGAGTTGGTCTTGGAACTGTTTTCCGGCGGATGGCCGTCATAGCGGCAAATGCAAAAAAAGAGATCCTCATGCTCTTATCGAAGCATGAGGATCTGATTGGCACCTCCATGGGGATTCGAACCCCAGTTTTCGCCGTGAGAGGGCGACGTCTTAGGCCTCTTGACTATGGAGGCAAATGGCTGCCGAACTAGGATTCGAACCTAGAATGAACGAGTCAGAGTCGTTAGTGTTACCGTTACACCATTCGGCA
>CAKUAV010000114.1 GCA_934636425.1 uncultured Clostridia bacterium
TCAGTGCGCCGCGCAGACATACAGAAACAGTCCTTCCAAACCGCGTATCCCCGGCAAAATCCGCCTCTCGCAGGCCTCCACATGATCCGGATCTGCCGCCGGCACAGGCTCGGCAAGGTCAGTCGCTTCCGATATATATAGGCGCGTCAGTCCGCGTATATCTCGGGCTTGAGCACGCCCACCTCGGGCAGGTTGCGGTACTTTTCATCGTAGTCCAGTCCGTAGCCCACGACGAACTCGTTGGGAATAACGAAGCCGCAGTAGTCCACGGTGATGTTGGACTTGGGGTTGCGGCGCTCGGGCTTGTCCAGCAGCGTGCAGATTTTGAGCGACTTCGCGCCGCGCGTAATGAGGTTGTTGCGCAGAAATGTCAGCGTCAGGCCGCTGTCTATGATGTCCTCGACGATCAAAACGTGCTTGCCGGTGATCGACTCGCTCAGATCCTTGACGAACTGCACATTGCCGCTCGATTCGCGCCCCGCGCCATAGCTCTTGACAATCATGAAATCCAGCCGGCAGTCGTGATCGATCGCGCGCAGCAGATCGGCGTAGAACACGACCGACCCCTTCAAAATGCACACCAGCACCAGCGGCGCCGGATCGTCCCGGTAGTCCTCGCCAATCTGGCGGCCCATCTCGGCCACGCGCCGCTTAATCTCCTGTTCGCTGATCAGCACCTTTTCCAGATCTCCATGCAGCTTCATGTCTTTCGTCCTCCACTTTTCCCTTATGTCGCTTCTATACTCAGGCCCGCACCGCAGGCCGTGTTCGCCAGCATACAGACCTCGGTCTGTTCCTCATAATTCACTGCACCGCAGAAACAAACTTCGGTCGCTTTTATCACATTTGTTCGTGCGGGTTCATTCCTCGACGCAGTGTGTTCGCGCGCCGACTTCGCCGCAGGCCGTCCCTTCATTTCGCGTTCCGCAGCGTCTGGCAGGGATTCGGTTTGCTCATTTCAGACTTTAGTCTGTTTTGTCGTCTTCTTCGTCCGGATCCACATTACAAACCACAGTCTGTTCGCCGTGCAGTTCTCGAATGCTCGAAACGCTCTCAGACAAAGGCGCATTTGCAGCGCATCCCGCATGAAACACATTCCGTTTTTCTTGTGCGGCAATCGAACCGCTTCTGAACTTCAGCCGCTCGAACAGCCGACTGTACCATCGAGCCGGATTGATGTTCTGCAGCGCCGAAACGCCGCCTGCACAAACTCTCCGGATGCGCCCGATGCGCCCTTCGAATGCCTGCTCATCCGCGCCGTTCAAGCAGCAAAGCGCAGTCTCTCATGTTCAAAACCGGTCATTGCCGCCCGCATAACTCCCTTGACGGCCTCTCGGGTTATTTCAAGGCCTGTACATCTTCGTTATTCGCGCGTCATCCGCATGACCAAACGCAGCCTTTCATGCCTGAAACCGGCCAGCGAGCCCACCGGAAGTCCCCGACACGCCCTTGAACGCCTGCTCATCCGCGCCGTTCAAGCAGCAAAACGCAGCCTCTCATGCTCAAAACCGGCCAGCGAGCCCACCGGAAGTTCCCGACACGCCCTCGAACGCCTGCTCATCCGCGCCGTTCAAGCAACAAAACGCAGTCTCTCATGCCTGAAACCAGCCAAGATTGCCCGCGCAAGCTCTTCGAATGCATCTCAAACGATTTGCAGAGCGTGCATCGCTCACCCCTGCCCTTCGTCCGTCCATGGCCTGCAATCGCCGCTCAGCGCCAGCTCGAGCCCCATATCGCCGTCGTGAAGGCGCGCGTCCTCGCTCAGCCCCACGCCGGCCGCCCACAGCACGTCGCTTCCCCGCGCCAGCAGCACGGTCGCGTCGCGCATCGGCCGGTCGACGCGCCGGTTGATGAGGTAGTCGGACAGCTTCATGCGCCCGCTCATGCCCAGCGGCCTGATCCGATCGCCCGGCCTGCGCGTGCGAAACACCGCGCCCAGCGCCGCCGCACTCACGCAGACGCGCCGCTCGCCGCCGTCCCGACACGCTTCGCCGCACTGCCTCGCCGTCACGCGTCCCAGCGCGCCCAGATCGTACGCGCCCTCGCCGGTCAGCGGCCATTCGCCGTCAAAGCAGACAGCGCCGCGCATCAAATACAGACCGTTCCCTGTTTTCTCGGCCAGCCAGCCGTTTTCCAGCATGGCGCGTCCCTTCGGCGCGGCATAGAGCGCGCAGATCATGGCGCAGCCCTCCGCGTCCAGACCGGTCAGGCGATGCGCCGCGCGCATGGCAATCGCCTCGTGAACGCCGCCGTTCGCCGCGCATAGCCGTAATCCGACCGGAGTCTGTTCCGCATTTTCGCGAAGAAACGCCGCCGTCTGAGCGGCCATGTAATCGTCCTCGCGCGCGGCGATTCCGGCAAAGCGGCAGAGCGCGCGCGCCGCGCCGGGATAGTCGCTCTCCAGCGATGGCAGCGCTGCAATGCGCAGCCGGTTGCGCGGCGTGTCGGTCTGCGCGTTGGTCGAATCCTCGCGCCACGCTATGCCCGCGTCCGTCAGATACGCCGTCAGCGCCCTTTTCGGGACGGCCAGCAGCGGCCTGTACAGATCGCCCTCGCGCGCCCTCATGCCGGAGGCGCCGCGCAGCCCCGCGCCGCGCAGCAGGTGCATCAGCACCGTTTCGGCCTGATCGTCCTGATGATGCGCCAGCGCGATGCAGTCCGCGCCAATCTCGGCCTTCACGCGGCGCAAAAACGCATAGCGCGCGTCGCGGGCGGCCTGCTCAAGCCCCACGCGGCGCTCTGCGGCCAGCGCCGGCACGTCGCACGCGCCCATATGGCACTCGATTCCCCAGTCCGCGCACAGCGCCTGCACAAACCGCGCGTCCTCGAGCGATTCCTCGCCGCGTATGCCGTGCTCGAAATGCGCCGCAGCCAGACGAATCTCGCCCGCGCGCGCATATTCCCGCAGCAGCGCCAGCAGCGCCACGGAATCCGCGCCGCCCGACACGGCCGCCAAGACAAAGCCGCCGGGACGCGGAGACAACATTTCCAGTATACTGTTCATTGTACCCTCTTTGCCGCGTTCCTGCAAGGGCTCGCGTCTCAATTTATCCGTTTATTAAAACTTCGACCCCGCTGCGCCCGTTTTCCCGCTCAGCATGACGCAGCCCGCTCCGCTGAAAGGGCGCTTCCTCCGGCCGCACAGCCTCTTAAATCCCCTCAAAGCAGCGCGTCCGCTCGGCCGGCGCGCCGCCCGTGTATTTTCCTCAAGGAATTCTCGCCCGCTCGCCCGAACTCCCGCCGCGCAGCCCTTCGAATCAGCGCCGCCCCTGTCGTGGGCAGCCCGCCAAATCCGCGCGCGAAAAGTCCGCGCAGCCGCCCGCCTCACTCCGCCTGAAAGCACCACTTCCGAATCACGCGCGCCAGCCCGTTCCCCAGCGACCGCGCGCTCACCGATTCCGCCGCCGCGCGCCCTTCGAATCAGCGCCGCTCCTGCCGGGGACAACCCGCCGAATCCACGCGCGAAAAGCCCGCGCAGCCGCCCGCCTCACCCTGCCTGAAAGCACCACTTCCGAATCACGCGCGCCAGCCCGTTGCCCAGCGACCGCGCGCTCACCGATTCCGCCGCTGCGACCGGCACGCGCGCAATCGCTTCGCCGCCGCGCAAAACGCGGACATAGCCCACCACATCGCCTGTGCGCACGGGCGCGTCGATCGCTTCGGGCAGCTCGGCCTCGAGCGAAAGGCCGCGCTCCTCGCCCTTTTTGACCAGCAGCGTCAGATCCTGATTCAGCACGAGCGGCACGCCGTCCGCACTGCCGCCGCGAACGGGCATTTTGCCGCGCACAGCCGCGCCGCGCTCGGCCACCGGATAGAGCCTGTAGCCCGCAAAGCCGTAATCGAGCATGGCCTCGGCAATGTCGAAGCGCTCCCTGCCCGTCGGCGCGCCCAGCACCACGGCGATCAGCCGCATTCCGCCGCGCTTCGCCGAGGCCGCCATGCAGTAGCCCGCCTCGCCGGTCGAGCCGGTCTTTATGCCGTCGCAGCCATCGTAGAGGCGCAAAAGCTTGTTCGTGTTGGTCAGCGCGGTCACACGGCCGCTCTCATGCACGAAATCCTCCAGCCAGATCGACGAATAGTCATAGAACAGATCGTGCTTCGACAGCGCCGCCGCCATGCGCGCCACATCGCGCGCCGTTGTGTGCTGGTTTTCAGCCGGCAGACCCGTGCAGTTGACGAAGTTCGTGCTCGCCATGCCCAGCTCGGACGCGCGCTCGTTCATGCGGTCGACGAACAGCGCCGCGCTGCCGGCAATGTGCTCGGCCAGCGCCACAGCCGAGTCGTTCGCGCTGCCCACGATCACGCTCTTGAGCAGCTCGCCCACCGGCTGACTCTCGCCCGCGTCCAGCAGCACCTGCGAGCCGCCCATGCCCGCGGCGTTTCTGCTCACGGTCACATTCTCGGCCAGATCAATCGCGCCGCCCTCAATCGCCTCGCACGCCAGCAGTATCGTCATGATCTTGGTCACGCTGGCCACAGGCCGCTTTTCGTCCGCGTTGATCTCGAATATGATCTGTCCGCTCTCCGGCTCAAGCAGCAGCGCCGCCGCGCAGTTCAGCTTCATCGGCGCGTTTTCCAGCGCTCCGTCCGAAATCGCCGCGCGCGCCGGAACGGCCGCCAGCATAAGCCCCACAATACACGCCAAAGCCCGTCTCAGCATAATCATCCCTCCCATCCATACTCCCTAACAGAATATCCGATGAAAGTTCCTTCTATGCCGCAGCTTCCCGATATGAAAAGCAGGCCGCAGCACGCTCATGCGGCGCGCCGCAGCCATGTCTCTATGCGCCCGGCTGTTTCTACAATGCCGACGCCCCAAAATCGCCCGCGGCGAAGCCGAACCCCGCACGCAGCCGCCTCTCACACAAATCCGCGCCAGCCGCCTCAATCAAGCGCGCAGTTTCCCGCCGACTCGGCAGGCGTTTATTCGCCCGAGCCGCGCTCAAGGCTGTTTCCAAAGCGCCCGCTTCCCGGCGAAGCCGCCCTCACACGCAGCCGCCTCTCACGCAAATCAGCGCCAGCCGTCTCAACCAAGCGCGCAGTTTCCCGCCGACTCGGCAGGCGTTTATTCGCCCGAGCCGCGCTCAAAACTGTTTCCAAAGCGTCCGCTTCCCGGCGAAGCCGCCCTCACACGCAGCCGCCTCTCACACAAATCCGCGCCAGCCGCCTCACCCAAACGCGCGCCGGCTCAAACGCGTTTCCCTGCCCCGCGCGTCAGTCCTCGACAATCTCGCCGTAGAACGATTTGCCCGGCAGGCTGTTGTCGACGCCCAGCGCCTCGAGCGTGGTCGCGGAGACGTCGGCAAAGCTCGAGCGCGTGCCCAGATCCACGCCCTCCTTCACGCCCAGCCCCCAGACCAGCAGCGGCACATACTCGCGCGTGTGGTCGGTCGTGGGATAGGCCGGATCGCAGCCGTGATCGGCGGTGATGATGAGCAGATCGTCCTCGCCCAGCAGGCGGATGATCTCCGGCAGGCGGCGGTCAAACTCCTCCAGACAGGCGGCAAAGCCCGCCACGTCGTTGCGATGGCCGTATTTCATGTCGGTGTCCACCAGATTGGTGAACAGAAGGCCGCTCCAGCCCGGCTTTTTGAGCATCTCGATCGTCGAATCGATGCAGGCCGTATTGCCCGCGGCGTGATCGGATTTGGTCAGGCCGCGGTGGTTGAATATGTCCTCAATCTTGCCCACGCCCAGCACGTCCTTGCCGGCGGCCTTGAGCACGTCCAGCATCGTCGGCCCGAGCGGATCGAGCGAAAAGTCGCGGCGGTTGTCGGTTCGCACGAACGCGCCGGGCATCCCCGTGAACGGACGCGCAATGACGCGCCCCACGGCGTTGTCGCCGGTGAGTATGCGGCGGGCGCGGCGGCAGATGTCCCACAGCGTCAACACGGGAATCACGCCCTCATGCGCGGCGATCTGGAACACGCTGTCGGCGGATGTGTAGACGATCAGCGCGCCGGTGCGCAGATGCTCCGGCCCCAGCTCCTCTATGATGGCCGTGCCGGATGCCGGCTTGTTGCCGATCACCTTCATGCCCGTCTCTTCCTCGAAGGCGCTGATGACCTCGGGCGGGAAGCCGTGCGGATAGGTCGGAAACGGCTTTTTGAGCGGCAGGCCGGCCATTTCCCAGTGGCCGGTGGTGGTGTCCTTGCCCGGCGACACCTCGGCCATGCGGCCGTAGCAGCCTATGGGCTCGTCGTCCTCATAGCCCTTGAATGGGCGTATGTCGCCCAGCCCGAGCGCGCTCAGATTGGGCAGCGCGGGATGCGCCTGCGCGATGACGTGTCCCAGCGTGTCCGCGCCCTTGTCGCCGAATTTCGCGGCGTCGCTCATCTCGCCTATGCCCGTTCCGTCCAGAACAATCAGCACAACCCTTTTCATCTTTTTCATCAGGTGTTCGCCTCCAGTCTCAGCGCTTCCGTAATCTGCGCTATAAATTCGCTGTTCGTCGGCTTGCCTTTCGACGCGTCGACGGTGTTGCCAAATATTGTATACTGCATTTCGATGTCGCCGCGCAGCCATGCCGACTCTATGGCGTAGCGCATCAGGCGCTCCACAGCCGCGCTGCCCGCGCCGTATTCGCGCGCAATCATCGGGTAGACCTGCGTAGAGAGCCGTCCGAAGCAGCGATAGTCCCGCGCGCAGAGCACGATCGCCTTCGCCAGATATCTGCCGCCCGCCGTTTCCAGCGCCACGCCCAGCAGACGCAGCCTGCTCTCGACGCTCCTTCGCCCCGCCCACGCGGGCGAAAGCCGATCCGCAAGCGCAAGCGCGCGCATCCGCTCAACGAGCCGGTCGTCGCTCGCCTCCCGGTCGCTCATGCAGACGACGCCCGCGCGCCTTGCCGCCGCCAGCGCCTTTGCGCAGCCCGCCGGAAAAATCGCCAGCAGCGCGGGCATGGCGGGAGACGGCCTCGCGGCAATTTCCCCGGCCAGCGCGTAAACATCCAGACCGGCCATGAGCGCGTTGACAATCACGACGTCGGCCTGTCCGCGCGCGGCGGCGTCCGGTATCATGCGGCGGTCGAAGCGGCACACGTCCATATCATATCCCGCGCTGTAGAGCGGCATGCGCAGCCGTCCGGCCAGCTCAGGCGTGCACAGCACGCGCGCAAAGCTCCGATCCACGCCAGCCACCTCGCTTCTCTTTTTTTCTTTCGACATACACAGATAAATTCCTGCCGCCGCGCCCGCCCGCGCGCGCATTTTCTGTCAATTATAACAGCGGCGTCAATGTATCACCCAATTTATATATTCACCGCTGCACGCAAAAAGACCCGTCCGGCTCCGTTTTGCAGCCGAACAGGTCTGTCAACCGTATAACGCAGCCCATAAGCCGTTTTTTTGCGGCACAAAATGCCGCGCACTCGCTCGACCGGGAAAAGCCGCGCGGCCGCATAACCGCCCCAGCGCACCGCCGACGTTCAGAGCCGAGCCGCCTTTATGCGGCGCGGAGTCAAGCCACAGCGCGCATCGGCCGTGCGAAAGCAGCGCATCGCTGCCCGAAGCCGTACCGAACTCCGCGCCATCATTCTGCGAGCCGCATAACCGCCGATCAGATGATGGAGATGATGAGGACGACCAGTATGATGACCGGCAGCACCCATGTCATGTAGGGCTTCATCCAGCGCGGCACCTTCATGCCCTTGCCGGCATTGACCTCCATTTCGTAGTTCTGCCAGCCCCAGCCGAAGCGGTGGGTGCAGAAGAGGACGTAGACCAGACTGCCGACCGGCAGGGCGATGTTCGAAACGAGGAAATCCTCGAAATCGCCGAAATTGCGGCCAATGAAAATCGTGCGGGCAAAGAAGCCGCCGTGATTGCTCAGCACGAACGGCAGTGAGCAGAGCGTGACAATCACAATGTTGATCAGCGCAATCTGCCACCGCTTCAGCTTCGTCCACTCAATCCAGAAGGACACAATGTTCTCAAACACGGCGATGACCGTCGAGAGCGCCGCAAACACCATGAACATGAAGAACAGTATGCCGATCACGCGGCCGCCCGGCATGTTGTTGAATATCGAGGCCAGCGTCGTGAACAGAAAGCCCGCGCCCGCCTGATCCGCGCCGATGCCCGTCGCCGCGGGATTGAACGTGAAATACGCCGGGAAAATCACCAGGCCGCTCATCAGCGCCACGAACGTGTCCAGGCTGACGATCGTCACCGCCTCGCCCAGAAGGCTGTTGTCCTTGTCGATATAGCTGCCAAATATTGCGATCGAACCGATGCCCAGCGACAGCGTGAAGAACGCCTGCCCCATCGCCGCGGAAATCACCGTGCCCAGACCGTGCGCCTTCAGATGCGCGGGAGAGGGCACCAGATAGAACTTCAGGCCCGCGCCCGCGCCCGGCAGCGTGCAGGCGTAGACCGCCAGCCCCAGCACGAGCACAAGCAGCAGCACCATCATCGCCTTCGTGATGCGCTCCACGCCGCCGCGCAGCCCCATCGCGCACACGCAGAAGCCCAGAACCGTCACCACCGCCGTCACGCCGATGTTCAGCGGCCAGTTGGACACCATCCCGCCGAACATCTCGCCCAGCTCAGATACCGTCTTGTACTGCATGATCGAGCCGGTCAGATATTTGCAGAAAAAGATCACAAACCAGCCGGAAATGCAGGTGTAGAAGAGCATCAGCAGATAGTTGCCCGCCACGCCCAGATACTTCATCAGGTGCCACTTCTGCCCCTTCTTCTCCAATACGTCGAAGGAATTGGCAATGCTGCGCCGGCTGCCGCGCCCGACCGCCAGCTCACACGTCATCACCGGCAGACCCAGCAGCAGCAAAAACACCAGATAAAACAGCAAAAACAAACCGCCGCCGTACGCGCCGCACCATATCGGAAACCGATAGACGTTGCCCAGCCCGATCGCGCAGCCCGCCGAAATCAGTATGAACCCCAGTCTCGAGCCGAATTTTTCTCTCTCCTGCATAACGCCGCTCCTCCGCTTCATCATTCGCCGTCCATCGTTTCGCATATGTAAAAACAATGCGGCATTTCTGTGTTATGTTATCATTTTTAGCGCCGCCTGTCAATCAATTCAGCATGAGTGTTTTGAAATTCCCTTATGCCACCCATCAATAATTTTGAACATCGCATGATGTTTTGCCCGGCCCGGCGCGTCTTCCTTCCCACGCGGGGAATGCTGGCTCGGCGGTCGGCTCGGTTGTTTTCCCCTTCCTGCGCAGAGGATAATGTGTGCGGTTTCTTTGTTTTTCCTTCCCACCGGAGAACGGGGAAACTGCGCTGCGTCACAGATGACGGCGCGGTCATTTTCCCTTCCCGCAAAAAGCGCACCGTTCCAACGCGGCGCGGAGGAGATGCGCTGCGCAGAAAGTGCAAAACCTGCGTTATTCCGCGCTGACGCGGCGCTGCGCCGGTGGTTTTCATATGTTCGTGAATTGTCAGCCGGCGCGGCGACAGTGCCTGCCGGATATAGTCCCGGCACAGGCGATAGTGCGCGCGGGGGAACGGCGAAGGGAAATTCGGAATTCGGAATAGGGGCGCGGGGGATGGGCGCATCCGGCGATGAGGTTCTGTCGCGGCGTTTTGCCCTCAGTTCATGCCTGGCTTTGCATTTCTGTCACAGCGTTTTACCCTCGGCATATGCCCGACCTCGCATTTCTGTCGCGGCGTTTTGCCCTCAGTTCATGCCTAGCTTTGCATTTCTGTCGCGGCGTTTTGCTTTCGGCATATGCTCGACCTCGCATTTCTGTCGCGGCGTTTTGCCCTCGGCATATGCCCGACCTCGCATTTCTGTCGCGGCGTTTTGCCTTCGGTTCACGCCTGCTGTTTGCCGCATGGCGACAAACAGGACGGCTTGCGATGTGTTGCGTTTCTATTCCGCCGGGTCGAGATCGCCATTTGTGCGTTCTCATACCGTTTGGGGTTATCTGCCTTGACTGGTTCACTTTGGATTTGTGCGTTTCTTTGTGGCGATCTCGACGGGTTACCGGGGTACGGAGGAACGAGGAACGGAGAACGGCGCTGGCGGTGCGGCCTTTGTGCGCTTTTGCGCAAGCACATTGGCCTTGTAATGCTTTCCGCGGGGAGTACGCTGGGGCTGCGCGCCCCAGACTGCGCCAAAGAGTC
>CAKUAV010000115.1 GCA_934636425.1 uncultured Clostridia bacterium
CGCGCTCAGGAAGGCGACTACTGCTACGATCCCGACGTGGACGGCAAGTTCGTCTATGATCCCACCGATCCCCACAATGACGACACGCCCGCCAACGTGAACGTCAACAGCCTGCGCTACTGGAAGGGCTTCCTGAAGGACGGCACCATCCGCGCCGACAGCGACGGCATGAAGACCGTCTGGTCCAACTTTGCGAAGATCTTCCCCACCTACGCGGGCGGCGAGAACTTCTTCGGCACCGACGCCAACAACGCCAAGACCATGTTCTATCAGGGCAAGGCGGCCATCTGGCTGGACGGCTCCTGGTTCTTCGGCGATTACCTGAACACCATGGCTTCCATCGACGCGGGCGAAACCGTCACCATCGGCAGCGATGAGAACGCGGTTGAGCTGGAAGGCCTCAAGAAGTTCGGTCTGGGCACATTTGCGATGCCCAGCATGGAAGGCGAAGGCATCGAGGCCAAGGCCCGCACCATCGAAGTGGCCACCGGCTTCCTGTCCGCCATCAAGAAGGACATCGACCATGACGAAATGGTCGTCGATTTCCTGAAGTTCTACACCTCTCCCGAGGGCTACTCCACCTTCCTGACCGCGCTGATCGACGCGGGCGGCGTTCCGGACGGCCTGCCGCTGGTCAAGGGCATTGAGCTGGAGGGCGAGCTGGGCGAAATGTTCGCCAACATCGAGTACATCGGCAACTGCCAGAAGGGCTTCTGCCAGGCTCTGGCCCGCGGCGTGGGCGACAACCAGGAAGCCCTGCGCGCGTGGTACGGCTACTCCAGCGATCTGCTCAACGGCAAGATCACCGTGGACGAGTGGGCCGAGAAGCATCAGGAGAACCAGACCAAGTACGCCCCCGAGGTTCTGAAGGCCTCCAAGATCTCCATGAACGATCTGGACAACCCGCAGAACGAGGCGACCGGCAACTGATCTGTGTCAGAACGCACGCGCATAACGCTCTTTCATAAGTGAACTTCGGCGCGCTGCGAACGCGTATACTCGCTTCGCAGCGCGCATCTTTTTCAAACAAGGAGCTGACTTAAGTGGCAAAAGCCAAACCGAATGGTCGCGTCAACCGCATCGCGCTCGCACTGTCCATCGTCCTCGCGATCGCGCTGATCGGTTCTGTCGCGGCCAGTCTTTACGCCTCCGGGCAGACGGATATATTCAGCCGGCTCGAGCATGGCTCTTCACTGCAAAACAGCCAAATCCTCGTGGATGAAGCGCTGGATATCACATTCCTGGGCACCTACCAGAACACGGTTCTGGCCTTTGACGACTCGGACAAGCTTCTCTGGCAGCACGAAATCAACGGCGCCGTCAGCGCCATGGCCTATGACAGCGACAGGCAATGGCTGATCGTCGGCTCACAGGATCGAAACATTTATATCTATGAGGCCGCCTCCGGCAATGCGGTCAATACGATCGCCGCCGACGGCAAGGTCTTTGCTCTGGACTACGATCAGGCGACAAACCGCCTGCTCATCTCCGCAGGCGTGAGCGCCAGCAAGCATCTGCTGCGCATCGTCAACATCGAAACCGGCGAGGAGCTGCTGCGCGAATCGCTCAAGAACACCGCGCGCGCCGCCCGCTTCAGCGCCGATGGACAGGCGATATTCTACGGCGACAGCCGCGCGCGCATCACAAAGGTTGATCTGAGCGGCGAAAAGCTCGCTCAGGAAAAGGCGCGCAGCGAAATCCGCGATCTTGAAGTGGTCAAAGACACCGGCGACGTGCTCGCGACCGACATAAACGGCAGCGTCATCAAAATGGACAGCGATCTGAACCGGCTCTTCACCACAGACATCGTCGGCGAGAGCCGCTGCCTCGGCACGACCGACGACGGCCGCTGGATCGGCGTGGGCACGCGCGAGGGCGACGTCCACATACTGGACGCGAACGGCGCGCTGCACTTCTCCTACCGGCAGGATTACGACGTTTCACAGATCTACTTTGGCGAGAAGCGCTGCTTCGTCGTGACGCTTTCTCAGGATCTGTATGAGTTTTCGCCCGCGCGGCTGGACAGCATCGGCCTGATGTCGAACATTCGGGATTACAGCCTGTACGCCATCGCCGCGCTGACCGTGCTCATGCTGGCCGCGCTGATCGTCGCCTTCCCGAAGAGCCGCGCTCTGGGCGCGCGCTTCTTCCGCTCGATGTACAGGCACCGCACGGCCTATCTGATGCTGCTGCCCTCCATCGTGCTGATACTCGTGTTCAACTATTACAATGTCTTCCAGGCGTTCTATTACGCATTCACCGACTGGAGCCTGAGCACCCGCACGATGCGCGAGGTGAAATTCATCGGCTTTGACAACTTTGTCAAGATGATCACCGAGGGCTATTTCCTGCTGGGCGTGAAGAACCTCATCATCATGATGATCGCCAGCTTCTTAAAGCTGCTCACCGTGCCCGTGCTGCTGGCCGAGCTGGTCTTTGCCATGCGCACGGTTTCCGGACACAGCAGCCGCCGGCGCTACTGGTATCGCCTGCTGCTGGTGGTGCCCATGGTGGTGCCGGGCGTGGTGTCCACGCTCATGTGGAAGAACATCTATGACCCCAACATCGGCGCGCTCAACAGCATACTGGACGTGCTCGGGCTGAGCAGCTGGAAGCACTCCTGGCTGGGCGATTCGAAAACGGCGCTGGGCGCGATCATATTCATGGGCTTCCCGTGGGTCAACAGCTTCGCGTTCCTGGTGTTCTACGGCGGACTGATCAACATTCCCGAGGAGCTGTTCGAGGCCGCAAAGGTGGACGGCAGCACGCCCTCCTGGAATTTCTTCCACATCCATCTGCCGCTCATATCGCCGCAGATCAAGATGCTGATCATCACGACGTTCATCGGCGCGGTTCAGGATTACGGCGGCGTGTACCTGCTCACGCAGGGCGGCCCGGGCTACACGACCTATGTGCCCGGCCTCGAGCTGTACTACGCGGCCACGAAATTCGGCCAATACGGCTATGCCTGCGCGATGGGCCTTGTGATGTTCGTCGTCATACTGATCGGCTCGCTGCTGAACCTGCGCATCCGCACGCAGGAACTGAACTAGAAAGGAGGACGCGTCATGAAAAAAGAACTCTCCGCTCAGGCCATGCGGCGGCGCAGGAAAGGGCGCATCATTGCGTCTCAGTCGCTGATCACGATCCTTGCGACGATATTTGTGCTGCTGGCCTTCATACCGATCTTTCTGATGGTCTTCCTCTCACTCAAGAGTCAGGCGCAGTTCTACAGCAACCTCTGGGCGATTCCCAATCCGCCCCAGTGGAGCAACTACAACGCCGCCTGGACGCAGCTGATGCAGAATATGTTCAACTCGGTCATCACCGTATCCGTCGGCACATTCTTCATCGTTGCGCTCTCGGCCATGTCGGGCTATGTGTTCGCGCGGCTGGAGTTCCCGCTCAAGAACTTCCTGTTCATGATGATGCTCGCGCTGATGATGGTGCCCGGCGTGCTCACGCTCACGCCCTCCTTCAAGCTCATACAGCGCCTCGGCCTCAAAAACACATGGTGGGCGCTGTGGCTGCCCTGGGCCTCGGGCGGACAGATCATGGGCATGTACCTGTGCAGGACGTTCATATCCAGCCAGTCGCCCGCGCTGTTTGAATCGGCGCGCATAGACGGCGCGCGCGAGTTCCAGGCCTTCTACAAGATTGCGCTGCCGCTCTCCAAGCCGATTCTGGCCACGCTGGTGGTCATGAACATGATCAGCCTGTACGGCGACTTCATATGGCCGCTGCTGGTCATCGACTCCAACACCAAGCAGGTCATCTCGGTGGCCGTGCAGATCTACAGCTCGTCGACGGGCATCACCGATTACGGCGCGATGATCGCCGGCTTCGTCATGGCGACGATTCCGCTGCTGCTCATGTTCATGTTCAGCTCGCGGCTGTATATCGAAGGCATCACATCGGGCGCAGTCAAGGCCTGATCGCTCTCACAAACGCCCTCCGCACGCGGTTTCAGCGCCGCGCCGGAGGGTGTTTTTTGGTTCTTCGCGAAATCTATTTGGGGAGTGCGTGCCCATAGCGGCAGATTACATGGCTTCGCCATGACAGACTGTCGAAAAACCTTGGAGAGATCGAGAAGGCCGAATATCTTGCGAGCTTTCAATCGTACCCGGCGGCGTGTACGGCGGATGCGGAACGATTTTGCGGCGGAAAAGCCCATTTTCCAGAGAAAAAAATCGTTCCATTGCAGTTTTTGCGCCCGGAAAGCTGAAAGATCTCAGCAAAAAATGGAACGTGCGGCAGGAATGCTGAACCTGCTTTGGTTTTTCAGGTTTCATCAAAGGTGAAACTGTCGGCGGCTCAGCTCAAATATTTGATGCGCATAACCCAGCCAAGAGTCTGCCGCCCTGTCCGCAAGCTTGGGAACGCCTTTGGGGGTCTTCGCGGAATCTTTTGAGGGAATTCAAGTCCATAGCGGCAGATTACATGGATTCGCCGTGTGAGGGCAAGCAAAAGAAGGAAAAATGCGCGTTTAACAGTGCCATCTTTGCTGCCATGCTGTTTGCGCCTGCCGCGCATTGCTCCACACGGCTTTTTGTGAAAAGCCTGTTTTTTCATTTTCTCCCTTGACAGCCGTCTGGAGCAGCCTTATAATAGAGCCGTCTATTTAGCATTGCTATATAGCAGTGCTATGTTAATCGTTGAAAAGGAGGCGCAGATGTGGACAACAGGTACGTCCAGCAGTTCAAAAAAGGCGCGCTCGAGATGATTCTGCTGAGCCTGATCGCGCGCGGAGAAACCTATGGCTATGAGCTGATCGCATCGCTCAATGACGGCGGCGCGGACGTTCTGGGCTATGCGCGCGAGGGCACGGTCTACCCGATGCTCTATCGCCTGCAGGAGAGCGGACTGATCGCCTGCCGCATGGCCGCGTCGCCCGCCAACGGCGGCACGAAAAAATACTATTCTCTGACGGAAGCCGGCCGCGACGCGCTGCGCGCGCTGACCGCATTCTGGAAGGACTACGCCGCCTGCGTGAACCGCTTTATCGAGCCGGAGGACAAGCCATGAACAGACAAGCCTACATCCGCCGCGTCAGGCGCGCGCTGACACTGCCCCGCCGCCAGAAGGCCGAAATTCTGCGCGACCTTTCCGAAATTTTCGCATCCGCCCATGAGCACGGCGAGAGCGACGCGCAGATCGTCGCCCGGCTCGGCGCGCCCGAGGCCTTTGCCCGCGATGCGCAGGCTCCATTCGGCCACGAATACGCCCGGAAACGCGACGCCATCGAATGGGCGCTGGCCGCCGCGCTCGCATTGCTCGCCGCGCTTGCGCTGACGCTCTTCGCCATCTCCCGCCCCGCAGACATATCCGTCATAGGCGGCGCGGACGCCATGACGTCGATCGTGGTGTCGTCGCCCGTCGATCCGCGGCCTGTTGAATTGATGACAGGCGTCGCCGCGCTCATCGCCGCCGCGCTGCTCATGCTGCGCCGAATCCTCAAAAAGCGGCATTCGAAAGGAGAATGACCCGCCATGAAACGACTGCTTCCGCTGCTCTGCGCCGCGCTTATGCTGGCCGGCTGCGCGCCCAAATCCGATCCCTCCGCGCAATACGCCAGCTGGCTGACCGGCGCCGAGCCGATTTACGTCAGCGAATGGCCGGACAACGCGCTGACCGCCGGCCTGCCCCGCCCAGAAAGCGGAGAAATCGACTATATATACGATCTTTCCGACTCCGGACACTACGCCATATACTATAAGGACATCAGCATCGAGCAGGGCAAGGCCTATGTTCAGGCGCTGAAGGAGAGCGGATGGACGGAGATCGCATCCGGAGACGGCGGCGTGTCGGTCGGCGAACTGCTCCAGAAGGGCGATACCGTTCTGAGCGCCGCGCTGTCAGAGGGCATACTGGGGCTGCTCATCACGCAGACCGCCGCACAGAAATAGCGCAGCGTCCAAAGCACCCCCGCTTCAGCCGGCGCTTCTTCCAATAAAAAACCGAAATCCCGAAGGCCGTTCAGCCTCATTCCCATCGATTCAACAGCGCGCGCCAACCGCGCAAAACAGATTTCATCACGGGACTCTGAAAGGAGCTTAAATCCAGAGCGCCCGCACATTTCACGGCCCTGCACGAAAAGACGGCAGGAAGGAGCATGGGGCGGTTCTTTCTGCCACGTCGTTCGCATTGCGCCGCATTGCTTTCGCCCCGGCGCATTGCATTGCCCGATGCGGCGCTCAGGGGAGCGCTGAAATGCGGTTCGTCAGACAGCCGCCTGAACCGTCAGCACATAAAAAAAGCGCGTCCGCATTCATCCGCAGACGTGCTTTTTGTGTGCGCCCTTCAATGCCGGAACAGCCCGAACAGGCCGCCGCTTTTCGGCTTGTCGGCCAGAGACGCGCTGCTCACGGCCAGAACCTCGTAGCCGGTCGCCTTGACGGCGGCGCGCAGAGCGCTCTCATCGATCGGCTGCTCGGACAGTATCACCGCCTGACCCTTCGAATGGGAGGCGCTGACCTTCTTCACGTCAAACTTCTGGCGAATCACATCGCAGACGTGCGCCTCGCACATACCGCACATCATGCCGTCAATCTTCACAGTGGTTTCAATCATAATCAATCCATCCTTTCATTGATGATTTTCAAAATGATACGCAAACATTCGCCAGCCGGAAATCAGACTGGCGAATGGCAAACAGCTTTGGCGCCGCTCGCTGACATGGCTATATAATTGAAGGAAGCGGCATCAGAGAAGGAAGGGAGCGGCGCCGCGCTGCAATGCCCGAATTGATTATTCCTGCGCGCCGTCCGATTCGGTCAGGTTTTCCGCACAGAACAGATCGATGACATTATAGACCAGCACATCGTCGTAATCCGCGCTGAAGCCGGCCGCCATCCAGTAGGCGTACTTGCCCGCGACGAACTGATCCAGCGCCTCCGCATCGTCGCCATAGCGGAACTCGAGGTGATAGGTGCTCCCCGGCGTGTCGTCGCGCATGGCGAAATAGGTGAACGCGCCCGCGTCCGCATCGTCCGTCCTGTAGAGATGAAAGCCCATCTCCGCACTGTCGCCGACATAGGCGTATTTGTGGGAGAACAGCTCGCTGCCGTCCGCGTCCACGCCGCTGATCGTGCCGTCGTCGAACGTCAGCTGCGCCGCGCCGCCGAGAAATCCGCAGAAGAACCGCGCGTCATCGAGCGCGCCGCCGTAGGCCTTGACGGCCTCCTCGCCATACACGTCGCCGCAGCAGACGGCTTTCAGATAGTCCATGGCGGCCTGCGCGTCTTCCTCGCCGGCATACTCGGCGCAGCGCTCCAGCCACACAGCGTCGTATTCCGGCTGCGTGATGACGGAGAACAGCGCGCCGTATGTGCCGTTAATCGCCGTCATGAACGCGTCCGCATCGAAGCTCTGCTCGGCGTTCCCAGCCGACAGCGCGCAGAGCAGGCACAGCGCCAGCGCCATCACAGTCAGATTCTTCAGCTTGCTCCTGAGCCTTTTCATGATCAACGCACCTCCCCATTGTCTATCAGTGATTTTGAAAAATTATTTCAGCGCCTCGCCCAGCTTCTCGCAGGCGGCCAGCGCGTCGTCGTCCGGCTCGTCCTGGCAAATGACGCTCTCGCAGGCCAGAACCGCGCCCGCGCCCAGGCAATCCTCCTCCCAGGAGCGCATCCATTCGCCGTCACCCCAGCCGTAGGAGCCGAACAGCGCGATCTTCTTGCCGCTGAGGGCAGGCTTCACCGCGTCGAACATGGGCTGGAATTCTTCCTCCTCCAGCACCTCGGCGCCCATCGCCGGGCAGCCGAACGCAATCGCGTCGTACGCCGCCACCTGATCGGGGCCGAACTCCGCCGCCGTGATCAGATCCGCGCCCGCCGCCTTGGCCACCGCCTCGGCCATCGCCTGAGTGTGTCCCGTGCCGCTCCAATAGACAACTGCAACCTTGCTCATGTTTTCAAGTCCTCCTTTATAATATGGAATGATTTGTATGTCAGGCGGCCACAGTGAGCCGCGCAACACCGAAGCCGCGCTGATAACAGGCCATATAGACGTCCCGGCACTTTCTGTACAGCGCGAACAGGCGCTGCGCCTCGTCTATATTTGAGTAGGCCTTCCAGCATCCGACGCAGCGGCAGTTCCGGCCTTCGTTTTCAATGAACGCCGCCACGTCGGCCAGGGGGTAATCCAGAAACACGCCGATCTCATGCGGGAAGCTCTCGCCGCATATCATGTGCTGCGACAGCGTCCCGAGCGCGCTCTCAATCGAAAAGCACCCGTAGCCGTAGCCGGCCAGAAACGCGCGCACCTCCGGCTCGGCCAGCTTTGTCTCCAGCGCGCCCGCGCGGTAGACATACACCAGCGCGCCGCGCTCGCAGTTCCTGAGCAGGCAGACGCGCAGCCCTTTGCCCGCGAGCGCCTCGTTGGCCGATGCGACATTGTCCTCCAGCCATTTTTGAGACATCGCGCGGCAGGAAAACAGGCTCGCGCACTTGTGCCCGGCCAGCGTCGCGGCGCAATGGCGAATCAGATCCTCCTCAAACGCACGCGACATGACCCTTTTCCTTTCCGAACGCGCGCAGCAATCCGTCCAGCGCCGCCAGCGAGCTGGTGTGGCTGCGCATTATCGTCACGTTCTTCTTGCGCGCCAGCTCGCAGGCCGCCTGCGTCATGGTGTGCGACACCGTGCTTGTAAAGAGGATGCACAGATCGGGGCTGCCGAACACGCGCGGGAAATCCTTGCGCCGCATGGTGTACACCTTGGCGCGATGTCCGTAGTCCGCGCACTTCTTACAGTACGCCCGCTCCATACACTCGTTTCCTCCAACGATGACAATGCTCATTGTTTCCCACGCTCCTTCTCACTGGCCGCTTTAGCCGGCCTCTGCCTTTCTGTTGTCGGTTAATTGTCTCTAACTGCAATTATCATAGCAGATACGCCGGCTGTCTGTCAACAGAATCTCATGTAAAATGCAGCTTACTTGAGTTAAAGATATTTAACACTCAAATAGCCCTCAGACATATTGACAACACAAGTTAGCTGTGTTAAACTACCACTCGGTTGATGGGTTAAACGCCATTAACCCTTTATAACCCCCGTGAGTTAGATTGTGCTAATTGGAGGGAGATGACCTTAATTGATGCCGCTGGGAATGGCAAGCGTTGGCGACACGAACATCATCAAGCGGATTACGGGACAGGACGAGGTGAAGCAGCACCTTTCCGAGCTGGGATTCGTCGTGGGCGCGGAAGTGACTGTGGTGAACGAGCTGGGCGGAAACCTGATACTGAACGTCAAGGAAAGCCGCATCGCTCTGGACAAGACCATGGCAATGCGCATCATGGTGTAAGCCAAAGGAGACATGAGCGGCCAGCGCTCCGAAGCGCGGCATGGGGCGCGAGGGGCGGGAATCCGTTTCATAGATAGAGGAGGAGAAAGGCATGAAGACGCTCAAAGACATCAAGGTGGGAGAACACGCCGTCATCGAAAAGCTGCACGGCGAGGGCGCGCTCAAGCGCCGCATCATGGACATGGGCCTGACCAAGGGCACCGAGGTGTACGTCCGCAAGGTCGCGCCGCTGGGCGATCCCATGGAGCTGACCGTGCGCGGCTACGAGCTGTCCGTCCGCCGCGGCGACGCGGAGCTGATCGAGGTTCGCTGATCGAGAGGGTTTACAATCAGGAGAGCATTTCACAGGAGGAGATTTTATGGCCACCATCAAGATCGCGCTGGCGGGCAACCCGAACTGCGGCAAAACCACGCTGTTCAATGCGCTGACCGGCTCCAACCAGTTCGTCGGCAACTGGCCGGGCGTTACCGTTGAGAAAAAAGAAGGCAAGCTCAAAAAGCATGACGACGTCGTCATTATGGATTTGCCCGGCATATACAGCCTGTCCCCCTACACGCTGGAAGAGGTCGTCTCCCGTAACTATCTGATCACCGAGCGCCCCGACGCCATACTGAAC
>CAKUAV010000116.1 GCA_934636425.1 uncultured Clostridia bacterium
GGCGCTTGGCGACGCGGCGGCGCTGGCGGAGGACGCGCTCACATTCTGTCAGGGCAGCGATTTCCTCTCTCCGTATCTCAAGGCGGCGAAGGCCGACTGCGAGCTGGTGGACGCGCTTTTGAAAATGGACTACGAGCCGCTGCGCGTCGCGCTGGAAAAGCCGGCGTTCACGCGCCTTGCGACGATCAGGGGCGCGAGCGACGATCCCGACGCGACGTATTACCGCACAATGCGCGACGAGTTCAAAAAGGCCGTCGCAAAGGCGGGCGACCGGCTGCCTCTGCCGCTTGAGGACGCGATCGAGGATCTGCCCGCATCGGCGGCGGAGGTGCGCGCGCTGCGCTCGATCGTCACGCGGCTGGACGAGGAATACACGCGCCTGAAGGATGAGCGCTCGATACTCACATTCGGCGATCTGGAGCGGCGCACGCTCAGGGCGCTGGAGGACGATTCCGTGGCGCAGGCGCTGCGCGACAAGTTCACGCACATATTTGTCGACGAATATCAGGATGTGTCCGACATTCAGGAGGCGATCCTGACGCGCATCGCCCGGGAGGACAATCTGTTCTTCGTGGGCGACGTCAAGCAGAGCATATACCGCTTCCGCAGCGCCGAGCCGACGCTGTTCCAGAGCCGCTATGAGCGCTATGGCCGCGGCGAGGGCGGTCGGCTTGTGCTGCTCAACAACAACTTCCGCTCCCGCGCGAGCATACTGAATTTCACAAACGCCGTGTTCGCGCGCGCCATGCAGGGCGGGCCGAGCGAGATCGTCTATGACGAAAGGGCGTATCTGCGCTGCGGCGCGGCCTATCAGGGCGAGGATGCGCCGGTCGAGCTGACGCTGATCGCGCCCGACGACGAGGGCGATTCGGAACCGCCGGAGGAGGGCGAGGGCGGCGAGGCGATGCGGCTGATCCTCGACATGAAGGACGCGGAGGTCGAGGCGCTGGTCGCGGCCAGGCGCATACGCGCGCTGCTGGGCACGCCCACATACGACGTCAAGGCCGGCGCGTTTCGGCCGCTTCGCTGCCGCGATTTCGTGATACTGATTCGTCAGGCGCGCGATGTGGCCGCGCAGATTCTCGCCGTGCTCAAGCGCGAGGGCATACCGGCCTATGCCGACGTGTCGGGCGGCTATCTGGACGTGGTCGAGGTGCGCGTGGCCGTGGCGCTGCTCACGCTGATCGAAAACAGGCGGCGCGACGTGGAGTGGATCGCGGTGCTGCGCTCTCCCGCAATGGGGCTGAGCAGCGAGGAGCTGTCCCGGCTGCGCGTGAAGCATCCCGGCGGCGGCTACTGCGACGCGGTGGGCGCGTACGCCGATCAGGAGGACGACGAGCTGGCGCACAGGCTGCGGGCGATGCGCGCGCATCTGGACGAATGGCGCGCCCGTTCGCGCGTGACGCCGCTGCCTTCGTTCATATTCGATGTGCTGCGCGAATCGAATCTCTACGCCTGCGTGGGCGCGATGCCCGGCGGCGCGCAGCGTCAGGCCAATCTGGACATACTCTGCGACCGCGCGGCGGCCTATGAATCGGCGCAGACGGGCGGCCTGACCGGCTTTCTCAACCATCTGGAGCAGATGAGCGTCTCGCGCGAGGACATGGGCGAGGCGCACGTTCTGGGCGAAAACGACGACGTCGTGCGCATCATGACCGTCCACAAGAGCAAGGGGCTCGAGTTCCCCGTTGTGCTGGGGCTTATGACCGGGCGGCCGTTCAACACGCGTTCCTCCCGCGCGGAGCTGCTGATGCACCGCGAAACCGGCGTGGGGCTCAAGCACATCGACAACCGGCTGGTGTCCAGGCGCGACGTGCTGCCCCGGCTGGCCGCGGCGCAGAAGCAGCTCAGCGAGGGCATAGCCGAGGAGATGCGCATACTCTACGTCCTGCTCACCCGCGCCAAGGATCGGCTGATACTCACCGGCGCAAGCGCGCACATGGAAAAGCAGCTGCGCCGGGGACGGCTGGCCGTCAGGCGCGCACTGACGCCCTCGAACTGGCTGGACATACTGCTGCCCGCCGTGATGACCATGCCGGGCGGCGAAGCGCTGGGAGCCGGCGCGCCGCTCGTCGATTCGGGCGCGCGCGTGAGCGTCAGCGTGATTACGCGCGCATCGCTCTCCGCCTGCGAGGGCGAAGAGGCGCAGAAGGTGGACGCGCTGTTCGATGAAGCGGCGGCCGCCGAGCCGGATGAAAGCATGCTGCGCGCCTACCGCTGGCGCTATCCCCACGAGGGCGATGTGCTTGTGCCCATGAAGCTGACCGCATCGGGCGTGAAGCGCGAGCTGGACGGCCCGGCGCACCCGCCCGAGCTGCTCGACAGGCCGGCGTTCCTCTCTGAGGACGCGGACGCCATGACCGGCGCGGAACGCGGCACGGCGGCGCACACGGCGCTGCAAAAGCTCGATCTGACCGCGCTGAAGGCGCTGGAGGGCGACGCGCTTCACGCGGAGATCGTGCGCCAGCTCAACCATATGGCCGAGACGGGCGCGCTCACGCCGGCCATGCGCGACGTCGTCCGGCCGAGGATGCTGGCATCGTTCTTCATGGACGGGCCGGGCGCGTGGCTGCTGAAGGCGGACACGGCGCGCCGCGAGTGGATGTTCACGCTCAAAATGAGCGCGCGGGAAGCGCTGGGCGCGGACAGCGACGAATATGTGCTGGTGCAGGGCTCGATCGACTGCTGCTTTGTCGAGGATGAGCAGTGGGTGCTGCTCGACTACAAGACCGACCGCACCGACGATGAGGAAGAGCTCAGGCGGCGCTATGAGCCACAGCTGCGCCTGTACGCGCGCGCGCTGGAAACGCTGACCGGCCGTCCGGTGAAGGAGACGCTGATCTGCCTTTTGCGCGCGGGACGGACGATTGCGCTGTGAGCGGCGTTGGCTGCCAAGGATGCGCGCGGGAATGGCGCGGGGGCGTTCCAGTCATGCCGTGCCTGAAAGTCTCTGTCGGGCGGCGTGGGACTGCGTTTCGAAAATTGCGGAGGATGTAATGCGGCGCGTTTTGGCCGCCGATCCTTTGCGCTTTTTCCCGAAGCTGAAGCGGGTGAGAATTCGAGCGCCGCGCCCTTTGACGAGCCTGCCTGAATTTGCCGCCGTCCCGTTTCGCGGGACGCGCCGGAGCGTTTCTCCGATGAAGCGCGGACATTGGACAAATATTTTGCTTGGAGGAAACGGGCTATGATAGGAACCTCACTGCCGCTGGGCGTGCTGACGCAGAATCCGGCCTGCGAGGCGGACAGGCGGCTGCTGGACGACTACGGCGGCATAAGGGCGCTGCTGGCCGCCTTCAGGGCGATGGGCGTGGGCGCGGTGGAGCTGCGCAGCGTCAAATCGCACGCGGACGCGAATATGCTGGCGGCCTGCGCGCGCGCCGTGCTGGACGCGGATCTGGCCGTGACGATACACGCCGCGCTGGACGAACTGCCGGCTGAAGCGTTCTTTGAGAACCTGCGCCCCGCGCTCGATCTGCTGCCCGAAAATCATCCCATCGTGCCGCTGACCGTTCACTCCATGAAAACGGGCGACGAGGTGCGCGACCGCGCCGCCACGGTGCGCCTGCTCTCGGCGTGGGGGCGCTTCGCCGGGGCGCGCCGTCTGCCGGTCAAACTGGCGCTCGAAAACAACCGCATACACAGAAGCGGCCTGTCGATCGTCGACTGCGACGGCGTGATTTCCACGGTGCGCGAGGTGGGGCTTGAAAATGTGGGCGTGTGCTTTGACTTCGGGCATCTGTACTCGAATTTTGTGAGCTATCCCGAGTGTACGCCCTATCTGCCGGGCGACGATTTTCTGCGCGCGGCGATTCACACCCACATTCACGCGCTGGCGCACACCACGCACTATCCGCTCAGCGCGGGACGGCTGCCGCTCGAGGATTACATTCGACAGCTGCGCCGCTGCGGCTATCGGGGGATATACAATCTCGAATTGGAGTGCGGCCGCTTCTGGAAGGCGGTCGATCCGCGCGAGGCGTTTGAAAGCTCGATCGCGTTTCTCGGAAACTGTCTGGCGCAATGCGGGGAGGAATAGGCCATGACGCGCGAGGAAAACGTCAGGCAGGCCGTACTGAGGCGCTATGCCGAGCGCTGCGGGGAGATTTTCGGCGACATTGAGAGGGGCATAGCCCGGACGGACGACGCGTTCTGGCTGACGGGCGCATCCGGCTATATATTCTCGACCGGCGGCGTGCGCTGGGCGGTCGATCCGGCGTTCAGCACGCCGCGCGATCATTCGTCGCTGCGCGCGCTGGGCGAGGAGCGCGCCCGGGCGCTGTTGTCCACAATGCGCTTCATGCTGCTCACACACAGCCATGCCGATCATTTCGATCCCGAGGTCATGCGGCTGTGCCCGGATGTGGAATGGATCGTGCCGCGCCACCTCGAAGCGGCGATGCCCGAGGGCTGCCGAAAGACTGTGATCGACGATCACGACGCGCTCGAGCGCGATGGGATCGTCATACGCGCCTTTTCCGGCTTTCATTATGACGCGGGCACGGCGCTCGGCGTGCCGGAAACCGGCTATCTGGTCGAGACGGGCGCGCACCGCATACTCATGCCCGCCGACGTGCGCGATTACGGCGGGCGGCTGCCGGACATGGGGCGCGCGACGCATCTGTTCATGCACGTCTGGCTGGGGCGCGCCAATGCGCTGAACTACCCCTGCGGCGATTATCCCGATCGGCTCGCCGATTTCGCGCTGTCCGTCCATCCCGAAAAGATCTATCTGACGCATCTCATGGAGGCGGCGCGCGATGCGCGGGATCTGTGGACGTACGCTCACGCCGGCCTTGTGATGGACGCGCTGCTGGCGCGCGATCCGGCCTGCGATGTGTCCATGCCGCTGCCCGGAAAGACGCAGAGGCTGTGAGTCCTCCTCAAAAAAACGTGATGGTAACACGGGCAGACTTGACAGAGAACATGCTTCGCCGCTAAAATAATTAGGTTATTGAAGCAATCTAGATAGGCGAAGGAGTCTTTGACTTTGACTGTGAAAAGAGAAGATCTCAGAAATATAGCCATCATCGCGCACGTCGATCATGGCAAGACCACGCTGGTTGACGAAATGCTCAAGCAGGGCGGCGTTTTCCGCGAAAATCAGCAGGTGGCCGATCGCGTGATGGACTCCAACGATCTGGAGCGCGAGCGCGGCATCACCATACTGTCCAAGAACACCGCCGTTCACTATAAGGGCGTCAAGATCAACATCGTCGACACCCCCGGCCACGCCGATTTCTCCGGCGAGGTCGAGCGCGTGCTGAAGATGGTCAACGGCGTGCTGCTGCTGGTCGATTCCTTTGAAGGCCCCATGCCGCAGACCCGCTTCGTGCTCAAAAAGGCGCTGGAGCTGAATCTGCCGGTCATCATCGTGGTCAACAAGATGGATCGCCCGGACGCGCGCTGCGCCGAGGTTGTGGACGAAACGCTGGAGCTGCTGCTGGAGCTGGACGCCACCGACGAGCAGCTGGACAGCCCCATCGTGTTCGCGTCCGGCCGCGCCGGCACATCCACGCTGGACTGGCAGCATCCCACGCCCGACCTGAGGCCGCTGTTCGACACAATACTCGAGCATATTCCCGCCCCCGAGGGCGACGTGGACGCGCCGGCGCAGCTGCTGGTGTCTACGATCGACTATAACGACTATGTGGGCCGCATTGGCGTGGGTCGCATCGAGCGCGGCACGTTCAAGACCGGCCAGATGGCCGTGCGCTGCGTCTATGGCGAGAAGGACGTGGAGGCCCCCACGCGCCTGACCGGCCTGTTCTGCTTCGACGGCCTCAAGCGCGTGCCGGTTGAGGAAGCCAAGATGGGCGACATCGTGGCCGTGACCGGCTTTGAGGACATCATGATCGGCGACACCATCTGCGCGCCCTCCACGCCCGAGCCGCTGCCCTTCCTGAAGATTTCCGATCCGACCGTCGCCATGACGTTCTGCGTCAACGACAGCCCGTTCGCCGGCACCGAGGGACAGTACGTCACCTCACGCCACCTGCGCGCGCGCCTGTTCAAGGAAATGCAGACCGACGTGTCGCTGCGCGTCGAGGACACCGAGAGCACCGACGCGTTCCGCGTGTCCGGCCGCGGCGAGCTGCACCTGTCGATACTCATCGAGACCATGCGCCGTCAGGGCTACGAGTTCCAGGTGACCAAGCCGGTCGTGCTGTTCAAGGAGATCGACGGCCAGAAGTGCGAGCCTATGGAGAAGGTGGTCTGCGACGTGCCCAGCGAATACGCGGGCAGCGTCATCGACAAGCTGGGTCGCCGCCGCGGCACGCTGGTGAGCATGAGCGGCCAGGATCGCGTGCGTCTGGAGTTCCTGATCCCCTCGCGCGGCCTGTTCGGCTATCGCTCCGAGTTCATGACCGACACCCGCGGCGAGGGCGTTATGAACGCCATATTCGACAGCTACGAGCCGTATAAGGGCGACATTCCGACCCGCGTCTGCGGCTCCCTCGTCGCCTTTGAGACCGGCGAGACCACCAGCTACGCCATGTTCGACATTCAGGAGCGCGGCCTTCTGTTCGTCTATCCGCAGACCAAGGTGTACGCGGGCATGATCGTCGGCCGCAACAGCCGCCCCGGCGACATCGACGTGAACGTCTGCAAGAAGAAGCACCTGACCTCCATACGCAACGCCGCCGGCGCAGAGGAAGCGCTCAAGATCACCAATGTGCGCATTCCCACGCTGGAGGAGGCCATGGAGTTCATCGACGAGGACGAGCTGGTTGAAATCACGCCCAAGTCCGTGCGTATGCGCAAGCGCGAGCTGAACTGCGAGAAGCGCAAGAAGGCGCTCGCCCGGCTGAAGTAAACGATATTTTCCCGGCGGACAGGGGGCTGATATTCGGCTCTCCGTCCGCCCTTTTTGCGGGCTGAGCGCGCTAAAAAAGAGAACGGCTCGAGGGCGTGCGGCCTTTTCGCCCGGACAGGGCGCTGCAGGTCTGGCGGCGACGAACGGACGCTGGCGCAGCGCCGGCGGAAAAGAGCCGTCCTCGAGACGCCGGGAAATTTGAGACGCGCCGCAGATGCGCCGCGCGAAAACGACAGCGAGGGACACTGATATGCACATCACCCGCCTTGAACTCCGGCAATTCCGCAATTACGAGGAGGCCGAGCTGCGCCCCTGCGAGGGAATAACCGTGCTCTACGGCAACAACGCGCAGGGCAAGACGGCGCTGCTCGAGGCCATTGTGCTCGCCTGCACCGGCCGCAGCCACCGCACCTCCCGCGACAGGGAGCTGATCCGCTGGGGTCAGGAGGCGGGGCGCGTGTTCGTTCAGGCCGAAAAGCGGGACGGCAGCCACGAGGTGGAGATGCTGCTCTCGAGCCTGCGCCGAAAGATAGTCAAGGTCAACGGCGGCGCGCTTCAGCGCACCGGCGAGCTGATGGGGCACGTCAACGGCGTGTTGTTCGCGCCCGAGGATCTGCGCATGGTCAAGGACGGCCCCGCCGAGCGCCGCCGCTTCATAGACATGGAGCTGAGCCAGATCAAGCCGTCGTATTACTATGCGCTCCAGCACTACGCCCACGCGCTCATGCAGCGCAACAGGCTGCTGCGCGACGTCGCCGAAAAGCCCGCACTCGCCGATACGCTGGAGGACTGGGACGCGCAGCTGGCGCGCTGCGGCGCGGCGATCATGCGGGAGCGGCAGGCGTTCATCGCGCTGATCAGCGATTCCGCACACGAAAATCACCTCGAAATATCCGGCGGGCAGGAGGATCTCAAGGCGCGCTATGTGCCCTCTCTGGACACGCGGGACGACGAGCCGGCGCAGGCGCTGATGAAGGCGCTGCGCGTCGCGCGGAATATGGACGTCCGCCGCGGCACGACCAGCGTCGGCCCGCACCGCGACGATCTGATGCTGACGCTCTCGGGCATGGACGTGCGCGTCTACGGCTCGCAGGGGCAGCAGCGCACCACGGCGCTCTCGCTCAAGCTGGCCGAGCTGGACATCATGCGCCGCGAGATCGGCGAATGGCCGGTGCTGATGCTCGACGACGTGATGAGCGAGCTGGATCCCAAACGCCGCCGGCAGCTCTTAAAGCGGCTGGACGGCATACAGACAATCGTCACCTGCACCGACATGAGCGATCTGGCCGACGCGGAAATCGGCGCGGCCTGGCGCATACACAATGGAACAATCGCGAGCGAATGAGCGCCCGAAAGGGGAAGGGAGATGAGCGCATGGTATGCCCGGGATGCGGCACGCACCTAAAGGACGGGCTGGACGTCTGTCCGGAATGCGGCACGCCGCTTGACCGCCACGCGGCGGGAGAAAAGAAGGAAGAGAGCGGCCGCGGCGAGTGGGAGCGCACCATGACCGTCGCCATGCGCGTGCTCGTTCACATACTGATCTGGATTTTTTCACTGAGCATACTGGCCTTCGGGCTGTACAAGGCCTATTACTGGTATCAGGCGTATTCCGTGCAGAAGCGCTATGAGGACGGCACGGTCAAGATGCCCGAATTGGAGGTCGTCACGATGGACGACGGCCGGACGGGTCACGCCATCACGTTCTATGGCCGCGACGGCGACATGATCTACATCGAGGAGCTGGACGAGCGCTACATGGTCGTGGGCGGCAAGGCGGTGGTCAGGGTGGCCGACGCGGAGTGGTTCCAGATCGCGGGCGTGAACGCGGCCTCGGCGCAGATTTCGCTCACCGCCGTTCAGACCACAGAAAAGGGCGAAAAGACGCTGCTGCCCATCGTATCATTCAATGTGGAGATGCCCGTCTCGCCGCTGACAATCACCAGCCCGACGGAGAAATACGTCACCACGATGTCCTCCGTGTACGATCTCAAGCTGAACGTGGTCTACGGCTCCACCGTGCTGGTGGACGGCGAGGACGTGACCGGCATGGTCGATCGTCAGGGCAATCTCTCGGTCAGCGTGGCGGTCTATCCTCAGGGCGAGAACCCCGTTTCGATACTGGTGCAGACCCCCAATCACCTTGAGACGCGCGAGGATCTGGTATTCTATCGCCAGCCGATGGACATCGATCTGGAAATCGCCTCCAACACGGCGTTTACCTCAGAGCGCGCGAACATGGTGATACGCGGCGCGGTCGATCCCACGGCGCAGCTGACAATCGAGTCGAATTACGATCCCTCGACGTTCGAGATGGACGAGAAGGGCAACTTCAGCTTCGCGGCGCTGTTCGATCATTACGGCGACAATGCGATCACGCTGCGCGCCCGGAAGGCCGGCCTGCAGGATTCGGTCCTCAGCTTCAGCGTCTACTATGTGCCCTCGATCAACGAGTATTCCCGCAAGGCGTGGAAGATGGACTATCAGAACCTGCTCTACTGCTGGCAGGAATGGGACGGCCGCGTGTTCGCCTGCAAGGGCACGATCGTGGCGATTATGGACGACGATCCCGACACGCTGGTGATCGACGTTTCGGACAACGACAGCGGCAAGTATCTTGTCATTAAGAATATGTCCGACAAGAAGATCACCGAAATCGGCGGGCGCTATGTCATCTATGCCGACGTGTCCGGCCAGGGCGAGTATAACGGCAAGACCTACACGCGCCTGATCGGACGCTACGCGGAATCGCTGGACTGACAATTTCACATAAGAATGGCGGTCGGCCTTCGGGTCGGCCGTCATTGTTGTATGGGAGACGAAATTTCGCGCGGGTGTGGACGGAAGGGGCGTTTTGTGCTATGATAAGATTGAATGTGCGGCCGCACTGTGCCGCGCGACGCTATCTATAATGAAAGGATGGACAGTGGACAATGAGCGAAAGAGTACCGGAGCGCAGCGCGCTGAATCTGCGCGATACATGGCGGCTGGAAGATATGTACGCCTCTCAGG
>CAKUAV010000117.1 GCA_934636425.1 uncultured Clostridia bacterium
GGGCGCTCGCAGTCCCGTTCGCCCGCCTGTCAAGGCCTGCTTTGACAAAATGAAGCGTCCCCGGCGAGCGGAGACGCTTCATTATATATTGCCTATTCGGCGTTCTTGCCGGAGAGCCAGATCCGGCGCACATCTTCGTAGACGCTGTCGGGATAATCGAGGCTGCCGCCGGGATAGCAGGGCAGCAGATCGTCGCCGCCGGCGATCTTCGGGTTGGTGCATTTGTTGTCGTGCCGCCATGCGTCGCGCTCTTCCCTGTTGCGCAGGTTCGGAATGCGCATGGGCTTGTTGCCCTCGAGTATGGAGCGATAGGCGAGTATGCCGCATATGCCCATGTCGACGGCGTGGTATACGTCGATGGAGTACTTCTCGCCCTCGGGATTGCCCAGAATCTTCTCGATGAAGAAGTGGGTGGGATAGAAGTCGCTGCCGCCGTGGCTGCTGAACTTCTTGGCCATCTCTGCGGAAATGGCGGGCGGCGCGGGATGATAGTGCTCGGTCGTGCCGACGCACAGCTTCTCGCCCTCGCGGTAGACCTGCAATTCGGGCTCCCTGCCCTCGCCGTAGCTGGGGACGAAGCGCTCGGACTCCATGCTGCCCTTTGTGCCGTAAACCTGATAGTTGACGCTGCCCGGCTCGCGCTTGAGGTGGCCGTGTATGCTCTTGCAGATCGCGCCGTTGTCGAGCGTCAAAAGCTCGAGCGCGCAGGTTTCGCCCATCTTCAGGCCGAGCGGGCGCACTGTGTCGTTGCGCTGTGTGACGAAGCCCACGACCTGCACCGGGCGGTGGCCGGTGATTGTGAGCATCGGGCCAATGGAGTGTGTGCAGTAGAACGTGGGGAACATATTGTTGCGCCAGTGATCGCGCTCGCCGTAGGTGATGCTGGGCCAGATGGCGCTGCAATCGTGTATGTACTCGCCCTCGGCGTACATCACGTCGCCGATCTCGCCGCGCTCATAGCGCTCGCGCATCTCGAAGGCGTGCCACATATAGCAGTAGTTCTCGGCATAGGCGTACACCTTGCCGCTCTCCTCGACGGCCTCGATCAGCTCGACGGCCTGCGCCATGGTCTCGCAGGGCAGCACCTCGCTGAGCACATGGCGGCCGCTCCTGAGCAGGCGTATGGCGAACGTGGCGTGCTCGTTGGCGTAGTTGGCCAGCACGACCGCGTCCATGTCGTGCCTGAAAAAGTCCTCGAAGTTCTCGTAGAGCGCGATTTTCAGTCCGGCCTCCTCAGCCGCCTTGCCGGCCTTCTCGAGGGCGGGGACAAACTTGTCGCATATGGCGACCAGCTCCGCATCGGGATGCTGGAGCAGCACGTTGATCATGGTCATGCCGCGGTACGCGCCGAAAACGCCGATTTTCACTTTGGCCATCGTGTAAACCATCCTTTCTGAGATTAACTCGACAACATTATATTAACAGTCGATCGATTTTCCTGCAATGTACTAAATGCCCAAATTTGCGCGTAAAATATTGAAATGATACGGCGCGCGGCGCTTGGTAAATTTTTGGATAAGCGGACACCGAACGCGCGGATTGTGCGTCTATATGAATGTATTATGTGAAATGAGGATCGTGAAGCGGCGTATGAAGAGATGGGTTGCATGTTTGCTGATTGTCGTGATGCTGCTTGCCGGCGCAATCGGCGGGGCGGAGGGCGCTCTCACGCAGAGCGCGAACGAGCCGACCGCGCCGCCTGAAGAAACGGTGGCCGCCGCGCCGGCTGCTCAAATCGACGTGCCGATCGCCACGCCCGAGCCGACCGACCTGACGCTCAGCGCCCGCGGCAGCGCGGTTCAGGCGCTTCAGGAGCGGCTGCGGCAGCTGGGCTTTTTCTACACGGCGATCGACGGCATTTACGGCGCGAACACGCAGGCGGCCGTGCGCGAGTTTGAGGAGTACATTCGCCTGATCGAGCAGCGGGACATAGACGCGCGCATCGCGGCCATGGCCACGAGCGAGCCGACGCTCACGTCCACGAGCGAACCGACGGACGAGGGCGTGCAGGCGGTCGCAACGCCCGATCCAACGCCCACGAGTGCGCCGACCGCCACGCCGACCCCGGCGCCCACGCCCGAGACGGCCGCCGACGGTCTGGCCGAAATCGCCGTTCAGGAGCTGGCGTTCGGCGATCCCGACGCGCTGTATCTCTGCGATGTGGCGCAGGGCGACAGCGGCCTTGCGGCAAAGCGCGTACAGCGCCGGCTGGTCGCGCTCAACTATCTCGACGACGCGGCGGACGGCGTGTTCGGCGTGAATTCCGAGACGGCGCTCATCGCGTTTCAGGCGGCGCACGATCTGGAGCAGACCGGCGTGGCCGATCGCCAGACGCAGGCGCGTTTGTTTTCGAGCGACGCAAAAACCGCGCTGCGCCCGGTCTACAACCGCCTGACGCTCTGGTCGAGCGGCGAGGGCGTGAAGAATGTGCAGCGCCAGCTGGTCATACTGGGCTTCATGAACGGCTCGATCAACGGTACCTATGGCGAAAGCACGCGCGCGGGCGTCATGGCGTTCGAAAAATACCTCTACAAGATCGACAACAAACCGGCCGCGCCCGAAGCGAGCGACGCGCCGGACGAGGGCGTTCAGGCGGTCGAGCCGATCGTCGACAACGCCTCCAAAGAGGCGACTCTGGCGGCGGACGATCCGGAAACCAACCCCTACGAGGTCATGCCCACACTGAGCGCCGAGGAGGAGCAAGATTCGGACTTCGAGCCGACCGGCGTGATGACCGCAGAACTGCAGATCCGCCTGCTCGAGGACGGCATACCGATCTATCAGGAGACGGTCAGCCATGGCAGCCGCGGCGACGAGGTGCGGCGGGTTCAGCGGCGGCTGTACAGCCTCAACTATCTCACGGCCAGCGGCGTGGACGGCGTGTTCGGCGGCGGCACGGAGAAGGCCGTCTCTCAGTTTCAGGGCCGCAACGGCCTTGAGAGGACGGGAATCGCCGATCAGAAAACGCAGTCCGCGCTGTTTTCCGAGGACGCGGTCAAGTCGATCAAGCCCTATCAGATCAAGATCAGCGTCGACGATCAGCGGCTCTACGTCTATTCGCCGGACGATTACGACAACTATTCGATACTCGTCAAGACGTTCGCCTGCTCGACCGGCACGCGCGATCATCCCACGCCGCTGGGCACGTTCACCAACACCGGCCCCGGCGCGCGCTGGCATTATTTCAAGAAATTCGACTGCTGGGCGCAGTATGCCTGGTATGTGGACGGCGACATCATGATACACTCCGTGCTCTATGGCGAGGCCGACGAAAGCACGCTCAGGCGCGGCTCGGTCTCCGCGCTGGGCAAACGCGCCTCGCACGGCTGCATCCGGCTGTCGGTCGAGGACGCGCGCTGGATCTACAACAACTGCTCCTCGGGCACGACCGTGGTGGTCTATTGACATGGAAAAGGCGGCTGGAGACATGCGCTTCGGCCGCCTTTTTGTGTAATTTATCGGCGCGCGGCTGGACGGCGCGGCGCTTTTATGCTATACTGAGAAAAACAGATGCGGAGGATGACGCCATGCATTTGGCACTGATCGATATTGACAACACGCTGCTCGATTTTGACGAATATGTCCGGCAGACTATGCAAAGCGGCTTTGCGCATTTCGGCCTGCGCCCCTACGAGCCGTTCATGTACGATGTGTTCGAGCGGGAGAACAATGAACTGTGGCGCGCGCTCGAGCGCGGCGAGCTGACATTTGCCGAGCTGAAGCGCGTGCGCTGGAACAGCATATTCGAGGCGCTGGGCGTCGATTTCGACGGCGCGGTTTTCGAGGAATATTTCCGCGCGGCGCTGCACGAGAGCGCCATTCCGGTGGACGGCGCGCGCGATATGCTCGCAGCGCTGTCTGAGCGCATGCCGCTCTATGCCGCCAGCAACGGCCCATACGAGCAGCAGATGCACCGCCTCGAAATCGCGGACATGGCGAAATACTTCACGGATTTCTTCATTTCGGAGCGGATCGGCGCGTCCAAGCCGTCGCGGGCGTTCTTTGATCGCGCGTTTGAAGCGATCAACGCGGGGCGAGAAGCGCCCATTCGGCCGCATGAGGCCGTGATTATCGGCGATTCGCTCACGTCGGACATGGCGGGCGGCGCGCAGTACGGCCTTGTGACCTGCTATTATCGCCGAAAGGGCGCTGCGCCGGCGGGCGAGGGGATTGACTTCACCGTGACCGACCTTCGGGACGTGGAAAGGCTGATACTGTGAGCGGCGTTCCCGGGAAAAATCTTGTGCAGCGCCCAGCGGGACAGACCGATATTGAACGGCTTTGCCCATACGAAGACAGCCCGCCGCGGGGGGGGGGAGTAAACCTCTGCGGCGGGCTGCTTTTTGCTTATTTGGAAGAATCGGCGCTTACAGGCGCACCCAGCGCTGCTCGCGCGCGGACTCGACCAGCGCGTCGACCAGATGCATGTTGACGCAGCCGTCCTCGATTGTGGCGGCCAGCGTGTTCGCCTTGCCGTTTATGACGTCGGCGAAGCACTGCATCTGGCTGACGTTGTACGGCTCGGGAATCTCGAGCTTCTCGAAGTGATGGCGGCTGCTGTTCACGCGGCCGCTGCAGCACTCGAGCGTGTCCGCGCCCTTGCCCTCGGCGTCCAGCTCGTATATGAGCGCGCCCTCGCTGCCGTAGATCTCCATGCGCTGATAGTTGCCGCGTCCGGCGGCCAGGCGCGTGATGCGGAATGTGGCGGCCGCGCCGTCGCTCATCTCGGCCATGGCGTTGGAGAAGTCGTCCACCAGCACGCGCTTCATGCCGCTTCCGTCGAGCGCGCGGCGCTCATGGACGAACGTGCCCAGATGGCCGCAGATCGCCGTGTACTCCGCGCCGGTGACGAAGCGCACCAGATCGAGGCCGTGGCTGCCCAGATCGCCCAGCGTGCCGGTGCCGGTGATCGGCTGATCGAAGCGCCACACCAGCGGGCAGTCGACAAACGGCAGTCCCCACGCCTGGCTGTACTCCATATCGACGTGATAGATCCGGCCGATCAGGCCGCGCCGCACCAGATCGCGGGCATAGCGCGCGGCGGCCTTGAAGCGATAGGAGAAGCAGACCATGTTCTTCACGCCCTTTTCCAGCGCGAAGGCGGCCAGCGCGTCGGCCTGCTTGCGATCCATGCAGATGGGCTTTTCGAGGCAGAAGGGCTTACCGGCCTCGGCGGCGGTCATGGCGATTTCAAAGTGGACGTTGTTGGGCGTGGAAATATCCACCGCGTCCACATCGGGGCAGTTGATCAGATCGTGATAATCGGTAAAGCAGTGCGCGTCGTCTATGCCATATCTGTTCCTGGCGTATTCGAGCGCCTCGGGGCGCAGATCGCACACGGCGGCCAGCTGCAAATCGGGGCTGGCCTCAATGCCCGGCAGGTGAACCCCGCGGGAAATGCCGCCTATGCCGACGCTGCCAACGCGAATCACTGACATGATGAATCATCCTCCTTTGCAGGCTTTGCTGCTGCGTCTATCATACCATTCTTTGTAAAAATGCGCAATATAAGATTTACACGCGCGGCGTTCTGCTTTATAATAAAAAAGAATAAAACCGGCTCGATGGGGCCGCTTGAAAGGACGTTGGAAGGTATGATGCTGAGACATCCCGATCTGATCGCGCTCTATGTGGAGGGCGGAGAAATCAGCGCGCATGGAAGCCGCGCCGCCTTAAACGACGCGTCCGCCTGGACGGAGATGGGCGAGGGCGAATTGCTGCTCAATGTGACGGCCGCGTCGAGCGCGCCCCGCTATGTCCGCCTGCGCTGGAACTTTGCGGGCGACGAAGCGCCGAAGGACGACGTGAAGATATTCGGCGACGTGTGGGAGCGCAGCTATGCCGACATGGAATGGCGCGGCATTGTGCCGCATCGCTGCATGCCCTGGGTGTGCGCCGCCTCGAACGGCTCGGACGGCAAAAAAGACGTCTCCGGCCGCCGCACCGACTGCTATGGCGTAAAGACGCGCGCCTCGGCGCTGTGCTTCTGGCAGTACGACCCCAGGGGCGTGACGCTCTGGGCGGATGTGCGCAATGGCGGCAGCGGCGTGCAGCTCAACGGCCGCGCGCTGACCGCCTGCCATATCGTGTTTGCAACCTACCGCGACATGAGCGCCTTCGACGCGCTTTACGCGTTCTATAAGGGCCTTAATGACGTGGTTCTCACGCCCGATCACAAGGTGTACGGCTCGAACAACTGGTATTACGCCTATGGCAATTCCTCGCATGAGGACATACTGGGCGATTCCAGACTGCTGAGCGAGCTGTGTCATGGGCTTGAGAACCGCCCCTATATGGTCATTGACGACGGCTGGCAGCCCAACCGCTGCGACGGGCCGTGGGATCGCGGCAACGAGCGCTTCCCCGACATGAAGAAGCTGTGCGGCGAGATGAAGGCGCTGGGCGTGCGGCCGGGCATATGGATACGCTATCTGAACGACACGGCGCGCGGCACAGAGGGCGTGCTGCCCGAGCATCGGCTGATGCGCGACGACAAATATCTCGATCCCTCGCATCCGGACGTGCTCGCGCGCGTGGCGCGGGATACGAAGCGCATCGTGGAGGACTGGGGCTATCAGCTCATAAAGCACGATTTTTCGACGTTCGATATGTTTGGCCGCTGGGGCGCGCACTGCCCGACCAACCTGACCGACGACGGCTGGCACTTCTGGGACCGCACAAAGACCAGCGCCGAGATCGTCGTGAATTTCTACCGCACGATCCATGAGGCCGCGGGCGAGAACACCGTCATCATCGGCTGCAACGTCATCGGCCACCTGACGGCGGGCCTTGCGCATCTCAACCGCACCGGCGACGACACCAGCGGCCGCGAGTGGGATCGCACGCGCAAATACGGCGTGAACGCGCTGGCCTTCCACATGCTTCAGGACAAGACGTTCTTTGCCGCCGACGCGGACTGCGTGGGCGTCATGGGGCGCTTCCCGTGGGCGCTCAACCGCCGGTGGCTGCGCGCGCTCTCCGTCAGCGGCACGCCGCTGTTCGTCTCCTGCAAGCCGGGCGTGCTGAACGCGGACGAGCTGAAGGAGCTCTCCGAAGCCTATGCGCGCGCCTCCGTGCAGGCGGACGTGTTCAAGCCGCTCGACTGGATGGAAAACGTCTGCCCCGACCGCTGGCTCCTGAACGGCGAAGAAACGCGCTTCGACTGGTATGACGAGATCGGCGCGGACAACTTCAGGCCGTGAGCGGAAATCATGCGCGCCGTGCGGCTGCGCTGTGACGGACGCGGGCGCTCCACAACGAAAAGAGAGAGGAAAACAGCGATGGATACGACATTGCGCCGTCTGGACGGCGTTTGGACGCTCTATTACGCGCCGGAGAAGGGCGGCAGGAGCGAGGATTTCCGCGCCGATATGCTGGAGAACTGGCCGCACATCGCCGCGCGCGTTCCGGGCTGCGCCGAGCAGAGCCTTGTTGACGTGGGGCTCGAGGGCGATCCGTTCTATGACGAGAATCTGCTGAACTTTGCGAAATACGAGTATACGCAGTGGATCTATCAGCGGCGCTTCGAGGGCGCGGCCGCGGCGGCGGGGCGGCGGGCGATGCTGCGCTTCGACGGCATCGACACCGTGGCCGACGTGTATCTGAACGGCGCGCACATTGGCCGCACGGAGAATATGCTCATAGAGCATGAATTCGACGTGACAGATATTTTGCGCCCGGGCGAGAACGAGCTGATCGTCCACATCCATTCCGTGATGAACTTCGCGCGGAACAAGGAATACAACATCGGCCTGCGCGGCACGGCGCACCGCAGCGAGATCTGCTGGACGCGCAAGGCGGCGCACTGCTTCGGCTGGGACATACTGCCGCGGCTGGTGACCAGCGGGCTGTGGCGCGGCGTGAGCCTGATCGAGCGCAGCGCCACGCGCTTTACCGAAACCTACTACGCCGTGCCGGTGATCGACAAGACGCGCGATTACGCGCTGCTCGAGTACGCCTATCGCTTCGCCACCGACGCGGACACGCTCGAGGGCTTTTCGGTGCGCGTGAGCGGCCGCTGCGGCGAGAGCGAATTTACAGACGAGCAGCCCGCGTGGTTCGTGAGCGGCAACTGCGAGTGCAAGATCAAAGCGCCGCGCCTGTGGTGGCCGCGCGGCTACGGCGAGGCGGCGCTCTACGACGTGCGCATGGAGCTGATCCGTTTCGGCGAGGTCGTGGACGTGCGTGAGGAGCGTATCGGCCTGCGCACTGTGCGTCTGGAGCGCGACTTCACGCCCGGACGGCAGAAATTCGCGTTCTATGTCAACGATGTGCCGATCATGGTGCGCGGCACGAACTGGGTGCCGCTGGACGCGGTTCACGCGCGCGATGCCGAGCGGCTGGAAAGGGCGTTTGCGCTGGTGAAGGACAGCGGCTGCAACATGATGCGCTCGTGGGGCGGCGGCGTTTACGAGAGCGACCGATTCTTCGAACTGTGCGACGAAAGCGGCGTGATGGTGTGGCAGGACTTCTGCATGGGCAACACCAACTATCCTCAGGGCGGCGATTTCGCGCGCGTCATCGAGGAGGAGGCCGCCGCGGTCATACGCAGGATACGCAATCACGCGTCGCTGGCCATATGGTCGGGCGACAACGAGATCGACACAAAGAACATGGGCTTTCACTATCCGCATTACGACGCGCGCTATAACCGCGTAGCGCATGAGACGCTGGTGCGCGCGCTCGAGGAGCACGATCCCTATCGCTATTTTGTGCGCTCCTCGCCCGAAATTCCGGACGGCTTTAACGCCGACAATGTGCCCGAGCAGCACACATGGGGGCCGCGCGCCTTCTTCAAGGACGACTTTTACCGGCTCTCGAGCGCGTCGTTCATCGGCGAGGCCGGCTATCACGGCTGCCCCGCGCCCTCGAGCCTGCGTGAATTCCTGAAGAGCGAACACGTCTGGCCCATGGACAACCGCGCGTGGGCGATGCACAGCACGGAGGACGTGCTGATCACGCGCCATCCGGGCAGCCGCAACCGGCTCATGGCCGATCAGGTAACGCTGCTCTGCGAGGAAGCGTGCGCCGATCTCGACGAATTCGCGATCATATCGCAGATTTCTCAGGCCGAGGCGATGAAGTTCTTCGTCGAGCACACGCGCATGCTCAAATGGAAGCGCACAGGCATCATATGGTGGAACATGATCGACGGCTGGCCGCAGATTTCCGACGCGGTCGTGGACTATTACCATCGCAAAAAGCTGGCCTACCACTATATAAAGCGCAGCCAGAAGCCGCGGCAGATGATGCTGGACGAGGTCAGCGGCTGGCATCAGAGCGTCGTGCTGGCCAACGACACGCGGGAGGACGCGCGCTTTGTCTGGTCTGTTTCCGACGCGGACGGCGGCGACGTGCTGCTCAGCGGCGAGACGGACGTGCCGGCGGGCGAAAACGCGCGCGCGGGGTCGTTCAATGTGGATCCCTCGAGGCAGCGCCTGCTGATACTGCGCTTCACGGCAAACGGCGCGCCCGGCGCGAACCACTATCTGACCGGCTGGCCGAAATACCACAAGGCCGATCTAATGCGCTGGCTGGACGCGATCTGCGCGCTGGACGAACCGTTCGACGCCGAATTGTGAGCCATGAGCAGAACGGAAAACGTCGAACTGACGACGCTGTGCCTTGTCATGGACGGAACGCGCGTGCTGCTGCAAAACCGCGTCAAGGCCGACTGGCGCGGCTATGCGCTGCCCGGCGGACACGTCGAGCAGGGGGAATCCTTCGTCGAGGCGGTCATACGCGAGATGAAGGAGGAGACGGGGCTGACCGTGATCGCGCCGAAGCTGGTCGGCGTAAAGCCTGT
>CAKUAV010000118.1 GCA_934636425.1 uncultured Clostridia bacterium
AATCGAAAAAATGAAATCGGAAAAATTGAAATGCCGGCTTGAAATTGAGCGCGGCGGCTGTTATACTGTAGGCGGCGTGTAAAACACGCGTTATGCTCGGATGTATAAACAGGCATATTGCCGGGAGGACAGAACCATGGCGACAATGACAGTGAACTTCAATAAGCCGGTCGGCCCGATCAAGAAGGTCAACGGCGTGGGTCAGCCGCCGATCTGGGGCGCGGCCTATGACGATCTGTTTCATTTCCTGACCGAGGCGAACATTCCGTATTCCCGTCTGCACGACGTGGGCGGCACGTTCGGCGGCGGCCGCTTCGTCGACATCCCCAATGTGTTTCCGGATTTCGATGCGGACGAGAACGATCCGGCGAGCTATTTCTTCCCGTACACCGACTGGCTGCTTGCGGCGCTGGACAAGGCGGGCGTGGAGCCGGTCTACCGGCTGGGCGTGGCGATCGAGAACATCGTCGACCGCTACGCCAGCCCGCGCATATTCCCGCCGAAGGATTACGGGAAGTGGGCGCGCATCTGCGAGCACATCATACGCCACTACACAGAGGGATGGGCGAACGGCTATCACTTCAACATCAATTTCTGGGAGATCTGGAACGAGCCGGACAACAGCTTCGACCTCAGGGAAAACGCCATGTGGCAGGGCAGCAGGGAGGATTACTACCGCCTCTACGAGGTCACGGCGCGCCATCTTAAAAAGTGCTTCCCGCATCTCAAGATCGGCGGCTTTGCCAGCTGCGGCTTCTATGCGATCACCGAGGAGAAGCCCAGCCCGCGCCAGCAGTATTTCGTCGATTTCTTCACCGGCTTCCTTAAGTGGATTTCCTCGGAGGAGCACAAGGCGCCGCTGGACTTCTTCTCCTGGCACAGCTACGCGGACATCGAAACCACGATGATACACGCCGACTACTGCCGCAGAACGCTCGACAGCTACGGCTTTGCCGATGTGGAGACGCAGCTCAACGAGTGGAACCCCTCTCCGCGCGTGTTCGGCCTGATGCGGCACGCGGCCTATGTGGGCGGTATGCTCTGCGCCTTCCAGAACGGGCCGGTTGATACGGCCTGCTTCTACGACGCGCGCATCGGCACGTCTGAATACGGCAGCCTGTTCAACCCCATCACGCGCCAGCCCTACGCCGATTACGACGCGTTCGTGATGTTCGGCCGCCTCCTTCAGCTGGGCGAGCAGGTCGCGCTCGACTGCGACCGGGCGGGCGTTTACGCCGTGGCCGCGACCAACGGCGAGAAGAAGGGAATCATGATCGTCAACACGAGGGGCGGCTGCTCGATCGATTTGACGGCGCTGGGCTGCGACCTGACGAAGGCCGTCTGCGAGGAAACCTCGGCGCACCGCCGCATGGAGAAGAGAGAACTCATTCACGACAACGTCCTGCAGCTGGGCGAAGAGACGATGGTCTACATCACGCTGTAAAGAGATATGCAGAAATGGCTTGACAACATCATAAAAGGCGAAAGCGAAAATCACATACTGCCCTTTTTGTGGATGATGGGCGAGGACTGGGAAAAGACGAAGCGGCAGATCCACCGCATACACGACTGCGGCGTGAGCGCCATGTGCCTTGAATCGCGCACATTCGAGGACTTCTGCGGCGAGACATGGTGGACGACGCTCAGAAAGGTGCTCGAGGAAGCCCGCGCGCTGAACATGAAGGTGTGGATTCTCGACGACAAGCATTTTCCCACCGGCATGGCCGTGGGCATGGTCGAGAAGAAATATCCCGAAAAGCGGCGGCTGCATCTGGCCGAACAGCACACCGACGTGATCGGCCCGCGCCGCGCAGACGTGCTGATTCAGGGCTTCACGCCCGAGGATCGCTTTGTCGCGGCTTACGCCGTCAGGCGCAGCGGCTACGACGAGGCGCTGGACATGAGCGCGCGCATACCGCTCAAGGCCGACGAGAGCGGACATTTCGTGTCCTGCGATCTGCCCGAGGGCTGCTGGCGCGTGTTCTCGCTCTGGCTGACGCACGCCGGCGCGTGGGGGCCGAAAACGCCTTACATCAATATGCTGGACGCGTCCTCCGTGGATGTGCTCATCGAGGCGGTCTACGAGGCGCATTACAGCCATGTCGGCGAGTATTTCGGCAAGGAGCTGGTGGGCTTTTTCTCGGACGAGCCGTGCATAGGCAACGCCAATGTGTTCGGTTCCATGCCCAGCCGCGGCTTTTACGACGCAAAGCCCGGCCAGCCCGGTCTGGCCATGCCGTGGTGCGCCGATATGTTCGACCGGCTCGCCGCAAAGATGGGGCGCGACGTGACCGACATTCTGCCGCTCCTCTGGTATGAGGGCGAGGGCAGCGTCGAGCTGCGCGAGGCCTATATGGACGTTGTGTCGACGCTCTACGGCCAGCGCTTCACACAGCGCGTGGGCGACTGGTGCCGCGCGCACGGCGTCATGTACATCGGCCACATCATCGAGGATCAGAACGCGCACGCCCGTCTGGGCTGCTCGGCGGGACATTACTTCCGCGCGCTCGAGGGGCAGGACATGGCCGGCATAGACATCGTGCTGCATCAGGTCATGCCCGGCTTTGCGCATCACGTCAGCTCGGCCATCTGCGCGGGGCATCGCGCCGATCCGGCGTTCTTCCAGTATGTGCTGGGCAAGCTCGCGCCGTCGCTGGCGCACATCCGGCCGCATATGAACAACCGCGCCATGTGCGAGGTGTTCGGCGCGTACGGCTGGGCGGAGGATTCGGCCATGATGAAGTGGCTGATCGACTACCTGCTGGTGCGCGGCGTGAACTGGTTCGTGCCGCACGCCTTCTCGCCGATTTATCCCAATCCGGACTGCCCGCCGCATTTCGACGCGGACGGCGAAAACCCGCAGTTCGAGGCCTTTGCCAGACTCATGCGCTACACAAACGCCATGAGCACGCTCTTTGACGGCAATCGCGTGGCGCGCATTGCGCTTTTGTATCACGCCGAGGGCGAATGGTCGGGCAGGGAATGCATGCTGGACGACTGGCCGGCGGTCGAGCTGCTCGATCATCAGCTGGATTTCGACATCGTGCCGGCCGACGAGCTGAAAAACACCGTCTTTGAGGACGGGCGCTGGCTGGCGGGCAGCGCCGCCTACGACGCGCTGGTCGTGCCGTATGCCGAGTCTCTGCCGCAGTTCGTGCTGGACGGCTTCGAGGCGCTCAGGGAGCACGGCATTGCGGTCATCGAGGTCGATCGCGCGACGGCGGGCGCGCCGGTGGAGGTCGTGCCGCTTGAGCGCATCGCCGGCGAGCTGATCGCGCGCGGTCTGGCCGATATCACGCTCGAAACGCCCTGCCCGCTGCTGCGCTATATGCATCAGCAAAAGGCCGACGGCAGCCATCTGTTCATGTTCTTCAACGAGGCCACCGACCGCCGCGCCGAGACGGTTGCGCATCTGCCGGTTCGCGGCGCGTATACGCTGCTCGACTGGCACGGCGGGAAAGTGCGCGGCATGACGGCGGAGGACGGCCGCGCGGCCGTGTCGCTCGCGCCGTACGAGTCGGTCGTGCTGGTCTTTGACGGCGAAGGCGCGGCTGAATCCGCAGCAGAGCCGGCGCTCGAGGCCGAGGCGCTGGGCGCGCTCTGGACGATCGAAACCGCCGACTGCGCCGATATGGCGCGCTATGCGCTGCTGGCCGAAAGCAGCCCGCTGCGCACCGTCGAAGGGGATATTTGGGATTTCGCCGGCCGCATCCGCTATACGGCGCATATTGACGATCTGCAAGACGCCGCCGCGCTCGAGATGGACGAGGTGGGCGATTCGGCGCAGGTCTATCTGAATGGCCAGTGCGCGGGGCATCGCCCGCCCTACCGCTTCGATCTGAGCGGGCTGGGCAGAAAGGGCGGCAACACGCTCGAAATCGTCGTCTCCACGACGCTGGGGCGCAGGCAGCGCGATGCGTTCTCGACATATGTCGCGATGAACCGGCCCGGTCTGGGCGGCCGCGCGCTGCTCTGGCGCAAAAAGCAATAAAACAATAAGCAAAGCGGACGCTCCTTCTCGCAATGAGGGGAGCGTCCGCTTTGCTATGAATTTCAGGCTGAACTGGGGCTATGGAGAACTTTAGTCAAAGCCATGAAGCCGCATGAACGCTGTGGCTCCGTAGGAAGATACAATAATGGGCAATGTGTGAAGCCTCAGATTGGGAACCACACATTGTCCTCATAGAGCATAGTTAAGCCCCGATTCAGCGGGTGTCTGTGGTTGGAAAGCCCGTCAGAGCCGGAAGAGCAGCAGCGGCGCAAGCAGAAAGGCCAGCGCGCAGCCGCACAGCGTCATGACCAGCGTTTCGGAGGGCTTTCTGCGCAGCACGATCAGCGCGGCGATGAAGACGAGCGCTTCGAGGGGTGATACCGCGTCCAGATAGAGCCAGCCGAAAGAAAACGTCATGTCGAACAGCGCGGAGACAATGAGCGTCGAGAGCGCGAGGGCGAGGCGGCCGCGTCCCGCCGCATACCAGCAGAGGACGGCGGGAATCGGGGAGAGCAGCGTCAGGCTGAACCAGATCATGGCGTAGCGCGCGGGAAAGAAGCCGGCGATCAGCGCGGAGTAAAGATAATAGGCCGCCGTCATGCCCGCGAAGAAGGCGAACACATTCACCGCGGCGCGGCGGGGCGAGCGCGCGTAAACCGACAGGCACAGCCCGAGAAGCGCCCACACGCCGAGGCGGCTGAACACGTTGCGCAGATCGAGCCGCTGAAGCAGGAAGGGCAGCGCGTTCGACGGCGTGCAGTCCAGTGCCTTGGCCAGAGCGCCCATGCCCGCGCCGAGGAGCAGAACGAGCAGCGTGCGGACAATGCGCGTCCCGAGCGGCAGCGGCGCTCCGAGCGCTCGAACGGCGTTCAGACGGCGCGGCAGATCAGTCATCGTCTCTGAGCGCGCCGTAGGGGAAGGCGACGATCAGTGTCCCGTCGCGGACGGACACCTCGGCGGGCTGTCCGATAAAGGCGTTGCTCACGCCGATGGGGAAATCGCAGCCCACGTCCGCGCTGTCCAGCGTGTATTTGAGCCCCCTGATCGTCACGCCGTGCGCCGTGCCGCCGTGCGCGAAGAGCGAGAATATGCCGTCCTTGAGCGGCATGAAGCGAATGGTTTCGTTGCAGATGGCGCTCAGGACGCACCCGTCGCCGTAGAGATAGCCGCGGCAGCCCTGACGCGCCAGCCAGGCGAGGCATTGCAGATTGGCCAGCGTGTGGTCGAGCCGGCCGCCCACGCCGCCGTAGAGGTGAAACTCTCTGTAGCCGCGCTTCAGCCCCACGCGCAGCGCGAAGAGCATATCGGTGTCGTCCTTTTCGACGGGCAGGCGGCGGACATTCGGGTGATCGGGCGCGCAGAGCAGGGAATCGAAATCGCCGATCACCTCGTCTATGCGCACGTCCATGCGGCGGAGCGCCGTGTAGCCCGCGTCGGCCGCAATGACGTAATCCTCGGGACGCGGCGCGATGGGCGCGTTCTCGTAAAAATCGCCCGCCCCGGCGATGATGCAGACCGGTTTCATGACAGAATACAAATCTCCTTTGCACAGATGAACGCTTCCATTATAGCCGCGCCCGCGAGGCCTGTCAAGCCGCGCGGATAAAACAAACACAGACCCAGCGGCAGCTGAGATTGTCCTGTCGCACAGAAAATAAAAAACGCCCGATTTCGACCCCCATCGAAACCGGGCAAAATGACCCATCGGGGATTCGAACCCCGGACACCCTGATTAAAAGTCAGGTGCTCTACCGACTGAGCTAATGGATCAACTGAGCAACGTACTCTATTATATACGATGCCTGCAAAAAGTCAATAGATTCCGTAAATGTTAACAGTCCGCTCGCTGTGCGGCCGCGGGACGATTAAGCCCGCAAAAGAGCGCGCATATCGCCAAAATGCGGTGAATGGCGGAAGGAGAGCGGCGATTGGGCGCTTTTTTTGCGCGCGTGAAGGACAGCCGCCCGCGCATTGTGGGGCGTGCTCCCTTTGATGCGCCTCTGCTTTCGCATTATTGCTGAAATCACAGACAAAAACGCGTGACGCTCGGAGCGTGAACCCGATTGCGGCGAAGAGAGATTCGCAGGCCGGCCTATGGCAATGCGCAGCGGCAGAACCATGCGGCCGCAACAATGACGCGATATTCAGCCGCCTTGCAAGGCTTTGCGGATGAGCGATGCGGGGCGCGTCTCGCAATCCCCGTGCGGCGCGGTTTCTTTCTGCCGTGCTGCTCACATTGCGCCGCATTGCATTCTCTCTTCGTCAACTTTCCAAGGCGTTTTATCCGCCGTTTCTGCATTGGAATCCGCCGCTCGAACGCCGTTCATGGAACGGATTCCGGATCTGCAGAGGATTTAGCGCTCATTCCGATGCGGCGCGCAAATCCGGAGCGTCTTGCCCGCGCAGCGCCATGAAAAAAACGGCGAAGCGCAGCCCCTCTTTTGCGACACGCTCCACAACGCGCCGTAAAATTCCTGCGCTGTTGCCTCTTTTCTGCTCTGGCGCAGTGAGGAAATCGTGCGTGGAGATAGTACTCCCATTCGAAATTGAGTTCCGCGACCTGCCCGATGCGCCGGTATGCCGCTGCCGAAAAAACGCGGTGAAGCGCAGCCCCTCTTTTGCGGCACGCTCCACAACGCGCCGTAAAATTCCTGCGCTGTTGCCTCTTTTCTGCTCTGGCGCAGTGAGGAAATCGTGAGGGGGGGGCAGTACCCCATTCGAAATTGCATCCCGCGACCTGCCCCGATGCGCCGGTATGCCGCTGCCGATTAAAAAACGCGGGGCGTCTCTTCAGCATTTGAAGAGACGCTCCGCTGTGTCTGTCGTCAGATATTGGCCAGTATGGCGGCGGTTTCGGCCTTGACGCTCTCGATGAACGCCTCGTCGAAGCGCTTTTCCTGCAGCGCCTTGACCACCTTGTCGATGACGCGCGCCGTGGCGATGAAGCCCTCCGCCGTCATGCCCTTCGTGGTCATGGCCGCCGTGCCGATGCGCACGCCCGAGGTCACCTGCGGCGAGCGCTGCTCGTTGGGCACGCAGTTCTTGTTCAGCGTGATGTTGCACTCGTCCAGCGCGTTTTGCAGCGCCTTGCCAGTCACGCCCTGACGGGTCAGATCGACCAGGAAGAGATGGTTGTCGGTGCCGCCGGTCACAAGGTCGTAGCCCAGACGGACGAATTCGTCGGCCATGGCCGCGCAGTTGACGATGATCTTCTTCGCATACTCGTGGAAGGCAGGCTGGCTGTCTTCGATCGCGGCGACGGCCTTGGCGGCGATGACGTGCTCCAGCGGGCCGCCCTGAGAGCCGGGGAAGACCGCGCTGTCGATCTTTTTCGCCAGCTCAGGCTTGCAGAATATCAGGCCGCCGCGCGGGCCGCGCAGGGTCTTGTGCGTGGTGGTGGTGATGATGTCGCAGCCGGCCTCGAACGGGGAGGGATGGCAGCCCGCGGCCACGAGACCCGCGATGTGCGCCATGTCCACCATCAGATACGCGCCCACCTCGTCGGCGATGCGGCGGAATGCGGCAAAGTCTATGACGCGGGGATACGCGCTCGCGCCGGTCAGGATCAGCCTGGGCTTGCAGGCGAGCGCCTTTTCGCGCACGTCGTTCATGTCGATGTAGCCGTTGTCGTCGGTGCTGTAGAACACCATGTCGTACAGCTTGCCGGAGAAATTCACCGGGGAGCCGTGGGTCAGGTGCGCGCCGTTGTCCAGGCTCATGGAGAGTATTGTGTCGCCGGGCTGCAGAATGGCGGCGTAGGCGGCAAAGTTGGCCTGGCTGCCGCTGTGGGGCTGGACGTTGACGTGATAATCGGTGTTAAAGACCTTTTTCCACTGGTCACGGCAGAGGTTTTCGATCTGATCGACCACATGGCAGCCGCCGTAATAGCGCTTGCCCGGATAGCCCTCGGCGTACTTGTTGGTCAGGCAGGAGCCGGTCGCCTTCATCACGTCCTCGCTGACAAAGTTTTCAGACGCGATCAGCTCGATGGTCTGAGACTGGCGCTCCTGTTCAAGACGGATCAAATCAAAGACTTTCTGAACTTCGCTCATTGCGGCAGTATCCCCTTTCAGTGTTGTGTGTTATCAGCCGACATATATGCAGTATATCAGAGCGGATCGCATCTGCGATGAAAACGGCATTGACTTCCTGTAAAAAAGCCGGCCTTTTTTGCGTCGGCAGCGCTTTTTGTGTTAAGATGATTCCGAACAATCGCGTGAATGGATAAACGGCGCGCGCCGATAATCCGAACGTTGCACTGCATTTTGTGCAAAAATGAGTGGATTCACGCTCGAAACACGGACAATTTCCGAACGACGCTATTTCCGCACGCTCTTCAGATAGCCCGTCGGCGTAACGCCGAGCAGCGCCCGGAACTGCCTTGAAAACGCATTGACGCTCGAATAGCCCAGCTTTTCGGCGGTCTGCGTGACGTTGTAGCGCCCCTCGCGCAGCAGCCGGCGCGCCTCCTCCAGACGCAGCCTGCGGTAGTATTCCATAACGCCCATGCCGTTCACGCGCCGGAACGCGCTCTTGAGCGCCGTCGCGCACAGCCCGGAAGAGCGGCAGAGCGCTTCGAACGTCAGGCTGCCGTCAGGATGTTCGCGCATGAGCGCGGCCAGACGCAGCGTGAGCGCGGAGGCGTCCTCCTCGCCGGTCAGCGGCTGCTGAGCGCTTTTAACGGCGTTCATGCGGGCTTGAGCGCGCGATTCGCCGCGCACCAGCAGTATGATAAGCTGCGTGAGATAGGTCTCGATCAGCTGGCAGGCGGCGAAGGGCGCGCCCTCCAGCGGAATCAGCCGATGCTGATCGGAAATGTCCAGCACCGGCCCGAAGCAGGCTTCGCCCTCCTGAATGATCTGGCGCAGAATCGCCTTTTCGGGCGCGGCGACCGGCAGCACGCGGTGGGCGAGCGGGCGCAGCGGCGAGAGAGAACCGTCGAATGAGAGCACCATGATGTTCGGCCCGGTTGATCCGGCGAGTATCGTGTGAAATTCGCCCGGCCTGTGGAAGAACACCTGTCCCTCGCGCAGCCGCACGATTTCATCGCCCGCGCCGATGTCGGCCTCGCCCCGGTCGATGTAGACCATTTCCCAGAAATCGTGCGCCTCGCCGGGGAATATGTAGCCCGCGGCGAACTGAAAGTAATGAAGGCTGTACAGCCGCCCGACGCGCAGCGGACGCTCGATTTTAAGCGGTTCGTAGTTCACGTTCTGTCATCTCCCCACGCATATATTATAGGAGCGCTCTGCGCCTCACCGTCTTTCATTGTAGACGACGGCGCTGCAAAAAGCAAGCAAAAAAGCGACCAAAATGATAAAAAAGCCGTCCAAATTGCTCACGCAAAGCGCGCCGCCGTCTGCTATAATAAAGACAGGGGTTACAAGATGCTCAAAGGAGGAAATCGATTCATGAAAAAGGGCATTAATGTCTGGTCTTTTCCCGCCGGTATGTCCGCCGAGGACTGCATGCGCCTGGCCGCCAAGACCGGCTATGACAGCATCGAGCTGTCTCTGGACGCCGAGGGCCCGCTGAGCCTGAAAAGCAGCGACGAAGAGATCGCCCGTTTCCGCACGCTGGCGGATGAACTGGGGATCGAGATCAGCTCGCTGGCCAGCGGCCTTTACTGGGGCACGCCCCTGACGCACGACGATCCCGCCGTCCGCGAGCAGGCCAAGGCCACCGTGCGCTTCCAGCTTCATGCCGCCAAGGTGCTGGGCTGCGGCGCGATACTGGTCGTGCCCGGCTGCGTGGGCGCGGATTTCATTCCGGATTGCCCGGTCGTGCCTTACGACGTGGCCTATGAC
>CAKUAV010000119.1 GCA_934636425.1 uncultured Clostridia bacterium
GTACACGCCGCCGGGCACGATTAAAAGCTCGAGAGAGCTCCGGCCCTCTCGAGCTCTCCAAGGTTTTTTCGACAGTCTGTGCGGCGCGCATCCGTGCATGGGTGCGCGCCGCTGAAATTTTCCGCTGTGCGGGGGAATCGTGATCTTTTCAGCGCCTTTTTTCGTCTATAATGGAAAAGGCCGCCGCGAAGGCAGGCCGCTGGGAGGAAAATGCCATGAAAAAGCTCATTGCTCTGCTCTGCCTGACCGCGCTGCTCCTGACCGGCTGCGCCGCGAAGCCCGCCCCGCCCTCCGGGGACGCTCAGACCGCCGCGTTTGACGAGACGACGCGCGCCCTCACGCCCGCGCTCGATCCCATGTCCGTCGCCGCCTGCGCCTATCATCGCAATCACGAGACGGCGCAGACGTATCAGCTCGCCGATTCCGACGCGATTCGTTCGCTCTGCGCGGCGCTGGCCAATGTGCGCGTGGGAGAGGCGGCCAATGAAGCCGCGTCCGACTATGACGATATATTCGCGTTCACGCTGTCCGACGGACAGATCGTGACATTTACGTTCAATCAGCACAACTTTGCGCTGAACGGGCAGTATTACGCCGTTTCATCGGACGAAAAGCTCTGGACGCTGGCGGAGGAGATTGCGCAGAGCGCCGATTAGAGCGCGGCTCAAAAGCGCTCTCGGACGCAGCTTCCGCGCTGCGAGGATTTGCGCTGATTGCGCCATGGCCGGGCTTTCATCCCTGAACAGGCGCAAAAGCCCTGAGAAATGCCGCGTTCTTTTCCGACCGCAGCCTTCCGAGGGCGGCTGAGGATCGGGGCGCTGCGCGGCGATATGCTTTTTTTCATAAACAATCCGTGCGCTCGACGTCTGCATCGAGCGCACGGATTATGTTATGCCTATCGATCGCGCCGGCGATTGGAGAGCGCCAGCAGCCGAAGCAGCTGCAAGACCGCAGTCAGCGCCGCCGCGACATAGGTCATGGCCGCCGCCTTGAGCACGCGCCCCGCGCCGTCCAGCTCGTCCGCGTCCAGATAGCCGCCCGAGGAGAGCGCCGTCATGGCGCGTCTGCTGGCGTTGAACTCCACCGGCAGCGTGATGAGCGTAAAGAGCACCGTCAGCAGGAAGAACACGATGCCCAGCGTGATCAGCGGCTGCCAGTCGAATATCAGGCCGATCAGAAACAGCGGCCAGGACAGATTTGAGCCGATGCTGACCGTGGGCACGACCGCCGTCCTCAGCACAAGCGGCTTGTAGGCGTCGCGATGCTGGAGCGCATGGCCGGTTTCGTGCGCCGCCACGCCCAGCGCCGTCAGCGAGGTCGAGTCGGCCACGCCCTGAGACAGGCGCAGCGTGCGGCTGGAAGGGTCGTAATGGTCGGTCAGATTGCCGCCTATGCGCTCTATGGTCACGTTGTCTATGCCCTCCTCGTGCAGCAGGCGCTCGGCCAGCTCTGCGCCGGTCAGACCGCAGCGGGCGGAAACGCCGGCGTACTTGTGCGTCACGCTGCTCACGCGGTATTGCGCCCACATGGACACCAGCAGACCCGGGATCAGTATGGCGTATGTCGGATCCATATAGAACATTGATTTCATCCTCCTTGCGGGGTTGTATGTGCGTCTGGCTGTATTATACCACAGCCCGATCGCAAAACGCGTCCGGCGGGCGAATGTTCATAAAGTTGTTTCAATTTGTCCATCCGATGGCGGCGGGAGCGCGTTTTTTTGCCGTCGTTTACAGCGGGCGGTTGCGCGGGAGCCGGTTTTTGTATATAATGGAAGCACAAAATGGCAAGGAGGATTCATCCATGATCCGTCATATCGTTCTTTTCCGCATCAAGCCCGAGTTCAAGGCCGAGATCCCCGCGCTGGTTCAGAATTTCTACACGATGAAGGGCCGCGTCGAAGGGCTGGTCGATCTGGAGGCCGGCGCCGACATACTGGGCAGCGAGCGCTCCTATGACATCGCGCTGGTCTGCACGTTTGCCGACCGCGCCGCATTTGACGCGTATCAGACCCACCCGCTGCATCAGCCCATACGCAAGCGTATGCACGAGGTGCGCGAGTCCTCCGTCGCCTGCGATTTTAACGTCTGATCGCCGATATTATGCCGCCGCTTCATGGCTGTAAAGCCGGTGGACGGAGAGAGCAGTCTCTTCCGCCACCCCGGAGAGCTTTTGCTGAAATCTTTCGGATTTCCGGGCACGATTGGAAGATCGAGAGAGCTTCGACCCACTCGATTTTTCCAAGGGTTTTCGACAGTCTGGATCAATTCAACCGCTTTCGCCCTTTTCACTTGAATTCTTTGTGCCGCGGGGCGCATTGCTCCCGAATGCAAAAATCAGCGGAGCCGATCGTTCGGTTCCGCTGTGTTTGTGCTGCTGTCATCGCGCTGCGGCCGCTCGCTCTCAGCGATTCCCCGCATTCAGCGCGTCGACGTTTATGCCCGGCAGGCGCATCAGCGTCTCGCTGCGGCGATAGCCCACGCGCGCGGCCAGATTGACCGCGTCGCTCATCTGCCAGCGCGCGTCGTAAACGGCCTCTTCAATGCGCGCCTGATAGAAATAATCGCGCGCGATTTCCATCAGATAGCCGCCCACGCCCTTTCTGCGCCAGGCGGGCGTTGTGTACACCAGGCCGATCACGCCGGTCTTCTGCGTTTTCGCCCAGCAGAGCAGCTCGCCGGCCAAACCGCCGCGCGTTGTCAGCAGAAAGCGCCGAAAGCAGGGGCGCCGCACAGCCGCGTCCAGCCACCCTTCGGGCTCGGGAATCTTAAAGAGCTTTTCGGCGCGCTGAAGAAAGAATGCGCGCTCGGCGGAATCGCCCAGCCGGTCGTTGACCAGCGTGCAGCCTGCGGGCAGCGGCACCGTGCTCGAGCCGGGCACAATGCGGCGGCGCATGCGTATGCGCGCGTCGTCGTCTATAAAGCCCAGCGAGCGCAGCTGCTCCATCAGCGCGCCGTTCTGCACGGGGCATTCCGTATAAATGCGGGCGTTCACGCCGGACTGCGCGCGCGCAAGCGCCATGGCGCGGGCAATGCCGGCGGCGTAGAGCTGCAGCCGCGCCTCGGGGCGGCCCTGTACGCTCAGCTTGAGCTCATAGGGGCGCTCGGGCATCAGATGCTCGTTCATGAGCGGCTCAACGTCGCAGCGGCCCAGCCGGTTGGCCTGCCTGTCGAGGGCGACAAAGGAATTTTCGAGCGGCGTTTTGCCCGACGTGGCGTTCTGGATAATCATGTGCTTGCTCCCATCTCAGCTTTAGAACTGCTTACTATCATACACCATTTCGACATTTTTTTCAACCCGTCAATCGGCGCGCAGGCCGCCGAGCCGCTCATAAAAACTTTTTCGCCCGCCGCGGCAGGGTTTGGAGAGGCGGCATCGAATACATCGCATTGAACGTCCGCTTTGAACATGACGACGCAACAGGAGAAAGCCATATGAACGCTGAACGCTATTTGACCCGCATCGGCCTGAATGAATCGAGCCTGCCCGCCACGGCGCAGTCGCTCGAGACGCTGCAAAGGGCGCATCTTCGCACAGTGCCCTATGAGAACCTGGACATACTCGCCGGCAAGCCGATTGCGCTTGAAAGGGAAGCGCTGTATGAAAAGATCGTCGAGCGCCGTCGCGGCGGCTACTGCTTTGAGCTAAACGAGCTCTTCGGCCATCTTTTGCGCGCGCTGGGCTACAATGTGACCGACTGCTTCGGCCGCTTTCTGCGCGGCGAGACGCAGATCCCCATGCGGCGGCATCATGTGCTGATCGTCTCCTGCCCGGACGGCGAACGCTTCCTGTGCGATGTGGGCGTGGGCAACGGCTCGCCCAATCGCCCCGTGCCGCTGATCGAGGGAAAGACGCTGATCGACGGACGGGAGACCTACCGCCTGCGCCGGGACGATTTCCTCGGCTGGGTGCTCGAGGAGGCCTATAAGGGCGGCTGGCGGGACGTCTATTCCTTCACCGAGGAAAGGCAGCTGAGCGTCGACTTTGTCGCCACGTCGTTCTACTGCGAAAAGTCACCCGCATCGCCTTTCAACAAAGCGCCCATGATCTCGCTGCGCACATCCGAGGGGCGCAGAACCCGCGACGGCGGCGAATTCCGCATATTCGACGCGTCGGGCGTGCGCGTCATAACGCCCGAAACGCCGGAGGAAATCGACCGCCTGATGCGCGAATGGTTCGGCCTGATCGATTGACAAAAAGCCGTCAATTTGCGCCGAATCGTGAAATTTGCGCGAAAGGGACTTTACAGACCGGCGCGGCAAATGATATACTACTACAGGGATTAAAAGCGCCGGAAAGGCTGCGCAAGGCCTCCGGCGCCCCATAACGGCTATTGATCTGGAGGGATACAAAAATGGGCATTAAGATGGGTATTATCGGCTTTGGCTATATGGGCCACTGGCATCTGAAGAACGCCCCCAAGGTGGACAACGTCGAGGTTGTCGCCGCGTATGATATCGATCCGGCGCGCGTGGCTGAGGCTCGCGAGATCGGCCTGGTCGGCTTCGACACGCTGGAGGAGTTCCTCAAGAGCGATCTGTTCAATCTGGTGCTGGTCGCCACGCCCAATGACAAGCACTGCGAGCTGGTGTGCGCCGCGCTGAACGCCGGCAAGAACGTCATCTGCGAAAAGCCGGTCGCCATGTCTCTGGCCGAGCTGGACAAGATGATCGACGCCGCCAAGGCCAATCACAAGCTGTTCACCGTTCACCAGAACCGCCGCTGGGACAAGGATTTCCGCATCGTCAAGGAAGTGTACGATTCCGGCGAGCTGGGTCACATCTATTCCATACAGACCCGCCTGCACGGCTCCCGCGGCGCCATGTTCGGCTGGCGCGCCGAGCCCGAGCACGGCGGCGGCATGATCTACGACTGGGGCGTCCATTTCGTCGATCAGCTGCTGTTCATGATGGGCTTCGACTGCGTCAAGAGCGTTTTCTGCAAGACCGAGAATGTCAAGACGCCCGATGTTGAGGACTACTTCATGATGGTCATGGATCTCAAGAACGGCGCGAACGTCCAGATGGAAATCGGCACCTGGGTGCTCAAGGCGCTGCCCCGCTGGCTGGTGCTGGGCGACAAGGGCACGCTCTACATCAACGACTTCACGCGCAACGGCGGCATCATCTCCGTCGACGAGAGCGTCGAGCCGGAAGAGATCGTGGTCATGACCACCTCCGGCCCCACCCGCACATTCGCGCCCCGCGGCAAGAAAGAGATCATCGAGCGCGAGCTGCCCGATTCTCCGGCCGATCTGACCGAGTACTACGCCAATCTGCGCGATGCGATCGACGGCAAGGCCGAGCTGATCGTCAAGCCCGAGCAGGTGCGCGCGGTCTTTACCGTGCTCGAGGCCATGTTCAAGTCCGCAAAGACCGGCGAAATGGTCACTCTGTAATCGAATATACCGCATATCGCCCGACGGGAATTCTCCTGCCGGGCGTTTTTCATGCGCATTTTTCACGCGCCGCAGCGCATAGCATTGAGCGGAAAGGGAGCGTGATGAAATGAACGAGCGGCTTTTCAGGGGGCTGGGCACGGCGCTGGTAACGCCGTTTCGCGGCGGCGATGTGGACTGGGCGGCATACGATAATCTAATCGAGCGGCAGATCGCGGCGGGAACGGAGGCGCTGATCGTCTGCGGCACGACGGGCGAGCCGGCGGCGCTGACGGCGCGGGAACGCGATGCGCTCATTCGCCGCGCCGTCGAAGTGTGCAATGGGCGCTGCGCCGTCATTGCGGGCACGGGCGCAAACGACACATCTCGCGCAATCGAACTGTCCCGGCAGGCTCAGGCGGCGGGCGCAGACGCACTGCTGCTGGTCACGCCCTATTACAACAAGACCACGCAGGCCGGGCTGATCGCGCACTATACGGCGGTTGCCGGCAGCGTCGATCTGCCGATGATACTCTACAATGTGCCCTCGCGCACGGGGCTCAATCTGCTGCCCGAAACGGCGGCGGCGCTGTGCCGGCACGGCAATATCTGCGGCATAAAGGAAGCGAGCGGCAATATATCGCAGATCGCCGAGCTGGCGCGGCTGTGCGGCGACGAGATCGCGCTCTATTCCGGCAGCGACGATCAGACGCTGGCCGTGCTGGCGCTGGGCGGGCAGGGCGTGATCTCCGTGGCCGGCAACGTCTGCCCCGAACTGATGCGGGAGATCACGGCGCGCTGGTTCGCGGGCGACATGGCGGGCAGCCGGGCGCGCCAGCTCTCGCTGCTGCCGCTCATAGGCGCGCTCTTTGCCGAGGTAAACCCCATCCCCGTCAAGGCGGCGCTGTCCATGCTGGCTCTGTGCGAGGCCGACGTGCGGCTGCCCCTCGTCCCCGCGACGAAGCTGTGCCGCGCGCGGCTCATCGACGCAATGCGCGCGTTGGCGCTGATCCCCCGGTGAATCGCGAGCGCCGCTCCGACGCAGCCGGGCGCACCGGAACGGCAGCGCGCAGCGTATCCTGCCCCAACGTTATGCGACAGGCCGCCGCTTCACGGCCATGAAGCGGCGGCCTGTCTGTCGAAAGAGCCTTGGAGAAATCGAGAGGATCGAAGCCCTCTCGAGCTTCCAATCGTGCCCGGCGGCGTGTATGGCAGGCGCGGGACGATTGCTGCGCCCGGAAAATCCGAAAGATTTCAGCAAAAACTCTCCGGGGTGGCTGTGGCGGGAGGGCTTGCTCTCCCCGTCCACCAGCTTGCCAAAAACTTTTTTGACAGGCCGAGCGGAACCGAACGATCGGCTCCGCTGATCTTTGCATTCGGAAGCAATGCGCCCCGCGGCACAAAGAATTTAATGAAAGAGGCGAAAGCGGTTGAATTGATCCGCGGGCAATGGTATAATGACATTATTAATCGATATAAATCAATCCATGGCGCGAGGTGAAAACGAATGTTGAAATATGTGGCGGCGGCACGCCGGAAGAGATCGTAAAGTTCATGGCGGACGTTGCGAACGACGCAAAGCGCGTCGCGCTCGTTCAGAGCAAGACGAAAACGTCGGCGGCGATGTTCGGAGAGAATGTTTTTGGAATCAGGATAAACAGCCGCACGCAGTGCTTTGATACAGGCGGCCATATTGCGCTTATGTGGAGCGGACAGCGGGCGCGTCTCAGAGCAATGGCGCTGCGCGCATTCCGCTTATGGTCGAAGAGGAGTTTCTGACGCAGATTGAAGCCATGGCGGCGATGAACAGTGCCGGGCGGACGCCGGGAAAGAGCCGTTCGGCTGCTGCAATGCTCACGTGAGGCGCTCGATGCCGGGCATTGTCTGCACCTGGACGACGAAGAATACTGGGGATGCTGTTACAGAAAAAACCTTGAGGCCGGGCGCATATTTTACGGCCGGAATGCAGTCTGAAGAGGAGCTTTTACATGAAAAAGTATAGCCGCGGACAGTACGTTCGAAGGATTGACAAAGACTACTGCGTCCTTGATACTGAAACGACGGGGCTGTCGTCATACTATGACAGCATAATAGAAATCGGCATCATCAAAGTGCGGAACAATGAGATTGTCGCCGAATATGATCAGCTCATCAATCCCGGACGCAGGCTGAGCGGCATAATAACGCACATTACAGGCATTACCGATGCGATGCTGGTTGGCCAGCCGACGATTTCCGAGGTCAGAGACGACGTTTTGAGGTTCATCGGAAATGATCTCATTGTCGGCCACAACACCTATTTTGACATGCAGTTTATGGCCAACTGCCTTGAGCATGATTTCGAAAATGAATACGCGGATACGCTTCAATTCGCCCGCAAACTGTATCCGGAATTTGAAAACCACAAGCTGGAAACGCTGGTGCGCAAACTGGACTTGCCGGTGAATGGACACAGAGCCCTGCTTGACTGCAGATCGACGAAGGCGCTGTTCGACTGCATGGTTAAAAAAATGCGGAGCGAGGGAATGCTGACCGGAGAATGAGATTCGCTCCAAGGGGGCGACGCATTGCCGGGAAACAGCCCGGACTGTTCCGGATGAACGGCTTCTCTTTGGGAAAACGCCATTTGTCTGCGGGAGAAAAGATGAGCCGCAGAGAAGCAATGCGGCGCGCCGCGAATGCGGGCGGCAGCTTTGAATATTGCAGTCTGATCAAAAACGGAAAAACGGGGAGGCTGAGGCGGGCAGAAAACCTTAAATCAAAAGGGCATAAAGATCGTTGATGAAAACACATTTTGCAATCTGCTTGAAGACTAAAACACCAGCGGAGCCGAACGAATCGACTCCGCTGGTGTTTGCGTTTTGAGAATTACTTCTCGATGGTGCAGTGCATGAAGTACTTGTAGCCCAGGGGGTTGGAATAGAAGCCCTTCACGCTGTCGTCGAGCATATAGATGTCGGTGTAGAAGTACAGGGGCGTGATGCAGCCGGTCTGCATGAGCAGATCCTCGGCCATGTGCATCATGGCGTAGCGCGCTTCGCTGTCGGTGCAGGACTTGATCTTGGAGATCAGCACGTCGTAGGTCTCAGCCCAGGTGCCGTTCTCGACCTTCACGTCGTAGCCGCAGGAGGTCAGATCCAGATTGTACATCGCCAGATCAGCGTGGTTGCCCTTGCCGAACTGCACGTCGTTGTTGCCGGAGGCGCTGACCCACATATCCAGGAAGCAGATGGGATCGTTGTAGTCGGCCAGCCAGCCGTTGCGGGCGATCGTGTAATCGCCGGCCTTACGGGTGTTCAGGAAGGTGTTCCACTCCTGATTGACCAGCGTCATGTTGATGCCCACGCCCGCCAGAGCGCTCTGCAGATACTCGCCGATGGCCTTGTGGCCTTCGGAGGTGTTGTAGAGGTAGGTGATGGACGGGAAGTCGGAGAACATGCCGGTGGCTTCATCGTAGGTGTAGTACTTCTTCAGGGTCTCGATGGCGCTGGTGAAGTTGTCCTCAAAAGCGTCCTCGGAGACGTTGTAGTAGCCGTCATAGTCGCTGGAGGCGCCGGCGTTCTGATAGAACTGAGAGCCGTCGGCGTCGGTCATGCCCATGGCGACGAAGCTGGAGGCGGGAACCTGACCGGCCTGGCCGATCTCGGTGACGATGTAGTTGCGGTCGAACAGCAGCGCGATGGCGTTGCGGATCTCTTCCTCGGCCTTCTCGGCGTCAACGCCGGTCAGCTCGCTGGAGGCGGGCAGGATGTTCTCGTTGATGTTCCAGCAGACGTAGTAGGTGCCGATCTGGCCGGCCACGACGAACTCGGTGGGATACTGAGTCTTCAGCGTGGCGATCTCGGAGGTGGGCACGTCGTCGATCAGCTGCCAGTCGCCGTTCTGGAAGTTGGCCAGCATGTTGTTGGCGTCGTCGGAGAGATAGAACTCGATGACGTCCATGGTGACCTTGTCCGCGTCATGATAGGCGGGGTTCTTGGTCAGGGTGATCTTGCTGTTGTGCTCCCACGCGGTCATGGTGTAGGCGCCGTTGCAGATGTAGGTGGAAGGATCGGTCGCCCAGGCTTCGTTGGAGACGACGTCCTCGCGGACGGGCATGTAGGTCGGGAAGGCCAGCAGCTCGTTCCAGTAGGCGACGGCGTTGTTCAGGGTGACGGTCAGGGTCTTCTCGTCGACAGCCTCGACGGCCAGGTTGGCGTCGGGATTGACAGAGTTGCCGTCGGCGTCGGTCTCATACATA
>CAKUAV010000120.1 GCA_934636425.1 uncultured Clostridia bacterium
TTTGTATGCTTATTGCGGGAATGAGCCGGTGGCGTGTTCGGACCGTACTGGGTGTACTCCTGAAAGCATAGAAAAAAAGCGGTTGTTAGAAGAGCACTACGCTAATGTGACAGGCTATGATGAGTTTATACCGCGGATATACGGCATTGGAGGTGACAAATATGTGAAGTATGAAATCACTAATTATGATGTGAGATCGCACACTGTGGGAGAGGAGATTAGTTGGTTGCAGAGTGTGATGGGATTTCTGGCAACTGAAGGAATGAGTACGATTGTTACTTGTGCATTATGGACGATGAAAATACAAGTTGATCCGGAGCGAGTTAGTCAGATCTTTGATGGTATTTCAGGGGCTTCGACGGGACTCGATGCATACATGAATACGTTTAGCCATACGTATTATGAAAATACTGTGCAGGTTGATGTGGAATATGCAAGTGGTAGCCGTGGCTCATTGATTTATACGTTCTATACGTGTGATGAGGAGGGATGTAGGCATTATGATGGTGTTCATGTATATGGTTCAATCTGGTACGGATGGATTTTTCCTGCACGGGTAAGTGAAACTTATTACCCACAGAGATATATTGAGGTAAAATGATGAGGAGAGCGTGTAAGATGATGCGCAGAATTATACTGGCGGCGCTTCTGATCGCGCTGATCGTTCCGTGCGCGAGCGCCCGTCGGGTGAGCACGGAGGGCGTGGAGAACATGGAAGGTGTGGAGGTGTTTGAGGCCGATCTCATCTCGCCCATGGAGGCGATAAACGACTGGCTCGAGGGCGTTGAGGATCCCGAGGCGGCGCTGAGCGACCTGTATCGCGCGCTTATGTGCGCCCACTATTTGGAAATATCGAATTTTCGTCCGGACGGGGCGCTGCCGTCAAGCGCCGAGTATCTTGTGACGGGCATCGGGCTGGGGCTTGAAATCGGCAGTCTTTCCTGGGGCAGCCGCACCGAATTCATGCCGGATGGAGAGGGGGTCTATGTCCGCCAGATGCTGATATTCAGGCTGTATGGCGATATGGAGCTGATTGCGTATAAGACCGGCGTCTTTATCGCGGAGGACGCCTCGGAGGAGGAGGAGGAGGCCGCCGCCTACAAGGAGGCGAGGGCGCAGCGGTATATCGAGCGCATCGCTCTGCGATTGGCGCCGGGCGATGAGGTGACGATTGCGCGCTTTGGCCAGGAAGGATAACCAATAGAATATACGGCGGCGATGTCAAATTATTGGGCATTGCCGCTATTTTATGTTATTATATCATGCAGCGTGGCGATTCCGGGGCTGAGCACGGCGTCGTCTACGAACCTCGTGAGCGGAATCAGTCAGCCGCTGGTGAGCTTTGCATACGGCTATGCCGGCAATACGGACAACATCGTGAGCGAGACTCGGACGGGCGGCAGCTATGCGGGCACGACGACGTATGAATACGACAGCCTGGGTCAGCTGATACGCGTGAACGACCCGGCGGAGGGCACGACGCGGGTGTACCGCTACGACCTCGGCGGGAACATGACGGGTCAGACGAAATATGCGTATACGACGGGCATGCCGGGAGAAGCGCAGGAAACGATTGCCTACAGCTATAGCGATGCGAACTGGAAGGACAAGCTGACGGGGAGCACAATATCTGCAATCGGATCGTATGACGCAATCGGCAATCTGACGAGCTATAACGGCTGGGTATATGAGTGGGAGGCCGGCCGTCAGCTGAAGCGTCAGGTGCAGAACGGCGAGACGGATGTGCGGTACGAGTACGACCAGAACGGTATGCGCGTGCGCAAGACGGTGAACGGGATTGCGACGAATTACACGTATAGCGGCACGCGGCTGGTACATCTGACGAAAAACAGCGACAGCCTGCACTTCTATTACGACGGTCAGGGAAAACCCGCGCTGGTGAGCCACAACGGCGTGACGTACAGCTATCTGTACAACTTGCAGGGCGATGTGATTGGGCTTGTTGACAATGCCGGAAGCCTCGTGGTAGAATACAAGTACAACGCATGGGGCAGCATCATCGGCCGGGCTGGAAGTCTTGCGGAGACGCTGGGCAAGCTGAATCCGTTCAGGTACCGGGGTTACGTCTACGATGAAGAGACATGGATGTACTGGCTGAAGAGCCGGTGACGATTCGGCAGACTGATGTTCATGAAATTACGAGGCACGTACTGATTACTGAATGGGAAAAAGGAAAACAAAAATATACAACAGAGTGTGTCTTTTACTCAAATGCAGAGAATGGATGCAAACACTTTGACGGGCTGCATATTACGTTAAGCTACTTTAGAAATGGAAAGTTTTATATGAGTACATTGCAGTAGACGATATGGGGGCAGGGAAGAATGAAATGCTTTAAGGCAATGGCGGTTATGCTGCTAACGGCTCTTGTAGTGTCGGGCAATGTCCGTTTTGGAGACGCAGAGGATGTGCATGTCGAGGTGGGCGCAAAAAATGGAGAAACAGGAACGTTCTATGCGTCGGTGGATGAAGAGGTGCCCGAAAGCATACAGCAGATTTATGCGGTCGCTGCATTGCAGGAGCGGTTTCCGGAAAGTGATTTTCTGATCGGCGATTTTGAAAGGCTCCTTGAGGAAAGCTGGATTGAGTATACGGAGGATGTCTCTGGAGATCGGCTTGTGTCTAGAACATATGTGATATCCGAGTACATGAGTATACGCGTAGAACTGGGGGATTGGCGCACCGGCAAGGTTTCCGACAGAATTTCAAGGATATATTTATATGTCGAAATGCCGGCAACCGTTTCAGAAGTTCCGACGATAGAAAGCATTAAAGAGCGTATGCTGCTCTATCGGGAAGATTTGTGATGGCTTTTTGAAAACAGTCTCCTGACATTCTGCTTGACGAGATCCGTTGAATTCACAGAGGAGGCCGGTGAGCGTGAATTATGACTTTTCCGGGATGTACTATTGCAATAGTACATTTCTGTGATTGCTGAGATATATTGAGCAGACCAATGCCCCAATTGAACGGTATGTTTGGTTGGGGCATTTTATAGTGGCGTAACAAAATACTACTGGATTACGGTGTGTTCAACAAGCCCGCGCTTGTGAGCCACAACGGCGTGACATACAGCTATCTGTACAACTTGCAGGGCGATGTGATCGGGTGTGATTTGCCAAAACGTCCCCATCCGAGAGCGGCGGCTTTGCGCAAATATTGTTCCTGAATGGGAGAAAGCGCTGGTTTGGATTTATCGGCGCGGCTTTGCTGCGGGCATCGGCTTAACGGAGGACTTTTGAAGCGCCGAAACGACGCGTCGTCCCTGACGGCTCTGGCGGCTGCGGATTTGACATACGAAGCCCCGGCCGCGTTCAGTGAATGAGCACGGCCGGGGCGTGATGATGAATTTGACCCGCTGCAAGAGGACTGCAAAGGCGCGCGTCAGCGCTTTGCGTTCTTTTCGGCTTCCTCGGCCTGATGCAGCTTTTTGAAGGCGCTCATGGGCACGCGGGTGCCGTCGTCATACTGTATGACGGTGTTGTCGAGCTGCTGCTGGAACGCGGCGCGGAATGTCGCCAGATATTCCTTGCGCAGCTCGGCGCGCTCGGCGGTTTCCTCGGCCGTGAGCGCGCGCTCCCTGGCCAGCTTGGCCAGTTCGTTGAGGCGGGCGAGATGTTTCTGCTCCATACTCTTGAATCGCTCCTGAAAATAGTATATAATGAAGTGTAACGCGCAGGATCTGTCTCCCAAAGCGCAGAACAGAGGCCGATCGTGGGGCGCTTTGAGGACGGCTTCGAGCGTCGAACGTCCATTATTATAAAATTTCTGTGCGGGCGGGACAATTCCTGCCTGACGCGCGTCTAAATTTGTGATTTAATGCCGCAGACCATCAGGACGCGGCAGAGGAGGTTCTATGCAGAAGGAAAGACCCAACGCCCGCCGGGGGAGCGGCAACAGCTACATCGAACATTCTCAGGCCGCGGAGGAGAAGCGGCAGACGATACAGGCGTTTTTGATCAATCTCTTTCTGGCGGTCGTGCTGCCGCCTGTCGGCGTGCTGCTGGCCTGGCACTCAAAGCGCCTGAACGCCGCCATGCGCGTGATTCTCTCCGCGTGCGCGCTGGGCGTGCTGACCGGCGCGTTCGTGCTGATGCGCGGCACATCGCCCACAAACGGCATGCTGCCCACGCCGCAGACGCCCGTTCTGGCCGGCTACGGCGACGCCGCTCAGACGCCCGAGCCGGCTGCCGACGTCTACAATGCGGGCGGCCAGCAGGGCTACACCGTAACCTATGGCGACGGCACGACCGAGGGCACGGCGACACAGGAGGGCGAGCTGCCCATGGATCCGACCACGCAGGTGACAATCGTCTACGCCGTGACCAACAACGCGCAGTACTATCACAAGCAGGAAATCTGCGATATGCAGACAAACAGCCGCCGTCTGCTGCTTCAGGATGCGATCGCCGAGGGGCTTCAGCCCTGCACGAAGTGCTATCCCGACGGCGCGCCTTCGCTCGACGCGGCGACGAGCGCTCCCGTGGGCGGCGATGTGATCATTCCCGACGATGCGCTTGCGACGAATGCGCCGGACGGCGACGCAGCGCTCGATCCGAACGCGGAAGGCGCTGCAGGCTGACTGAAGAGGAGCGCGTAAAAGTGCATTGCACCTCGGACACATGAAAGCCCAATGCAGCGCCGATGAAGTTGCGGCTTGCGCTTCCGGATTAAGGCGCGCCGGGTGTTCGCGCTTCCTTGAAAAACGGCGGGAGGAGCTGGAAGAGTCATGCGTCGCGCAGTGAGCGCGCCGAACCTTAGACGCATGAAAGCCATGACATAGCGCCGATGAAGCTGCGGCTTGCGCTTTCGGATCAAGGCGCGCTGGGTGTCAGCACCCCCCTGAAAACGGCGACTGAAGCCGGGGAAGTCACGAGTGGCGCGGTGAGCGCGCCGAGCTTCAGCACATGCCCCCGACACAGTGCCGATGGAATTGCGGCTTGCGCTTCCGGATCAAGGCGCGCTGGGTGTCCGAGCTTCCTTGAAAAACGGCGGGAGGAGCCGAGGGGTCATGCACAGCGCGGCGAAGAATCCGCGGGCGACGGGCGGTTTTTTCAGGCGCGCGCTTGAAAAAGCGCGTTTGATACGCAAAAACCGCATCAAACGTTTAAGTTTTGGCGCGCCGAACGGCTGAAATGCGCGCCGTGCTTGACGTTTTGGGGCGGCGGGAGTATAATAAATTATTGAAAACTGAAGGTATACGCTGGAATCCCACGAAAAAGGAGGACAGACCATGTTTTGCAGCCATTGCGGAAAGAGCATCCGCGCCGAGGACGTCAACTGCCCGCATTGCGGAGCGGCTCTGGGCGAGGAGCGCTTTGAGGGAAATATGTATACGTCGGCTCAGGCGCGCGTGCCTCTTGATCAGGTTGAGCGCGATCCGGCGGACGGGACGAGCGCCTTTACGCGCACCGACTATATGTCCTATGACAACCAGCCCGAGGACGATCTGTATTCCAACACAACCTACCGTCCTCTGCTCTCCGACGAGGAGGACGCGTCCGGCGAGGACGAGGCCGAGACCTACGGCGGGGACGCGGCGCAGCAGTATGACGAGAGCGCCGGAGAAGAGAGCGGCGATTATGCCGGCGAGGCCTATGCCGAGGACGAAGCGGCCTATGACGACTCCGTAGAAGACGAAGCCGGCGAAGTCTATCCGGAGGAAGAGCCGGCCGATGACGCCGCCGAAACGGCCGCACAGACCAAAGCGCAGCGCGAGAGCGCGCCGGAACAGAGCGCCGAAAAGTACAAAATGCGCGAGCTGGCGCCCGCCCGCATCAGCCCGAAGGTGCAGCGCTATATGCGCGAGATGGAAGAGCGCAGGGCCATGAAGGCGGGCAAGGTCTCTCTGCGCGACCGGCTGGGTCTGGGCAAAAAGGAAGCGGCCTACGACGAGGACTACGAGGAGCCGGCGGCCGACATTCCGGGCTACGGGGGCGAGGCGCAGGGCGTCGAACTGGAGGAAGTGGCCGCTGGCGAGGCGGCTCAGGCCGAGGTTGCCGCCGACAATGTCGCCTATGACGAGCAGGCCGCAGACGGCGCGACGTTCAGCTCCGACGACGCGGCCTACGACGAGGCGGCCTATGAGGACGGCGCGTACGACGAGAGCCTTTACGATGACGAGGACGCGCCCGCCGAAAGGGGCGGCTTCAACTTTGCGGCCGTGCTGAATCAGATCAGAACCAACCGAAAGCTCCAAATCGGACTGGGCGCGGCGCTGGCGGTCGTGGTGCTGGTTTTCGGCATACGCTATCTTCTGTATGTCACCAGCAGCCTGGGCACGAAAATCGCGGGCGTGACGCACAGCGTGTATTCTCAGGGCATTAACCTGATCACCGAGTATTCGAGCGACGCCTATCGCGACAACATGGTCAAGAGCTGCGCGGTGAATCCGACCTATGCGCAGGAAGAGATGAGCAAGGACATGGCCGCCCTGAACGCGCTCAGGCCTGAAACGCCTCAGGAAAACGACGAGCTGTTCATCACCACGCTGACCATACTCCACGAGGCGGTCCAGACCGTGATCAAGGCCGACGCGCAGGCGCAGTATGACGGCACGAGCGACGCGCGCGCGGAAGCCTCCAAACAGGAATGGATGGTCGTGCAGGACGGCGTGGCGCAGCTGAAAAACGCCACGACGGTGGCGCAGCTGACGTCGCTGGCCGCTCAGGTGGAGAGCGCGGTCATGCCCACGCCCACGCCTTCTCCCGAGCCGGTCGTTACGCCCACGCCCGCGCCCGGCAGCGCCTACACCACGCTGCAGGAGAGCGGCGGCAAGAGCGAGGCGGCCAAGAAGCTGCAGGCGCGCCTGATCGAGCTGGGCTACCTGAACGACAAGGCCGACGGCTATTTCGGCGCAAAGACCACCGAGGCCGTGAAGAAGTTCCAGACGGCGGTCGGCATGACGGCTGACGGCATCGCCACGCCGGCGGTTCAGGAGGCGCTCTTCGCTTCCGACGCCCCCGCGGCCAGCGCGCCCGCCGATCCCGCGGCCAACGCCACCGATGCGCCCGCCGAGGGCGGCGAAAACTAAATCCGCACAAAAGACAACCCGTTCGACGGCTGCACTTCGGCGCGGGGAACATATTTCGGGGCTTTATCGCGGCGCTTCAGCAGAGGCTGCTGGACGCGAGACTGGCCGGTGAGGGAATCATCGCGGCGGATACATTCGACGGCGAGATCATCGAGCGCATCTACGCGCCGTTCGACTGCCTGACCATGAACGTCACGCTGAACCCGGACGCCACAACCGAGCGGGAGATCATCGCATCGATTGCCGAGGGCGTGCGCGCCGACACGGCGGACAAGCAGTGCAGAGCGCGCCTTGCCGAGATATTTTCGCAGCCGACGCTTCAGATGGTCTCATTTACGATCACCGAGAAGGGCTATCAGCTGCGCGGCATGAATGGGGAGCTGCTTCCGGTCGCGAAGAGCGACATGAGCGCAGGGCCGGACGCGGCGCGCCACGCGATGAGCGTTGTGACGGCGATGCTCCTTGAGCGCTTCAGGGCGGGCGCGCAGCCCATCGCGCTGGTTTCCATGGACAACTGCAGCCGCAACGGCGAAAGACTCCGCGCCGCCGTGCTCGAAATCGCGCGCGCATGGCTGGAAAACGGATTTGTCGGACGGGACTTTGTGGATTACATTGAGGATGAGCGCCGCGTCCCGTGGAGTATGATCGACAAGATCACGCCGCGCCCATCTCAGGCTGTCGAGGCTTCGCTGGCCGCCGACGGCATAGAGGACATGGCGCCGATCGTGACCGCGCGCGGCACATTCATCGCGCCGTTTGTCAACGCGGAGCGCCCGCAGTATCTGGTCGTCGAGGATCGCTTCCCCAACGGACGGAGCGCGCTGGAAAAGGCGGGAGTGCATATGACCGACCGCGACACCGTCAACCGCGCCGAGCGCATGAAGGTCACGGCCTGCCTGAATCCGCTGTATACGGCGCTGGCCGTATACGGCTGCCTGCTGCGCTATACGCTGATACGCGACGAGATGAAGGACGAGGATCTATCGCGGCTGGTCAGGCGGCTGGGCTGCGACGAGGCGCTGCCGGTCGTGCCCGATCCGGGAATCATCAGCCCGAGGGCCTTCATTGACGAGGTGGTGAACGAGCGCCTGCCCAATGTGTTCATGCCGGATGATCCGCGCCGAATCGCGACCGATACCTCTCAGAAGGTGGGCATACGCTTCGGCGAGACGATACGGGGCCATCTGGCCGCCGGGCGCGATCTGGACGCGCTGGTCGCCATACCGCTGGCCATCGCCGGCTGGCTGCGCTATCTTCTGGGCGTGGGCGACGACGCGCAGCCCATGGACGTTTCGCCCGACCCGATGAAGGACGCGCTTCAGGAAAAGCTGAAGGGCATAGAGGTCGGCAGGCCGGAAAGCTATCGCGGCCAGCTGCGCGAAATCCTCTCGAACGAGGCGATATTCGGCAGCGATCTGTGCCGATGCGGTCTGGCGGAGCGCATAGAGCGCTTCTTTGTCGAAGAAATTGCGGGCGCGGGCGCTGTGCGCGCGACGCTGCACAGGCATCTTTTCCCGGAAAGCAAATAAACACCGTCATATTATCACAGCTTTGGTCGCGCTCCGCATGACAATGCGGGGCGCGATTTGCGTGGCGGCAGCGCCAATCCGGGACTATGAAAAGAGCTTCGGCGGCAGGCGCGAAGGCGCATGGAACTTGGAAGGGAAGCGGCGTAAGCGCGTGAGAAAAGCGAACAGCCCGCAGACGGGACTTGCTGCGCGAGCGCATGACAGCCCACCTTCCGGGCGGCTTCCGTTTGGAACGCGTCAATTTCACCGTGCTGATTCGATCAGGATTATTTCGCGATGGGCGGGTTGGCGTGCTCTGCGCGGGGGAGGGCGTGAGAGGAATCGTCATGGCAGGCGAATCGGTTCGTTTGGATGAGAGCGGCTTTGAGGGACGCTTATCTTCCGGGCGGCTTCCGTTTGGAACGCGTCAATTTCGCCGTGCTGATTCGATCAAAGGATTATCCTGCGATTGCCTACGATGAGCGGGTATTTGGCGGGTGTGCTCTGCGATGACGGACGGGTGCGTGAGAGGAATCGTCATGGCAGGGCGAATTGGCTCGTTTGACTGAGAGCGGCTTTGAGGGACAGACGCTGTGGCCGAACTGATCTGATCGGATTTCGTCGCGGCGTGAAATGTCCGCCTGCCGAAGGCGCTGCAAACCATGGCGGCGCTGCCTTTGGCGATGCTCCGAGACTTTGACCGCGCTTTGCTTGACAAGGCGGGGCGCGGTTGATACAATGAGGGAAAGAGCATTGCGCAATGGAGGGATGGACGGTGCGCCTGATTGCAGCGCAGGCATTCGGGATACTGGGCATGGCGATGAATATATCGTCCTATCAGGCGAAGGAGCGGCGGCAGGTGATACTGGTTCAGCTCTTCGGCTCGACGTTTTTTGCGATCAATATGCTCATGCTGGGCGCGTATTCGGGCTTTCTGCTCAACGTGACGGGCATATTGCGCGCGCTGATCTATTCGAGAGATTTGGTCGCAAGGCGCGTGAATGTCTGGAACGCGGCGTTTGTCGCGCTGTATGCGCTCTCCTATGCGGCGG
>CAKUAV010000121.1 GCA_934636425.1 uncultured Clostridia bacterium
GATCTGGATCATGAACATGGCGCTTTCCGGCATGCAGAACACCTCCTGCGACATGAACGTCCACGACGCGCAGGCCATTCACTTTGGCCTTCTGCTGCCCTGGGGTCATCTCAACAGCTGGTACGGCTTCAGCCAGCCCTGGTGGGCGGGCGACGAGCTGGAGGCGGTGTTCACCTATTATGCGCGGCTGCGCTACCGGCTGATGCCGTATATCTATTCCAGCGCCATAGAGGGGCACGAGGAGGATCTGCCGATGCTCCGGCCGATGCCCATCGCCTTCCCGGATTGCAGCGAGACGTGGGACTGCGTGACGCAGTATATGTTCGGCGACTGGCTGATGGTGACCGTGTTCAGCGACAGTGTGTATCTGCCCGAGGGCCGCTGGGAGGACTTCTGGACGGGCAAGGTCTACGAGGGCGGTCGGGAGATCAGCTACACCGCGCCCGAGGGACGCGGCGGCGGTCTGTTCGTCAGGCGCGGCGCGATCATACCGATGTGGAAGGATCGCGACTATGTGTTCCAGTATGACGATTCCGAGATCGAGCTGGCCGTCTATCCCGAGGGACACAGCGAGTACACACTGCGCGAGGACGACGGCCTGAGCCTCGAATACGAGACAAAGCGCTCCTGCCACACGCGCATCGTGTGCGACGAGCAGGCGGGCGAGACCGTTTTGACCATTGGAAGGCGCGACGGCGACTATCAGGGCAAGGCGGCAAAGCGCCTCTGGAAAATCAGCGTTCACGGCGCGAAATCGCCGGTAAAGGTCATTGTGGAAGACGATTGCGATGCATTCGAGATTGTCGGTGAGGAGAAAATATGAATTATCAGTACAGGGACTGCTATGTTCGCCATGACGGCGAACGGCTGACGGTTGGAAACGGGCGCATAGAGCGCGCCTTTCTGATCGATCGCCATGGGCTGACGCCGCTTTATGTGTCCGACCATGCGGGGACGATCTGGGCGCGCGAGGAGGGCGTGCGCCGGCTGAATCTGCCCTTTGAGTGCGCCGCGGTAGAGGTTTGCGCGCGCGAGGATGATCATTTCGGCCTGTCCGAGCGATTTATGGCGGCCGATCTGATCTGGCACGGAAAAGGCGGCGAGACGCTCGTGCGCACGATCACGGTGTATCCCGATGCGCCGTTTATCTCCATGGCGATGCGCGTGGAGAACATCGGCGCGTATCGCACCGACGCGGCGGAGGTTATTCAGGGCGGCGATGAGAACGGCGCGGCGGCTGCGAAGAAGGCGGCCTGGCCGGACAGCATAGACGCGTTCCCGCTGCCGCGCGGGCATTACAAGCTGCATGTCACGCAGCTGCTCGACAAGAGCGACTTAAACGACGCGCTCGTGCGCAGCTATACCCGGCAGGTCTATGCCGGCGGCTGGGGCGGCGAGTGGGACGAGGGCAGCGTGTTCGTGCTGGACGACTACGTCAATGACCGCGCGCTGATGCTGGTCAAGGATGCGCCCTATCCGCTGAGCGCGCTCCACCGCACGGCGCAGGATCTGCTTATCCCCATGGGCGAGTGCGCGCTGCTGGTGGGCAGTGGGCTGGACGGCGTGAGCGAGGCGGGCGCGCTCTGCGGCTACGGCTCGACTGTGGGCGTGGGGAAGCGCAGCGAGCTTGACCGGCTCTACCGCGCCCACTACAAAAGGACATGGAAGCGGACGGGCGGCGCGCGCGTCATGTCCAACACATGGGGCGACCGCAGCCGGGACGCGGCGGTCTGCCACGACTTCATGATGAAGGAAATCGACAAGGCGGCCTATCTGGGCGCGGACGTCGTGCAGATCGACGACGGCTGGCAGCAGGGACACACGACCAACTCGGCGCTCAAAAAGGGCGGCGTGTGGGAGGGCTATTACAGCGCCGATCCGCACTTCTGGGCGGTCAACGCGGAAAAGTTCCCGCACGGCCTGAAGCCGCTTTTCGAGAAGGCGCGCGGCTATGGCGTCGAGCTGGGGCTGTGGTTTTCGCCCGATTCCACCGACGATTTCGCCCGGTGGCGGCGCGATGCGGACACGCTGCTCGGCCTGTGGAAAAACGAGGGCGCGCGCCATTTCAAGCTGGACGGCGTGAACATCCGCTCCAAGAGGGGCGAGGCCAACTATCTGCGCCTGCTGGAAGCGGTCACGGCAGAGAGCGGCGGCGCGATTGAGGTCAATCAGGACGTGACCGCGCAGATTCGGCTGGGCGCTCTGTACTTCAGCCAGTACGGCAATCTCTTCGTCGAAAACCGCTATACCGACACGGCAGCCTACTATCCGCACGCCACGCTGAAAAACGTCTGGACGCTCAGCCGCCTGCTGCCGCCGGGCAAGCTGCAATTTGAGGCGCTCAATCCGCGCAGGAACAGGCAGCTCTATGCGCCCGGCGACGAGTTCGCGCCCGACTATTACGACATGGACTATCTCTTTGCCGCAGTGATGGTCGCCAGCCCGCTCCTGTGGATGGAGATGAGCCATCTAAACGAGGAGGACAGCCGCCGCCTGAAGGCGATCATCGCGGTATACCGCGCGCATCGGGACGACTTTGCGTCCGGCGACATTGAACCCATCGGCGAGGAGCCGGACGGCCAGAGCCTGACCGGCTTCAAGATTGACTGCGGCGGGCGCGGCTATCTGCTGTTATTCCGCGAATCGACCGACAGGGATGTATTCGCGCTGCCCGGGGCGCTTGCGGGCGCGCGGATGAGCCTGCTGTGCTCGAACGCGGAGATCGAGCTGAACGCAGGCGGCGTGAGGCTGGGCAAGCGGCGCGCCTATGCGCTGATAGAATGGACAAAGGGAGGACAAGCAAAATGCTCGGAGTGATCGACCGCAGGGCGGAGGAACTGAAAAGCAAAATCATGACGGCGAAAAGCGCGTGGAACGGCGCCGGCACGACCTATTACGTCTCGAACAGCGGAAACGACGCGTCGGACGGCACGACGCCCGAGGCGGCATGGAAGACGCTCGAGCGCGTCAACACATTCGGCGGCTATAAGCGCGGCGACTGGGTGCTCTTCGAGCGCGGCGGCGAGTGGCGCGGCCAGCTCAACGCGCAGGGCGGCGTGCGCTATTCGGCCTACGGCGCGGGCGACAAGCCGATCATCACCGGCTCGGACAAGAACTATGCCGTCGCGTCAGAATGGACGGAGACGGATGTGAAGAACGTCTGGAAGAACGCGCTCGTCAAGACCAACGACGTGGGACTGGTCGTGTTCAATCACGGCGAAAAATGGAGCTATAAAATGGTCGTGGGGATCGACGGCTTTGAGGGCCGCATCGATCAGATGACGGATGACCTTCAGATGTATCATTCGCTGGACGATCAGCACGTCTATCTCTATTCCGACAAGGGCAATCCCGGCGCGCGCTTTGATTCCATCGAAATGGCCGAAAAGCGCCATGTGGTGACCGTGGAGGGCGACGACGTGCTGATCGACAACCTCTTCATACGCTACGGCGGCTCGCACGGCATTGGCACGATGAACCGAAACGGCCTGACGGTTAAAAACTGCGTGCTTGCATGGATCGGCGGTTCGCTTCAGGGCGTGGATCCTCAGGCGCGCACCCGCTCGACCACGCGCTACGGCAACGCGATCGAAATCTACATCGCCTGCCGCGATTACACGGTTGAAAACTGCTATATCTATCAGATTTACGATGCGGCCATCACGCACCAGTTCAAGAACCTCAACCCCGAAACGGTGCGCCACGAAAATGTGCTGTATAAGGACAATCTGATCGAAAAATGCACCTATTCCATTGAGTATTTCCTTGATCAGGAGAACGCGCCCGATCAGATCATGAAAAACATCGAGATGACCGGCAACATCTGCCGTCTGGCGGGCTGCGGCTTCGGCGATCAGCGCCCGGACAAGACGCAGGCCTCGCACATCAAGAGCTGGGACAGCCATGCCAACCGCGCCGAGAATTTCCGCATTCACGGCAATATTTTCGATCGCGGCCGCTATATGGTCATGCACTGCGCCGCCGGATGCGAGGAATGGATGCCCGAGGTGTACGACAATCTGTTCGTGCAGTGGGAGGGCGGCGATTTCGGCCGCTTCGGCGTAACGCCCAATGCGCTGCGCCCCTTTGAAAGCGCGCTGATGAACGACGAGCGCCTCACGAACAACGCGCTCTGCATTGTCGGGAAGGGTTGACATTCTCCCGCTTCTCTGATACAATGGCGGCGTGCGGGGGCGTATAATTGCCTGCCGCACGCCGTTTTGAATTATAACAAAAGGAGGATGACGTCATGAAGGAAACACTGCGCGCCGCGGTCGTCGGCCTTGGCTCCCGCGGACTGAGTTTGCTCAAAACCATCCAGTCGGTTAAGGATCTGAACATTGTGGCCGTCTGCGACATTATGGAGGATCGCCTGAAGGCTGGCGTGGACGAAATGCGCGCGCTGGGCGTGGAGACGCAGGGCTATACGGACTACCGGCGCATCATAGAGCGCGGCGACATCGATCTGGTTTACGTCGTCACCAACTGGATCACGCACTGGGAAATCTGCATCGACTTTATGAACGCGGGCATTTATACCGCCGCCGAGGTGTGCGGCGCGGCCAGTCTGGACGAGTGCTGGGAGCTGGTTCACACCTATGAGCGCACGAAGACGCCCATGATGCTGCTGGAAAACTGCTGCTATGGCCGCAATGAGATGGCGGTGCTCAACATGGTGCGCCAGGGCGTGTTCGGCAAGGTGGTGTACACCGAGGCGGGCTACTGCCATGATCTGCGCGCGCATGTCACGGATATGACGCATCAGCGCTGCAACAACAACTTCCTGCGCGACGGCGATCTGTATCCCACGCACGGCGCGCTGCCCATGGGCAAGATACTGAACATCAACAACGGCAACCGCTTCGTGAGCCTTGTGTCCATGTCCACGCCGGCCTATGGCGTGCAGGACTATCTCCAGCGCCACAACCCCGAGCATCCGCTGGCCGACGCGCGCGAAAAGCGCTACGCCTGCGGCGACGTGACCACCAGCCTCATCAAATGCGCGGGCGGCGAGGTCATGATGCTGCGCCACAACATCACGCTGCCGCGCCCCTACAGCCGCGCCAATCTCGTGCAGGGCACCCGCGCCATTTACAGCGAGGACAAAGACGGCGTGAACATCGACGACGTTTTCGAGCACGGCCATTGGGAGCCCATGGAGGAGATCTACAAGAAATACGATCATCCGCTCTGGCAGAACTATGATCCCTCCGCCAGCGACGGCCACGGCGGCATGGACTATCTGGTCATGGCGGCCTTTGCCGACGCGGCGCGCAACCGCACTCAGCCGCCCATAGACGTCTACGACGCGGCGACCTATATGGCGATCACCACGCTGAGCGAGCAGTCGGTCGCCATGGGCGGCATGCCGCAGGCGTTCCCGGATTTCACGCACGGCAAGTGGGCGAGCGGCCGCAAACCGTGCGGCGGCGCGTACTGTCTGGATTGCGACGGTGTTTTCTGATTCGGAAAAACGCGGGCACCGCTTGCAGACGGCTCTTCTTACATATGACGCAGGCGCGTTGGAAGCGATTCCGCGCGCCTGTTTTTCATGCCTTTTAGGCTTTGCGCAGGTATGCGTCCGATTCGTATCTCGAAAACGTCCTGACGCGGCGGAAAATGTGTTTTTTTCACGGAATATTGGAGGAGTGCAGGCCCATGGCAGCGCCAGATGACAGTACATCGCCATGAAAAAACGGACAAAGAAGGGGAAAATGCGTGTTTAGCCGTGCAATCTTTGCTTTCCGGCCGTTCACGTCTCTCTGCCGCGCTTCGCTTTCCCGGCTTTCTGTGAAAAGCCCAAAATTTGCTTCCCTGAAAAAATCAATGGACGATCTCGCTGGCCGCATGGCTTCGCGTCGTCAAGCGCATTCGCGCGCGGGAACAACGCAAAAGCCGCGCCGTGCATAAGACGGAGCGGCTTTTGAAGAGAGCGCTTTTACAGGCTGTGCGCCGTGCGCAGTATGACCTCCTCCTGCATTTCGGGGGAGAGGCGCACGAAGTAATCGCTGTAGCCGCCGATGCGCACCACCAGATCCTGATAGGCCTCGGGATGACGGCGCGCATCCTTCAGCGTCTCCTGATCGACGACGTTGATCTGTATTTCAAAGCCGCCGCGCAGCAGATATGTCCTGACGAGCGCCATGAGCGTATCCACCGACTGCGCGCCCAGCGACGATTTGAGAAATTTCATATTCACCGCCACGCCGCCGATCAGCTCCTTGTGGCTCCACTTGGTCGAGGAAAGGATCGAGGCGGTCGGCCCCTTTTTTTCGCGTCCCTGACACGGACCGGAGCCGTCGCCCAGCGGGAAGCGCGCGCTGCGGCCGTCGGGCGTCGCGCCGGTCATAACGCCGAAGCGCTCGTGCATGATCCAGCAGAACACGCTGGGAATGAGCCGTCCGTTGGGCAGCATGGGCGTGTATTTGCGGCATTCGGCGACGATGTGCTCGACGATGAGCGTGAACACGCCGTCGACGTCGTCGCAGTCGTTGCCGTATTTGGGAATGGTTTCCAGAATTTCGCGCCGGAGCGCTTCGTGGCCGGCGAAATCCGCGTCTAGTATGCGCTTGAATTCGGTCAGCGTCAGGCGGCGCTGACTGTAGACCAGCTCTTTGATCGCATAGAGCGAATCGACCAGATTGGCCATGCCGACGAACGAGGGCATGATCCAGTTGTACCGCGCGCCGCCGCGCTCAATGTCTTCGCCGCGCTCAAGGCAGTCGCCGACAAAGCAGGACAGGAGCGGATTCATGGAGTGCGCCGCGCGATGGGCGCGAAAGGCGTTCTGCTCTTCAAAATTGCGCCGTATGGACGCATCCAGCCGCTCAAAGAGCGCGGCCATGAGCGCGTCATGGCTTTCGAGCGGCTCGCTCATGCAGTCGAGCAGCAGCTGCGGCATATTGGTATACGGGCTGGCCACCCAGACGTTCGATGCGGCGATGGGGGTGATTTCCACGCAGGTGGAGTGGATGTAATTGCGGGGATCGTCCGCGCCGTATTCGGCCAGTCCCTGCGCGATCACGTCGTCGTTGAATATCGCGGGGTGCGAGCGGCCGTGCGTGAGGATTTCGCACGCCTTTTCGAGATACTCATCGGGCATGCCCGCCGTATGGCAGAAGCCGACCGCCGGATAGACCAGACGCACGTCGTCAATGGCCTGCATCCCCATCAGTGTCAGCGCGTTGGCGACGATATTTCCCGCGCTGTCGCGCCCGCCGACCATATAGCCGCTCGACAGGCCGTTGGGCACGCGCATATTGATCTGCACGGCGAGGCAGTCGAAGAGCAGCTGCGCGCGCTCGGGCGTGAGCGTGCCCGCGGCGACGTCGTGCTCATAGTAGGGGAGGAGATAGCGGTCGGGGCGGCCGAGCTGAAACTGCTGCTGCCCCGGCCGGAATGGGTTCATGCCCAGACAATAGGTGACGAAATGCGCCGACTGAAGCGCCTCGTAAAAGCTGCGCGCGGGGTTGGCGGGCACGCGGCGGCAGACAGCAGCGATTTCGAGCAGCTCGCCCCGGCGCTGAGGATCGGAGACTTCACCGGCCAGCGCCTCGGCGTATTCCGCGTAATGGCGGCTGTGCTGAATGACGGCCTCAAGGCAGCGCCGCGCGCAGCGGTAAAAGGCGCGCTGAGGTTCTGTGCACGTCCGGAGACGACCGTCGATTCGCGCGATAATTCCTGCAAGCCCTTCGCGCAGCAGCAGATCGTAGTCGATCGCCATGTGCGAATCCTGACCGTCGCCCGCCGCCTGACAGCCGGATCGCCATGCGGCGCGATAGACGTCCTTCCATTCGCGTTCTTCTTCGGCAGACAGATCGTAAACCGTTTCGCCGACGATCAGCTCGCCCTCGCCGATGTGCGGCCTGAGCGCGTCCAGAGCGGCGTAGAAAGCCTCGCCGTACGCGTCGAAATCCGCATCGCCGCCGGGATAGCTTTTGTAGAAGTTCAGCAGGAACGCTTCCATGGAGTCGCTGTGCCGCAGCGCCGCGGCGCGCAGCGTTTCGAGGCGGGCGGTGTCGTTCATTCGAAAAAACCTCCTAATCGGTCGATTGGAGAGCGCGGCTGAACGCGTCGTTTGCGGAGATCAGCCGGCGCTGGTATGCGTCGTAGGCCGGACTGAGCCGGCGCAGCGCGGGAATAAACACGTCGTTGTAGCCGCTTTCCTGACAGAACGCCCTGAGATAGTCCTCGATTTTTCCGGCGGGCGAGGCGCGATAGGCGGCCGACTGCTTAAAGGCGGCGTACTGGCGGACAAGCTCCTCGTTCTCTTCAAGCCAGTTCTGCGGGTCGGCGGCGGCGCTTTCCTTGGCGCGGCGCATTTTTTCGGCGGTTTCCGCGTCGATGGACGCGAATGCGCGCTGCATTTCATCGATGAGCGCGGGGTCGATCGCAGGCGCGCCGTCCAGAAAGGCGATGATTTCATCGTAGGCCGCCCGCTGATCGTCCGTTTCGATCGGCTGATTCAGATAGGGCGCAAACATCAGCGCGGCCATGCGCCCGAAGCCGCCCGGGAAGGCGCTCTCCAGCCGCTCGGCGATCGTGCGCCTTTGCGCCTCGCGGTCAAGCGCCGCTCTGAGCTGCGCGTAATCGCGCGTCCGGGAAAATTCGCGCAGCAGACCGAGCGCGGTCTGTTCGCGCTCAATCTGCCTGTCCAGCCGCTCAAGCGCGGCTTCGGCGCTTCCGCCTGCGATCAGAGCGCGGATTTCGCTGAGCGGAAGATCGAGCCGCCTGAGAAGCGCGATGCGCTCGAGCGCCTCGCAGTCCGTCTCCGAAAAGTCGGCATAGCCGTTCTCGAGCCGGCGCGGCGCAATCAGCCCCTCGGAGATGTAATAGCGCACCGCCTTTTTTGTGAGTCCAAGGCGCGCGCACACTTCGTGCATGGTCATGTTTCATCCCTCCCATGCTCAGCATAAGCGCTGCCCCAGGGGCGCAGTCAAGCGTTTTTTTAGAGAAAATTCCGAATTGCGACGCGGCGCGATCAAAGCCGCGTCGGCGCATAAGGCCATGGAGCAAGGCTCGGATCCCTTTCTTCGAAAAAATGCGGCTGTCAAATCCGGAAGCCGCAGGCAATGCGATAAACCACGGAGAATCCGCAGCGCCCCATTTTTTGCGGAGACGCTCCGGCAAAATCAGAAAATATCGCTTTCCAGCGCGCTGCGGGCGGCGAGTATGTACTTGGCCGTGTCGAGCGGATTGACGCCGGCGCGCGGGCAGACGTGTTCCTCGGCGCAGGGCTGATAGCGGTGAACGCGCATTGTGAGCGAGCCGCGTCCACCGGAGAGCGCGGCCAGCCGGGTGGGGAAGTCCAGCACGGCGCGCAGCGGCGCTTCGGCGGTGAGCAGCATTGCGCCCCGGCTGTCGTCTGTCTCGGTGGCGGTGACCTCGCCGCGCATGGCGACGACCTCGCTCATGATTCTGCCGCCCATATCGGCGGGCACGCGTATGTTCAGCGCGGCGACCGGCTCGAGCAGCACCGTGCCGCCGCGCCTCAGGCCGTCCATGATGGCCATGGGGGTGGCGACGATGAAGTCGAGCGGGTGCGTATGGAATTGATGGTCGCTGCCGTCGATCAGCGTGATGTCCACATCGTCCACCTGCCAGCCCAGCATG
>CAKUAV010000122.1 GCA_934636425.1 uncultured Clostridia bacterium
TTCTATATTCCGTCTCTGATCTATGAGAACGAGAAGCTCGCTCTGTGGCTTAGGACGCTGATACACATGACCATCGGCACGATCGTCTATCTGCTGACGGCGTATTTTGCCGGATGGATGGCGTCAGACATTGCGGGGACAGCGCTGCGGCTCCTGATTGCCCTGGGCGCTGCCGCTATCATCTGGCTCTGCATTTTCCTATACATCAAAGGTCAGGCAAGGAAGATGAATCAAAAAATCAGGGAGAAGCAGCAGGACGAATAACAGCCGTCACAAAGCATTGTTCCTCAAGAGCGCAATCGACGAAAATCGGCTGCGCTTTTTCACTGCCCGCCCCATACAGCAAGGAACGCCGCATGGCGACAGGCGAAGCCGCAAATATGCGCGGCGCATGAGGGAAACCCTGCTTCACGGCAAGCGCCTGCGCGCCGGCAGGGGACGGGTCGGGAGCATTTGCATCGAAAGCCGCGCTCTCCCGCCCCCATGCGCTCAATGGACAGCCCGCGCATGCGAAGCGCCGCGCCCCTCGCTTGAAGGGACGCGGCGCGTTTTTTGATTATTCCATCAGGTCGGCCTCGGTGCGGTCGGCGGTTTCGGCCAGCTCGAGGCCCTCGTTGTTCTCCATGGCGAGGCGTATGCTCCAGTCGTTTTCAAACAGCAGCACGTCGCGGCCGGAGCGGTCTATGGCGGGCGCTGTGGTCGAGGTCAGGCGCAGCCTGTCGACCGGCTTGGGGGTTTTGACAATCCAGCGCACATGGCGGAAGGGCAGCGTCTCGCGGGTGACCTCCACGCCGTACTCGACCTTCAGCCGGTATTCCAGCACGTCCATCTGCAGCACGCCGACCACGCCGGCGATCATTTCCTCGCGGCCGATGTGGGGGCGCTTGAATGTCTGTATCGCGCCCTCCTGAGAGAGCTGGTTGACGCCCTTCAAAAACTGCTTGCGCTTCATGCTGTCCACAGGGCTGATGCGCGCGAAGAACTCGGGCGCGAACAGCGGTATGCCCGAATAGCGCACAGGCTCGCCGGTGCAGACGGTGTCGCCCAGCCGGAATATGCCGGGATCGAACAGGCCGATGATGTCGCCCGCGTAGGCCACGTCGACGCTCTCATGCTCCTGCGCCATGAACTGCTGGGGCTGGGCGAGCTTTATGCGGCTGTTCGTGCCCGAATGCCACACGGTCATGCCCTTTTCGAACACGCCGGAGCATATGCGCATGAAGGCCAGCCGGTCGCGGTGGGCGGGGTTCATGTTGGCCTGAATCTTGAATATGAAGCCGGTGAATTTGTCGCTGTCGGGCGCGATCTCGCCCTTGTCGGACACGCGCGCGGTGGGCATCTTCGTGTAGGAGAGGAAGCGCTTGAGGAACGGCTCCACGCCGAAGTTGTTGGACGCGCTGCCGAAGAAGAGCGGCGTGAGCTGGCCGGAGAGTATCTTGTCCAGCTCGAACGGGTCGCCCGCCACGTCCAGCATCTCCACGTCCTCCAGCAGCTTGTCGTAGTAGCTCCTGCCGATGGTATCGCACAGCGCCGGGTCGTCTATCGAAATCGACTGCACCTCGACCTGCGTCTGGCCGTGATCGCCGCCCTTGTACAGCTCGACCATGCGGGTGTCGCGGTGATAGACGCCCTTGAAGTCGCCGTGGGTGCCTATGGGCCAGTTGACCGGGCAGGAGCGTATGCCCAGCACGTTTTCCAGCTCCTCCATCAGCTCGAAGGGATCCTTGCCGGCGCGGTCCATCTTGTTGACGAACGTGAATATCGGAATCGAGCGCAGGCGGCAGACCTTGAACAGCTTTATGGTCTGCTCCTCAACGCCCTTGGCGCAGTCGATCAGCATGACCGCGCTGTCCGCGGCCACCAGCGTGCGGTAGGTATCCTCGGAGAAGTCCTGATGGCCGGGCGTGTCGAGTATGTTTATGTGATAACCGTCAAAGTCGAACTGCATGGCCGAGGACGTGACCGAAATGCCGCGCTGCTTCTCGATTTCCATCCAGTCCGATGTGGCGTGATGCGCGGCCTTGCGCGCCTTGACCGAGCCGGCCTGACGAATCGCGCCGCCGTAGAGCAGCAGCTTTTCGGTCAGCGTGGTTTTACCGGCGTCCGGGTGAGAGATGATGGCGAATGTGCGCCTGCGCTGCACTTCCGCCTTGAGTTCGGGATGCTCCATGAGACTGATCCTCCTTATTCGGCTTGAGCCGTCAGATATATTTTCGTTCATTTCGAGCCGAATGCCGTCAATTCATAGCTCCCCGATCCTCCTCCCAATGCCCTTTAACCCAACTATTATATACCAGCTTTGCGCTCCTGTATCGCATAACTTCGTTAAGTGTTGCGGCGCAGGGGCGTCCGGCGCGCAAAAAACCGGCCGCGTTTTAGAAATTTGCGCGCGTCGCGGACGTTCGCATTGGACAGACGAAGTCGCCTCCGCAGGCGTGCGGATGAAGTCGCTGCGTCTTTGGAGAATGCGGCGTTCTTTTTTGCGTCTCTCGCGCTGGCGGGGCTGTGCATTCTCCTGCCGCCGCGCCGGGGGCTGTTATACTGCGCTGGCGCGACAAGGCGAGAGGCCGGGAAGATAGGCCGTCCAAAGGCACACGTTTGTCCGCGCTGGCGCGGCAGCCGCAGTGCGGCCTCCACTTAATGTAGCGGCGGGTTATCATATGATGGTGAATTGTGCGCCGGCGAAATGTTTGTGCCTGCCGGATTTAGTCCCGGCACAGGCGTTTGTGCGCGCGGGGGCGGCGGGGGGAATTCGGAATGCGGGGGATGAGCGCGGCTGGACTTGCGCCTCTGGCGGGGCGGTTTGCCATCGGTTCACGCCCGGCCTTGCGGTTCTGGCGGGGCGGTTTGCCCTCGGTTCGCGCGCGGCCTTCCGTTTCTGTCGCGGCGTTTGCCCTCGGTTCACGCTTGGCATTGCGGCTCTATCGCTGCGTTTTGCCTCAGTTTATGCCCGGGCTTGCGACTCTGGCTAGGCTGTTGCCATCGGTTCGCGCGCGGCCTTACGGTTCTGGCGGAGCGGTTTGTGCTCGGTTCGCGCGCGGCCTTCCGTTTCTGTCGCGGCACTTGTCTTCGGTTCGCGCGCCCGGTGATGCGATGAGCGTACCCAGCCTTCTGTTTCTGTCGCAGCGTTTGCGCTCGGTTCACGCGTTCGGGCTTGCGGTTCTGGCGGGCGTTGTCCTCGGTTCGCGCGCGGCATTGCGGTTCTATTGCGGTGTTTTGCCTCGGTTCACGCCTGCTGTTTGCCGCCTTGCGCCAAACAGGACGGCTTGCGGTATCTTGCGTTCCTGTTCCGCCGGGTCGAGATCGCCATTTGTGCGTTCTCGTGATGTCGGCGCGGTTATCTGCCTTTGCGGGTTCACTTCGGGTTTGGCCGTTTCTTTGTGGCGATCTCGACGGGTTGCCGGGGATGCGGGGTACGGGAGAACGGGGGCTGGCGGCGCGGCCTTTGTGCGTCTTTGCGCGGTCACATCGGCCTTGCAATGCTTTCCGCGGGGAGTACGCTGGGGCTGCGCGCCCCAGACTGCGCCAAAGAGTCTTCGACTCTCTGGACTCTCTTCATGGGGCTGACCGAGTGGCAAAGTGCGCTTTGCGCGGCGGGGTTATGTCCGTGCGTATTCGCGGCGATTCCGCACGGCCAGCCGCTTCTTATGCCGCACCACCATCGTATCGGGAATTCGCTCCGGCGCGTGCGGCTCAGGCCTGCTCATAACGAAGTATCTCAGCTCGTCCATGGCGTGATCGTCGCGCTTGATCGGCTCCTCCTCGTCCTCCTTCCAGCGATACTGCTTGATCTCGCGGATCATCATCGGGCAGCTGGAAAATATGAACAGCCCCGGCTTCCCGTCCGGCCAGCGCGCCGTGTCGAAGTGCGGCCGCCTCTCCAGCGCCTGCTTGACGCGCTGTATGCCCGCCCATTTCGATTTGTTCACGCGCGTGTTGACATTGAGCCCCTGCTCGCGGAACAGCTCGGCCACGCTCTTCTCGCTCTGCAGCGTGCGCTGGTCGGCGGCCGCGTCCATGAGCGCGTTCAGCCGTCCGGAAGCGTCGCGCTTCCAGCCCAGCGCGCGGCTGATGCGGTCGATCTCGCGCATATGCGCGGCGATGGGCATATTCGCGCGGTAGTGCTCGGCCACGACGTATATGCAGCCCTCGTGATCCACAGCGTACCAGTGGCAGGAGAGCGGATTGCTCAGTCCCGGGTCGATCGAAAGGCATTCCTGCCAGTCGGGCGGTATGTCGAACGGCTCGATCACATGGACGCGCTCGTCAAACTCGCCGTACACCAGCCCGTTTACCGATATGAACCGCCCGTCGCGGCGCGCTTCCAGCTCGTCCGGCGGCAGCGCCTTCTCCATCCGCTCGATCTCATCGGGCGACAGATATGGGTTGTCGCGCCAGCTCATTGTCACCACCCACACGTCCGGGTCGCATCGCGCGTTCAGATAGATCGTCTCGTACACCCATGTCAGCCCCTTGAGCGGGGTCATCGTGCCGAACAGGCAGCCGCCTGAGTCCAGCACGCGCATCAGGCATTCCTGATAGACGTCCTCCGGCGGCTCCTCGTCGAACCACACGAAGTCCAGGCTCACGCCCTGGAATTTCTCCCGTCCCTGAGCGCAGGTCTTAAAGCCGATCGTCGACACGCCGCCGCACAGGCTCTCGATCTGTATCATGTCGATCACGCCGCCCGCCGGGTCGTCCGCGCGCCCCTCGCGCATTCTGATCGAGCGGATCCACGCGGGATTGATGTAGGAGAGCAGCTTCTTCTGCGCCACGTCGCGCTGCACCTCGTTGGACAGGCTCACCACCCAGCCGTTCATGGCGTGCGTCACGCGCCGGTAGGGGTGGCAGCCCCGCGCCAGATACACGCATTCCACAGCGCCCACCTCGGTCTTGCCGGTGCGGTTGCCGCCCAGCGCCCATCGGTTCCGGCAGGGCGACTGATGAAAGAGCGCCTGCCGCGCGTGCGGCTTGTAGTATTTCAGCTTGTCCTCGCGCTGCCGCCGCTCATATTCATCCATCAGCCCCTCGGCCTCCGCGAGCATGCGCTCCCGATCGGCGCGTTCCGCTTCCATGTCCACCCACTTCCTTTCTGTCATAAATCGGCGCAAAAAAGCCCGCCGCCCTCGTCGGGGCAGGCAGGCCTGTGCGTCTATGAATGTGTCTCGAAAAATCATCGGTTCGTCTCTGCGGCTTTCCTCAGAAAAACATATGCGACTGCAATGCCGACAACGCCGAACACTGCGTCCAGAATGTCGGGGGTATTGCGTATCGGAATAAAACACTCATACCCAATGTTCAGTGCGCTCATGACCAATGCCGCTGCCGTAATGCCGCTAAACTTTCCGCCAGAGGACAGAACTGTAATTCCGAAAATCAACAGGAGCAGCATACAAAGCGCGAAATTGGTAATATGGTCAAGCAAAAAGTCGGGCAGCAGGCGCACATTCGGGAGAATATGTCCCAGCCAGCGGCACAGCATAAGGAGGGCGGCGAAAACAATCAGGCACAAATAAATGATGAGATACTTCTTCTTGAAATCAAACTTTGGCACTGAACACCCTCCTTTGCGCTGTTTTTCGAATTCCCCTGTCTTTCTGAAGAGAGCGTATCGGCTCGAAGGGTCGGAATTTGTCGGGCAAATAGAATAAGCGCAGCGCCTGCGATCAGCAAAGCAATGCCGACAACAAACTCTGCCAACCCCAGCGCTGCGGCCAATCCCTTTAGAACCATCATAGAAACACCTCCGTAAATCGCGATTGATCGTTCTTAGCCAAAACCATTATACCATATCCTCGCGAATGCTTCTATTGAAAAGTTCGCAAGAAGCAGATGCGGCACGGGATATTTCCCGCACCGCAGTGATGAAAGCGTCCGATTTTTCATTCTTTTTCCACGATTGACTCAATGGACTGCGCGCTGTCTGCTGTGCCGGATTGGTTGGGCGAAAAGGTAAAGACGGCTGCAAGAATCAAAATCAGGACATATGCGGCGATAACGCCGCCAGCGATGAAGGCCATCGCTTTCCAAACTCTCTTTGCCCGCCTGTTTTTGATTGCAAGCTGTTCGTTGATTCGGGAAAGCTGTTCCGCCAAAGCGTCCGGCTGTTCTTCCGCTTCGATTTTGGAGCCGAGCAGCTGACTTACCGGCGTCTCTAAAGCTTCCGCCAGCCTTATCAGCAGCTCGGCGTCGGGAACAGAAAGCCCCTTTTCCTATTTTGAAACGGTCTGCCTTACGACATTCAGTCTTGCCGCCAGTTCTTCCTGTGTGACGCCCTTCTTCTTGCGAAGCGCTTTTAAGTTATCCTGAAGCATAGCGAATTCCTCCTTTGCACGCTCATTATCGTGCGGGAAGCGGCGTTACCTCAAGCAACGCAAAATAACATTGTCTCCAATCGGGCTCTTTTGACTGCATTACAGTAGAAATCTACGAGAATTTCTGCCGCCGTGCCACCTGCTCTTTCCGGCGATACATTTTGCGTTCTTGCATCCTTCCCTGAACCCTGCGAGCAAAAAACGGTCAGCCTCGCTGCATCAGGGCGGCGCGCTCAAACGACGCCTGCGAATGCGCTTTTTCTGAATCGGCCGCGCTTTCGTTTCGAGACGATCTCAGCGTCTATGAGTTTAGCAGATTTCCCGCGAAAATGCAACGACTTAACATTGCTTAACATTGAGCGCAATCCGCGACGCCATTTTCAGCGGCAAATTGGAAATGTGCGAAAATTTATTAGCGATTCGAATTTCTCTTGACAAAGTATCGGATATATCATATAATCAAAATAACAGGGAAAGTGCGATTTCCCGCGTCCGGACAATCGACACGTTGCGAAAAGGAAGAAGAGCCATGAACAGCATTGGTCTTTATGAGGATGATCCGCGCTGGGATTCAGCCGAGCAGCAGTGGGACGCCGCGCAGGCGCTGATCGACGCGCGCCGGCGCAGCGGGCTGACCCAGCAGCTGCTGGCCGAGCGCAGCGGCATTCGGCAGAGCGTCATCAGCCGGCTCGAGCGGGGCAACGGCAATCCGTCGGTCAGGACGCTCCAGCGCCTGGCCGAGGGCATGGGCATGAAGCTGGCGCTGACATTTGTGTCTGAGGATGAACGGTAAGCGGCGGGGAGGCGCGTCCTTCCCGCTTTTTTTACGCCCTCAGGCCGTGCGCCGCAGCGCCTCCGCTCCGGGCGAAGCGCGCGCCGAATGTCGACAGGCCGCAAATCGGCAGGGCTCCGTCCTCACGCGCGCCAGAGCAACTTCCGCATCCCATTATCCCGCCCGTCCACATCCACCCCGGCGCGGACTCACACCAGAGCAACCCCCGCATCCCATTACCCGCCCGTCCACATCCACCCCGACGCTGACTCACGCCAGAGCAGCTTCCACATATCATTGAACCTCCGTCGTCCACACATCCACCCCGACGCTGACTCACGCCAGAAGAATTCCACATCTCATTGAACCTCCGTCGTCCACACATCCACCCCGACGTTGACTCATGCCAGAGCAACTTCCACCATCCCATTGAACCTTGGCTACATCCAGCCCGACGTTGACTCACGCCAGAGCAACTTCCGCATCCCATTTCCCGCCCGACCACATCCCGTCCGTCTCGTATTCACGCCAGAAGAATTCCACATCCCATTTCCCGCCCAGCCACATCCCGTCCATCTCGTATTCACGCCAGAGCAACTTCCACATCCCATTTCCCGCCCGTCCACATCCCGCCCGGCGCTGACTCATGCCAGAAGAATTCCACATCCCATTTCCCACCCGTCCACGTCCACCCCGACGCGGGCTCACGCCAGAAGAATTCCACATCCCATTGAACTTCCGTCCACATCCCGCCGCCCCTCACGCGTCCCAGAAAAACTCTCCCGGACAGTCATGCGGCGTTTTTTGCCATTTCTCAAGCGTGAAAAGCCCGCATGAATTCCGCAAAACCTCCATTTTTTCCATCCTCCCGCTGCAAAACGCACCGTGCCCCCAGAAGATCTGCTTACGTCCCTTTTGCGGACACACTTTGCCGCGCAGAGTCGGCGCGAATGCAGCCGCGCAGCGGAGACGAAGCGCCCGCCCTTTGCCGCGCTCAGATGGGGGACACATGCCCGCATCGTTTCGCCCGCCTCGCCCTGCGGAGAGGAATGAAATCCGTTCGCGCGCACAGCGACAATAGTGCGACGATCGTTAAAATATTATCGATCATATTACGGCGATTATTGAATATTTGACACGATTTTTCCTTTACTCGGGCGGCGGCGTGTTATATAATATGATGGATTGCATAAACGCTGTTGGAAAGGGAGTTTTGAATCGTGACCGAACGAAACAAGCGCGTGACGCTCAAGGACATTGCGCTCAAGGCGGGCACCAGCGCAAACACAGTCTCGCTGGCGCTGCGCGATTCTCCGCTGCTGGCCGAGGATACGAAAAAGCGCATTCAGCAGATCGCGCGCAACATGAAATATGTCAACAACGCGCTGGCCGGCTCGCTGCGCTCCGGGTGCAGCCACACCATCGCCATCATACTGGGCGACGTTTCGAATCCGCTCTTTGCGATCAAGATCAAGGAGCTGGAGGGGTATTTCCGCGCGCGCAGCTATAAGACGCTCATACTCAACACCGACGAGGACCCCGATCTGGAGCTGAGCGCCGCGCAGACGGTCATCGGCAACCATGTCGACGGCGCGGTGCTCTGCCCCTGCCAGAAGTCGCGCCAGGCGCTCGAGCTGATGCAGGAGTACAATCTGCCCTTCGTGCTGATGGGGCGCGCCGCCAAGGAGGACGAGGCATTCGACAGCGTCGTCTGGAACGACCGAAAGGGCGGCATGCTGGCCACGCAGCATCTGATCAAGCGCGGCTGCCGGCGCATACTCATGCTGGGCGCGTCGGACTACATCAGCAGCGCCGTCGAGCGCGAGGCGGGCTATCGCGACGCGCTGGCGGAGGCGGGCATAGCCTTCGATCCCGCGCTGGTCTGCCGCTGCGCCCCCTTTCAGGCCGACATTTCGCTCCAGCTCGAGCGGCTGCACGCCGAGGGCATAGACTATGACGGCCTGTTCTGCTTCAGCGATCTCATCGCCTGGGAGGCCGCGCGCTATCACCGCGATCATCCGCTGCCGCTGGTCGGCTTCGACGACATTCAGGCCTTCTATTCCGTGCCGTTTGACATGACCTCCATCGGCGCGAATGTCAAGGACGAGGTGCGCACAGTCGCCGAGCTGCTGCTCAGCCGCCTCGCCGCCGCAGAGCCGCGCCCTGCCGTGCACCGCGTGATCGACACCTTCCTCGTCTCCCGCTGAATGGCGGGCCGGCAGTGCCGGCTTCCACACCGCTTCGCGCACGCAACCCGACTCCGCGCCGCTTGGGGGCGGCTCGAGTCTGGACGATTGTGCGTGT
>CAKUAV010000123.1 GCA_934636425.1 uncultured Clostridia bacterium
TCGCGCCGCCGCGCTGCACCCAGAACAGATCCAGCTCGAAGAAGAGGTTCTCGTCGCTGTTTTCGGCCAGCATTTCCATGATGGTCTTGCCGGTTTCCTCAAGGCGCTCGAACTCATAGGCATGGTTGTGGTACATGAGCTTCATGCCCTCTTTGGCGAGCTTCGCGCCGATGGCGCTGGCTTCTCTGGCAAAGCGCACGATGCCCTCGGGCGTTTTGTATTCGCCGGGCATGCCCACGCCCAGATAGCGGCAGCCGATGGTCTTCATGTCCCTGACGAACGCGTCGAAATCATCGCGCATGCGCTCATAGGAGGTGTGAATGGCCGGGCACTCCATGCCGGATTCGTCCAGCAGGGCGCGCAGCTCGGCGGGGGTGATGTCGCCGCTCTGGCCGGCCATCTGGCAGACGTTATAGCCCATCGCCTTGAGCCCCTTCAGGCAGGCGAGCATATCCTCTTTGTTCTGGCAGTGATCGCGCACGGAATAGATCTGAAGGCCGAATTGGAGCTTTGTCATGGTCTTTTTTCCTCCTTCGTCTTAAAAGCGGCCGCCCAGCTTTTTGAGCGTGCTGAGGCTGTAGAGCATGCAGTCGAGAGAGCCCTGAGAAACGGCGTTATCCTGCTCGATCATGGCGTACTTCACGCCGATCTCGTCGCACTTGTCCATGATGGCCGCCCAGTTCATGTTGCCCCTGCCGACGGGCGCGATGACACCCTTGTTTTCTTTGGAGCCGTTCATCTCCTTGAAGTGAACCACGTCCATGCGGCCGCGCACCTTCTCGATCCAGTCGAGCGGGTTGCCGCCGCCCATCTGCACCCAGAACAGATCCAGCTCGAACTGCACCGCGTCGGAGCAGTTTTCCATCAGCAGCTCAAGGCCGGTCTTGCCGGTGTCCTCAAAGCGCTGGAACTCGAAGGCGTGGTTGTGATAGATGAAGTGCATGCCGTTATCGCGCAGCTTCTCGGCCACATTGCTGGCGCGCTTTGCGAACTCCAGATAGCCCTCGCTGCCGCCGCGAAATTCAACCGGCAGGCCGCCGATGCCCGGATAGGCGCAGTTCCACAGCTTATGCTCGCGGATGACCTTGTCGATGTCCTCCTCCATCTCCTGAAAGCCGATGTGCGTGCAGGCGCAGCTCATGCCGGATTCGTCCAGCATATCGCGCAGCTGCTCGGCGGGAATGGCCTTGTTGTGGCCGGAGAGCTGGCAGCAGTTGTAGCCCATGGTCTTGAGCACCTTCAGGCAGGTGAGCATCTCCTCGGCGTTCTGGCAGTGGTTGCGCACGGAATACATCTGCGCGCCGATCTGGAAACTGGTCATGGTCTTTTCCTCCTCGTATAATCGATGATTGCCTCTGGTTACTTCAGATGCGCGCGGAATCGTCTCCTTCGCCGTCAAGGCGCGGATAGTCGGCCAGCGTCACATCGTACATGGCGGGTTATTCCTCCAGAGCGTAGTGCGCGCGCGCGCCGCCGATCAGCTTCGGGCGGGTCAGCGCCGCGGACAGCGCGGCCTCGCCGATCGACTTCATCGACAGGCGAATCGGAATCGCCACGCTCTTTAGATGCATGCCGATCAGCGTGCAGCCGATGTCCAGCCCCGCGTCGGCCTCGATCGACTCGACCAGCACGGGCTCCTTCATCAGCCGGTAGGCCGCCGAGGCGCACGAGCCGCCCGCCTTGGGCCACGGCACGGCGCACACCTCGTCAAGGCCGTATTTTTCGGCGGTCGCCCGCTCAACGGCCAATGCGCGGTTCAAATGCTCGCAGCACTGGAAGGCCGCGTCCACGCCCAGCGCGCGCGTTTCGTCCAGCACAGCGCTCGCCACATCGCCTCCCAGCTCCGGCACGGAGGCCTTGCCGATTTTGCCGCCCGCGATTTCGCTGGTCGAGCAGCCGATCACAATCAGGCGCACGCGCCGCGTGTCGGGGCGCTCTATCGTAAGAAGCTCGCGCACGGCCGCGCGCACGGCGTTATAGATTTCGGTATTCATGCGATTGTTTCCTTTCATTATGCTCTGTCCAGCGTGATCCAGCGCTTTTCCTCGCTGGAGCGGACAATGTTCAGCACAAGGCTCAGCGCCGGGAACGCGCTGCGGCCGTCGATCCAGAACGGCCTGCCCTCGCTCAGGGCCTTGTAGTAGTCCTCGATCTGGGTGCTGTGGCCGGTGCCCCAGTAGCCCTTGCCGACGGTCTTTTTGTTGTCACCCGCGTCGATGAGCTTCAGCTCGCCGTTTTCGACCGAATACAGCTTCGGCCCGAACAGCTTGAGCATGCCCTTCTCCATGTGGATGTTGACCTCGACCGGCGAGTCGGTCACATTGTTGTTGGTGGTGTGTATGATGGCGCGCTGGCCGCCCTCGTACATCGCCACGGCCATGGCGTTGTCCTCCACCTCGATCTGCCCCTCCAGAAGGCCGGTGAACACAGAGCCGCGCACGCGGTCGATCGGCCCGCCCAGATAGCTCAGCAGATCGAGCGTGTGTATGGACTGGTTGATCAGCGAGCCGCAGCCCTCGGTGGCCTTCATGCCGCGCCAGCCGGAATCGTGATAATAGGGCACCTCGCGATGCCAGCAGACCGAGGCCGTCGCGCCCAGGAACGCGCCCATTTCGCCCGATGTCATGATTGAGCGGGCGTGCTGCACGGCGGGATTGTAGCGGTTCTGGAAGATCACGCCCAGCGTGCCCGCGCCCTCCATCTCGGAGGCGGCGATCATGGCGCGCGCGTCCTCTATCGTGGTGGCCATGGGCTTTTCGGTCAGCACGTTTTTGCCGTGCGAGAGCGCCTCTATTGTCACCGGCGCGTGCAGATAGTGCGGCAGGCAGATGTGCACCGTGTCGATGTCCGGCAGCGCGACCACCTCGCGCCAGTCGGAATACGCCTTCGCGCCGGTCTGAGCGGCCGCCGCCTGAACGCGATCCTCGCGAATATCGCACACCGCGTCGATCTTTACGCAGTCCATGTCCATCAGCGCGGCGATGTGCACCCTGCTGATGCCGCCGCAGCCTATGACCGCGACGTGAAAGATTTTCTGATCCATGGCTAAACCCTCCCGTAGCTGTTTCGCTTATTCGGCTTTGCTGTTTGTAAACGCATACGCGGCGATGGACACCGCCACCGCCAGATTCAGCGAGTCGATCTCATTCGACTGAGGGATGAACGTGCCCTGTCCCAGCGACGCAAAGCGCGCCGGCAGTCCGGTCTGCTCGTTGCCGAAAACCAGCGCGTACTTCTCCGCGTGGTGCGGCGCGACCTCGCCCAGCGTCTTCGCGCCGTCCAGCATGAACGGATAGAGCGCATGATCGGGATAGAGCGCGCGGTAGTCCTCGAACGTGTCGAACACGCGCACGTTCATCCTGTAAAACGCGCCCATCGACGCGCGCAGCACATGCGGATCGAACGCGTCCACGCACGGCCGCACGATGGCGACGTCGCGCAGCCCGAAGCCCAGACACGCCCTCAGCGCCGTGCCCAGATTGCCGCCGTCCGAGATCTGGCAGAGCACGACGTGCGGCCTGTCGGGATCCAGCGCGGCCTCGTATTTTTCAAACACCAGCGCGGCAAAGCAGTTGTCCTTCTGCGATTCGCGGCGAATGACGCGGTCGGCAAACTCCTCGCGCACGCCCAGCGCCTGACATTTCTCGCGCAGGAGCGAAACGCCCTCGTTGCGCAGCCCGTCCGGATGCAGAAGCAGCCGCCGGACGCACTCGGGGCGCGCCTCGAGCAGATTCAGGCACGGAAACACGCCCAGCGCATAGCTGTAATCCAGCCTGCGGCTGTATGGCTCCAGCTTGGGCACAGGCAGACCCCCTCTCGTCGATTCAAATAATGTCCAATCCTTTCCAAGGATATAGTATACAACGAAAGAGCGCGCTTGGCAATCGTTTTCCTTGAAATCGTGGCTATGGGAACGATACAAAGCGCATTTTTTCCGCGTGTTATCTCTTGCCGCGCTTTGTTGACTCTCTCCGGGAAGCATGGTATACTTGACCTTGTTTTGATGTACAGGGGGCGCAAGCGCCCAACGCGCCCGCCCGCGTCCTGAAAAAGGAGACTGACAGACATGAAATACTATGAGCTCGCCTACACACAGCCCTATCTGATGACGCTGCATCCGGACAGCGAGATGGACGTCGCCTTCCTCGGCCGGCCTGAAATGGCGCGCGCCTTCATCGAATACGGCGACACGCCCGAGCTGGGCCGCAGCGTCGAAGCCGAGCGCTTTGTCATCGACGGCATGCGCGTCCCGGCCAATGCGGACGGCTATGCGCCGGCGATCGAGGACAATCCCGAAATTGAGGTCATACAGTTCGTGGCGCATATCCGCGGCCTGCACGCCGGCGAGCGCGTCTATTACCGCGTCGCCTTCCCGGACACGCGCGGCCGGCGCGTCGAGAGCGAAATCTATGATTTCCACACCGCGCCGGAAAAGGGTCAGCCCTTCACATTCGCGCAGATGAGCGACCTTCAGCTCTTCAAGCCCTGCGACCACACCATTCATCAGCTGGGCAGGCACAAAAACGACTTCATACTCTTCTCGGGCGACATGATCAACGGCGCATGGCGCGCCTGCGACTGGTTCACCGTGCCCGGCGCGTGGCAGCCGGAAAAGATGGTGGGCATGGCGTTCTTCGACATCATGCAGCGCCATGACGACGGCATCCGCCTGCTGCAATATATGCCCTTCTTCTGCTGCCCCGGCAATCACGAAAACGACGATCTGCGCGTCGAGGGCAGCCGCAAATGGGCGGTGCAGCCTGAAAGGTACTCCTGGAAGATCTACATGAAGCTGTTCCGCACATACTATCCCGAGCAGGAATACGGCTTTAACGGCAAGCGCTACTATTCGCTCGATTACGCCGATATGCACATCACATCGCTTATGGTCGTACGCTGCAATCCCTGGAAAACCTGGGAAGCGCCCGGCTACATACTGCGCGGCGACATCGAGCGCGGCAGCCGTCAGGCCGACTGGCTTGTCAGCGATCTCGAGAGCAGCCATGCGCCGTTTAAGTGGATCATCATGCACTGGCACATGATGAACCGCGGCGACGACACGCAGCCCTTCCTCTGCCAGCCCAGACCCGACCCCGCCGACCCGGCGCGCGTGATCTACCCCGTGGACACGGTGGGCGAGTTCCTGCGCCCGCTGTTTAAGAAGACGCGCGTGAACGCCGTCAGCTACGGCCACAGCCACGTCTACGAGCGCTATCAGATCGACGGCGTGAACTACATAGAGGCCGCCTACATGGGCAACAAATACGGCAAGCCCGACGGCGCTGTCAATCCCTCCGGCATACTGCCCGTCAATCAGCAGCACGACTTCCGCTCCTACCTGATCGTCACCTGCGACGGCAAGACGCTCACAGGGCGCGCCTATCAGGCCAGCGTCGAGCCGAACGGCTATGGCTATGAGGGCCGCCTGTTCGACGAATACGTCATCGCCGAGAAGCACTGACCCGTTCCGCACGCAAAGCGCCGCCCCCATGGGAAGCAATTCCCGCGGGGACGGCGCTCTTTTTATGGATTTTTATTCTTCGACGCAGACCATCTGATGGAGCGTGACCTCGGGCACGGTGAAGCGCACGCGGCCGTCCTCATAGGTAAAATCGATCGGCTGCATCTGCGGCACGAGCGTGACATTCGAGGGCTTTTTGTCGGCGCGCAGCGCGACCTGCACGTTGGGCAGCGTCACGGCGTCCTCTATGACCTCGACGTTCTTGCCGCGCTTTGTAGTGTGCGCAAAGAGAAGATGCACGATGTCGCGGCCCTCCTGATGCGTCACGGTCACCACGCCGCGATCGGGCAGCGTCACGCGCACGCGCTTCTCGTCGCCCAGCAGCTGATTGATGGCATAGGCCACCAGCTCCTTGACGTGCAGCTCGCCCACCATGGCGTAATCGCGGAACACCTGCCAGCCGATGTAGGCGATATTGCCGTTGATGACCGCCGCCGGCTGAACGTCCTCGGGATTGTTGGGCGTGTGCCGGTGCGAGCTGAAGAAGAAGGGCTGGCGGTTGAAGTAGGGATTGTTGCGCTCGGCGAACACAGTGCCGGTCACATCGTCGATGTCGTAGGACTGCTCATACATGACATAGCTGGTTCTGCCGTTGACGCATTCGTACTCGGGGACCATGTAGGTGGCGGTGTAGGCGCTCTTGCCCACATAGCGCGCGCCCACGTCGAGCGCGAACTCGTCCTTATCGGCGGCCACGCCCGATTCGCCGGTCAGCAGCACCTTGCCGCCCTGCGCCAGATATGCCTCAAGGCGCGCCCTGAGCGCCTCGTCCACGCGGATGCGGTCGGGCAGTATGAGCAGCCTGTAGGGCGCAAAATCGCTCTGCTGATCGATGATGTTGAACAGCTGCTTCTCCTCGAGGAGTATGCGGCTCGCGCCCACGTTGGCGTCGTTGCCCGCGCCGCTGCGGCCGTCCTGCATATAGGCCTCGCAGCTCAGCACGGCGATGTCGGCGTAGTTGACCGCGCCCCTGACCCACTTCTCCTTCTTTTCGACCTGCTCGTAGGCCGCGCCGATGAGCCTGTATGTGCTCATGTTCATCTCGCCATTGGGGTGCAGCTGATCGCCGATCGAGCAGCCCGCGCCCTGCGCCAGCGAAAGCCCCGTCTCATAGATCAGCGCGTTGGGATGCTTGAAGCCGCCGAACTCGCCCCAGCTGGTGTGGAACTTGCCGGTCATGCCGAGGAACTCCTTGCCCAGCGTGCGCACATAGGCCGCGGACATGGGGAAGTGATCGTAGCCCCAGCCGCCGGTGGGCAGGCTCTCCAGCTCCAGATGCGTGTCGAAATCCACGATGTCGCGGCGGCCGTGCGTGATGTGGCCGGCGTTGTGGAATATCGTCGCGGCGTCGGAATACTTGCGCACGGACGCTTCGATGCGGCGGCAGTATTCGGCATAGACCATCTCGCCATGGCGCGCTATGTCGGCCGGATCGTCGGGGTTCATGCCCAGACGCAGCATGGACTTGACGCAGCTGGCGCACACGCAGCGGCGCGGCGCGGAAATATCCAGGAACACGCCGCAGGGATGATAGCGCTCCATGACCTCCTCGACCTGCGCGCACAATTTGTCCAGATAGGGCGTGTTGTAGCACATCAGGTGATAGTGCGGCTTGGAAAACGTGGCCGTCTCAACGCCGTCGGGGTTCACATTCAGCCATTCGGGATGATCGAGCACTTCCTTCTCATCAAAGCCCGCGGACAGATAGACCGGCGCGTTCACGCCGATTTCGCGGCAGGCCTGAAGCTGCGCGCCCAGCAGGTCGAACGTGAGGTTCGGATGCATCCTATTGGCCGTGGAGGGATGATACGCCCAGCCGTGATGGCACTTGGAAAACACGGTGATGGAATCGACATGGCCGGCCTTGAGCGCGCTCTGGAACTGCTCCTTGGAGAACGCGCTGCCTATGCCGGGGATCTTTTCAGAGGTGTGGAAATCGAGGTGAACCTGTCTCATGCGCATGGGAATGTCCCCCTTTTCGTCTGGCGCGGGGAGCGGTCTGAAAGCGCGCCCCTCCCCGCCGTTTATTGCTTATTCTTAGGCCTTTTTCGTCAGCTCGAGATACTTCCTGACCAGCTCGTCGAACGCGGAGAGCGCCGTCTCGACCGAGGCGGGATCGGACATATCCACGCCCGCGACCTTCAGCAGATCGATCGGGTGCATGCTGCCGCCCAGCGAGAGGAACTTCTTGTAGCGCGCCACGGCGGGAGCGCCCTCTTTGCGTATGCCCGTGGCCAGCGCCATGGCGGCGGAGAAGCCGGTGGCATACTTGTAGACATAGAACGCGCGGTAGAAGTGCGGTATGCGCATCCACTCATAGGCGATCAGCGGATCCTGCTTCACGGCGGTGTAGTATTCGGCGTTCAGGCGGCCGTAAACGCCGTTGAGCGTCTCGACGGTCAGCGGCTCGCCGCGCTCGGCCATGGCGTGCGCTTCGCGCTCGAACTCGGCGAACATCGTCTGGCGGAACACAGTGGTGCGGAAGTTCTCCAGCAGCTGCGCGATGAGGTAGGCCTGCGCCTCGTCGTTGCCCTGATAGCGCTCCATCAGCTCGAGCAGCACAAGCACCTCGTTTGTGGTCGAGGCGACCTCGGCGACGAAGAGCGAATAGCCCGAATCGGTGTAGGGCTGCGTGTGGTTGGAATAGTAGGAATGCATGGAGTGGCCCATCTCGTGCGCGATTGTGAGCAGGCTGTCCAGGCCGGGCTTGTAGTTCATCAGCACATAGGGATGGGAATCATAGGTGCCCCAGGAATACGCGCCGGAGGACTTGCCCACATTCTCGAAGGGATCGATCCAGCGCTCCTCGCGCGCGCGGCGCAGCACGGCCTGATAGTCCTCGCCCAGCGGGTGCAGGCAGGACAGCATCAGCTCATAGGCCTCGTCGAAGGGCAGCTTGATGTCAAAGCCCTCGCAGGCCGGCACGTACACGTCCTCCATGCCCATATCGCTCACGCCGATCTGCTCGCCCTTGCGCGCGATATACTCGTTGAGCACGGGCAGATGGCGATGCACGCTCTCAATCAGATTGGTGTAGACCTCCTCCGGCACAGCGTCCGGGAACAGTCGGGCGGCCAGCGCGCTCTCGTGCTTCGCCACATGGGCGTAGAACACATCGGCCTTGACCGAGGAGGCATAGATCGCCGGAATGGTGGCCGAATAGTTCTTGTAGGTGGAGTACAGCCCCTCGAACGCGGCGCGGCGCACGGCGCGGTTCCTGCTCATGACCAGCGGAATATAGCCGGAATGCGTGATCTCAACCGGCTGGCCGTCCTCGCCCTCGATGGTGGGGAATTTCATGTCCGCATCATTGAGCATGGAATAGATTGTGTCGGGCGCAGAGCCCATCTCGCCGGTCATGGCGACAATGCGCTCCTCGGCGGCGGAGAGCGTGTGCGGCCGCTGCCGCTCGATCTCGCTCAGGAACACGCGGTAATCGCAGAACGCGTCCTCATCCATCACGCCCCTGAGATAATCGGCGCTCTGCTCGAGCAGCTCCGGCTGGACAAACGCCGTGGCGGTGCCCAGCTTCACCATGAGCGACTGCGCGCGGTCGGTGAGCGCCTGATATTCGCTCTTGCGGTTGTCCTCGTCGCGGCGCATGCGGGCGTAGGTAAAGAGATTTTCGACGAGACGATTCGCGTCGAAATAGGCGTCCAGCGCCTTTTTCAGCTCATCCGCATCGCCCAGTTTGCCCTCGAACGCCGAAAACGCCTTGAGCAGCGCCTCCGCCTTCTTATAGTCCGCTTCCCATGCCTCCTGAG
>CAKUAV010000124.1 GCA_934636425.1 uncultured Clostridia bacterium
CGGCGAGAACGGCCACACCGCGGCCAATCTGGTCGAGGGCCACAGCGTGAAGAGCGTTGTGATCGACGGCAGCCGCATTGACGCGGGCCTTTACAAGGATGAGCTTGTCCCGCACGATGCGATCATCGTGGACGCGAAGGGCAACGACGTGACAAAGAACTATGCTCTGACCTATGTGGCGGGCGATCTGGAAATCACCGGGCGTGCCGCGACTGTGACGGCCAATGACAACAAGGGCATACTGTACGACGGCAAGGCGCACGGCGGCAACGGTTATACCAGCGCCGGCCTGCTGGACGGCCACACTGTCACGGGCGTCGTCATCGACGGCGAGAAGATCGACGCGGGTCTGTATGAGGACGCGCTCGTTCCGCGCGACGCGATGATCGTCGACGAAAACGGCAACGATGTGAGCGGCAACTACGAAGTGACGTATGTCGCGGGCGATCTGGAGATCACGCCCATCATGGACGAGATCGTCGTGAAGATCACCGGACATCTGGGCTACTTCATCTACGACGGCACGCGCAAGACGCTCATGGGCTATGACGTGAAGGTCAGCGATCCCAGCTATGCTCTGGACAACATCGTCTTTACGGGCTGGGCGCGCGTGCATGGCATTGAACCCGGCATCTACATGATGGGTCTGAAGGAAGACCAGTTCCACGACAAGGGCAACTACGGCAACGTGAAGTTTATCGTGGTCGACGGCGTCATGACGATCGTCCGCGGCAAGCACTATGTGGCCTGGCTGCACGACACCTCGACGATGATCAACAGCGCCGAGAAGAGCGATACGCTGACGGCGATCTCCAACTACATTGAGCGCACCAAGCTCCAGACGGTGTTCCATTCCGGCAACGTCGTCGCGGATCCGGCCTCTCAGGCGCAGTGGGACGCTTTCAACGACACAATGAAGCATCTCTACAACAACGAGCGCAGAACGTTCATCGTCAACGGCGCGGCTCAGGATACGGTTGAGAACAGCCTCTTCCTGGATCAGCCCTTCCGCGATGACTATCTCGAGAGCGATATGTTCGAAGAGGGTCTGGGCGTTGTGAATCGCTTCGAAATGGGCGGCATTCCGATGATCATGATCACGCTGGGCGACGACGCGCTGACCGAGGAAGGCCTCAAGTGGGCGCGCGACAAGTTCAACGCCGAGAGCGACCGCGTGGGCATCCTGATGGTGAACACTTATCTGACCGAGGATAAGAAGATCGCGGAAAGCGCCGAGGAGATCGAAAAGCAGATCGTAAGCGTCTGCGGCAATGTGCGACTGGTGCTCAGCAGCAATGCCGAGTACAACAGCCACGAGTCCTTCAAGTATGGCGAGCGCACCGTCTGGGCGCTGAACGCCGACATTGAAGAGGCCACTGCCCAGGGCTATATCACGCTGCTTGAGTTCGACGCGGACACCAGATCGCTGTATGTCACCACCTACAGCCCGGTGAAGAACGACTTCGTGTACGACGACAAGAAGCTCGAATATGAGCAGTTCACGCTGTACAACGCGTTCTAATCCTTCATAAGCAAAGAGTGAGTCCGATTCATTCGGGCTCACTCTTATCTTGTCTAAAAAGTATTTGAGGGGAGAGCAAGCTCCTGCCACTGCCATCCCTACCAGTTTTTGCTCTGGAAAATTGGATTTTTCACCGCGACAATTGTTCCACGCCCGCCGTACACGCCGTCGGGTACGGTTAAAAGCTCGAGAGAGCTTCAGCCTTCTCGAACCCTCAAAGGTTTTTCGACAGTCTGAGTGAGTCCGATTCATTCGGGCTCACTCTTTTTGTGTGTTTGATCTGTGTTAAATGCGCCGATGCGGCTTGACAGGCGCAGATAAATGAGCTAATATTAGATAGTTCAATATTGAAATAAAGGAGGGGACGCCTATGATGACGCCGGCACAGCTCTACGCCCATCTGACAAAGATACGGGACGCCTATACCGCGGCGATGCAGCCCATGAGCGCGGCGCTGGATATGCCGCCGGTCGCGACGGTCATATTGATGTTTCTGGCCAACAATCCCGAGTGCAGCACGGCCAGAGAAATCTGCGCGTGCCTTTCGATGAAGCCGGGCATAGTGTCATTTCATGTGGAGAATCTGGTTCAGGCGGGGTATCTGGAGCGCGAGGCGGTCGCGGGCGATCGACGCAAGCATTGCCTGCGCTGTACGGACAAGGCCGCGCCGGCGATCGAGCAGGGGAGAGCGCTTCAAAAGGCGTTTTTGTCGCGGCTGACGCAGGGGCTGAGCGCAGATGAGCTGAAAACATGCCTGCACTGTCTGAGCGTATTCGGTGAAAACGTCACCTGAGCGCGCCGGACATTTGCATATATAGAAAAGAAGGTTGAAAACATGGTGAAGGACAAGACGTTTCTGGGAACGGAGCCGATCGGCAGGCTGATGCTTCGTCTGGCCATTCCGACGGTCATCGCGCAGCTGGTCAATATGCTCTATAACATCGTCGACCGCATTTACATCGGCCATATGCCGGGCGACGGCAGTCTGGCGCTGACCGGTGTGGGCGTGTGCATGCCGCTGATTATCATTGTGTCGGCGTTTGCGGCGTTCGTCAGCTCGGGCGGCGCGCCGCGCGCCTCGATCAGCATGGGGCGCGACGATGTAGAGGGCGCGGAGCAGATTCTGGGCGGCTGCGTGACGCTGCAAATCGGCATTTCGGTTGTGCTGACCGCCGTGATGCTCATCTGGAACCGCGATTTGCTGCTGCTCTTCGGCGCGAGCGAGAACACGATCGGCTATGCGTCGTCCTACATGAACGTCTATGCGATCGGCACGATTTTTGTCGAGCTGACGCTGGGGCTGAACGCCTTCATCACGGCGCAGGGCTTCGCGACCGCCGGCATGCTGACCGTGCTGATCGGCGCGCTCGTGAATATCGCGTTCGATCCGCTGTTCATATTTGCGCTGGACATGGGCGTGCGCGGCGCGGCGCTGGCCACGGTGATCTCGCAGGGCATATCCTGCGTGTGGGTCGTCGCGTTCCTGCGCGGCAAAAAGACGATTCTGCGCATTAAGCTGCGGAATTTGAAGCTCGGGCTGAAGCTGCTGCCGCCCTGCATCGCGCTGGGACTGGCCGCGTTCATCATGCAGGCCAGCGAGAGCGTGCTGGCGATGTGCTTCAATTCCTCGCTGCTGAAATATGGCGGAGATATTGCCGTGGGCGCGATGACAATACTCACCAGCGTGCAGCAGTTCGCCATGATGCCGCTTCAGGGCATCGCTCAGGGCGCGCAGCCCATCACGAGCTACAACTATGGCGCGCGCAACAGTGCCCGCGTGAAAAAGAGCTTTCAGCTGCTGCTGACTGTCAGCCTGACCTACACGGTGCTGCTGTGGCTGGCTGTCATGCTTGCGCCGGGCGCATTTGCGCACCTTTTCACCACGAACGAGGCGCTGATCGAATTCACGACGCACGCCATGCGCATCTACTGCGCCGCGTTGTTCTTCCTGGGCATTCAGATCGCCTGCCAGATGACGTTTGTCTCCATAGGCAATGCGCCCTGCTCGATCATCGTCGCGGTGCTGCGCAAGTTCGTGCTGCTGATCCCGCTGATATTCATACTGCCGCATTTCTTCGCCGATCAGACCAGCGCCGTCTATCTGGCGGAGCCGGTCGCCGATCTGCTGGCCATGCTGTTTACGGTCGTGATGTTTGCAACTCAGTTCAAGAAGGCGCTGAAGAGGCTGGACGCGCCGCAGCGGCCCGCCTGACAACGAGCCCGCCGGAGAGGAAGTTCTCCCGTCGGGCTTTTCGCATTTGGCGATTCGCGCGCTCGATCTGCCCGCAGCGCGCCCGCTCAATATATTCGCCTGCATCCATACCTCCGCAGCGGCTCTTTGACGCGCCATACGCCTCGTATTTCTTCGAATGAACAAACCTGTCAAAGGGGACTGTGCAAACCGCCCTTGCGGTGCGTGCGCGCTTTTTAGCCGACAAGATGACGGTCGTTTCACGATTTTTTCAATTTTTCGTCACAATTCTTGACGAAATCGAGGAAATGTGGTTTAATAGTAGCACATGAAATGTCATGATACCCTGCTATAAAGGATGGATGATATATGTTCGGCAGACGATCCGACGGAACACGCATGAAGGGCATAGACCCCATTGTCGCGCTGACGCCCTACATCATGCCCCAGCGCAGCGATTCGCAGGTTTTTACGCGCCAGGAGCTCGACTTTGACGAGATGACGCGCTACATCCGCGAGCAGAAGAAAAAGGGCGTCAACGTCACGCATATGGGGATGTTCATCGCGGCCTATGTGCGCATGCTGTGCGATTATCCGGAGATGAACCGCTTCATCGTCAATAAAAAGCTGTATTCGCGCAATCATGTGTGCGTTTCGTTCGTGACGCTGCGCAAGACGGCCGATGATTCCGTCGAGGAAGCGCTGTGCAAGGTTCAGTTCGACTTGAGGGACACGATATACGACGTGAGCCGCCGCCTGAGCGAAGCCATCGAAAACGGGCGCAAGGAGGTCGGCGTGAACAAGACCGACGCGGTGGCGCGCGCGCTGATGAGTATGCCGCTGCTGCCCAACATTGTGGTTGGGCTGGCCTATTTCATGGACGCGCACGGCATGCTGCCCAAGTTCATCCACGACGCAAGCCCGTTCCACACCAGCATGTTCATCAGCAATATGGCGTCGCTGGGCATGAACTATATCTATCATCACATCTACAACTTTGGCACGACCAGCGTGTTTGTGACAATGGGCAAGACCGAGCAGCGCGTGGCGCACAACGGCGACGGCACATGCCGCAGCCGCCGTGTCATGCCGATGGGCATCGTGGTGGACGAGCGCATTGCATCCGGCGGCATCTATGCGCGCGCATTCGCCAAGGCCGTCGGCTATCTGCGCAATCCCGAACTGCTCGAGCAGCCGCCCGAGACGGTCAGGACGGAAACGGCCATGCTGCCCGTGCCCGATATGCGTCAGATCAACGCCTGAGAGAGAAAAAACCAGCCGTCTCTTCGTCAGAGGGGCGGCTGGCCTTATATTTCCTGCACCCTCCGCCCGGCGCTTTCATAGCATGGAGCGGAGGTGTTTTTCCATGTATGGATATGAAGCCTGCGTTCAGGCTTTTCTGCGCGGCGAGGCGCGCTTTTGCGGCGTTCGGGGCTGCGTGCGCGTTCAGCCGTGCCGCGGCGGCGTGCTCCTGCAAATGAACGCGCGCAATCTGCCGTGCGGCGGCGGCATGGACTTTTACGGGCTGCGCATAGAGGGCGGCTGCGGCTGTCCGCCGCTGACGCTGGCCAGCGTGCCGGTGTGGCAGGGCGAGGCATCCATGACCTACTGCATGGGCGGCGTCGCGGCCGAGAACCTTGCGCGGCGTGAAGTCGTGCTCTATCTGAACGATCCCTGCTGCGGACGTGTGGCCTCGGGCGTATTCCAGCCCTGCTGGCCGGAGCGGTCGTATGAATGCGGTATGCCGCCCTGCTGCGGCGAACGGCCCATGCCGTGCCCGCCTGCCTGTCCGCAATATCCGCTCAGATGCCCGCCGCTGTATCCTCAAGCGCCGATTCGCCCTGGTCGGTCACCGGGCGGATCCACTTGCGGCTGAAGAGACGCATCAGGCACAGCAGCGACTTGGGCACATCCTCAATGAGCAGCATAATGAGGAACACTGTTGTCAGATTGAGATTCAGCACGCGCGCGCCCAGCCAGACGGCCGGAATGGCCAGCAGCCACAGCCCGATGACGTCGTAGAGCAGGCCGATCTTCGTGTCGCCGCCGGCGCGGAATACGCCCACGATTGTGATATAGGGGATGTTGCGCAGCGGCAGCTCGCACAGATAGTAGATCAGCAGCGTCGAGGCCGTGGCCAGCGTCACCGCGTCAGAATTGGGGAAGGGCAGCAGCAGCACGGGGCGCAGCAGCATGAACACCAGACTGACCGCGACGGTGAACAGCGGAAAGACGAGCGTGAAGCGCCGGGCGTCCTGATAGGCCTCGCGCAGGTCGCCCGCGCCCACTTTCTTGCCCACGATGACGCTGCTGGCGTGGCACAGACCGATGAAGAAGGCGAATATGATGTCCTGTATGGAGGTAAAGATGGTATAGGCCGCGTAAAAATCGGTGCTGGTGTTGGCATAGATGGCCTTGTAGGTCACCGTGCCCAGCGCCCAGAGCGATTCGTTGGCCAGCGCGGGCAGAGAGAGCAGGTAGTACTTTTTTGCAAAGTCCTTTGTCCAGCCGACAAACGCGCGAATGGGCGCGCGCAGTATGTTCCTGCGCTTGATTGAGATGAGCAGCAGCAAAAGCGGCGAAATCCATGAGGAGATCGACGTGGCGATGGCCGCGCCCTTCACGCCCATTTGGAGGCCGTGTATGAACAGCGCGTTGAGCACGGCGTTCATGACGACCGATATCATGCTGACGTAAAGCGGCAGCTTGACCTGCTCGGTGGAGCGCAGCAGCGTGCCGAAGAGGTTGTTGAGGCAGATGGCCACATAGCTGAAGCAGGCGCAGCGCAGATAGACCTCGCCCAGCGCGGCGACGTCGGGATCGCTCGTGAAAGCGCTCAGCACAAGCTCCGGCGCAAAGAGCGCCACCAGCGTGAAGAGCACCGACACGCTCAGCGCGCTCACGGCCGCCAGACCGAAGCTCTTGCGTATGCGGTCGATGTCGCGCACGCCCCAGTACTGGGCGATGAACACGCCCGCGCCCGAGTTGAAGCCGAACATGACCAGATTGAGCAGCCACGCCCACTGGCCGGCCATGCCGACGGCCGCCAGCGCGGTGTCGCCCAGCACGCCGATCATTATGGTGTCCACCAGCGTGAACGAGCAGACGAGAATGTTCTGAATCGAAATGGGGACGGCCAGTCTCAGAGAATAGCTCCAGAAGGATCGGTCTCCCAGGTGTTTTGAAAGCTGCATTGGTTAATTGTCTCCTTGCGTATTTTCGGGCGCGTCGGTGGCGTCGGGCGCGGCGCTGTCCTCGATTGGCGCGTCCTCGGCGAAGCTGACAAGGCCGGAGACCTCAGCGCCGCTGTAATCGGTGGCGTGGATCGTGGCGGTCAGGCCGTCCTCGCTCCATTCGACCAGATCGATGCCGCGGTTGCTCTCAAAGCGCGCGCCTCTGTCGGCGCGGTAGAAGAATTTGTTCGCCATCGGATAGGCCGTGTAGATGTAATTGTAGCTGATGGAATTCTCGCTCTGCTGAACGGTGTCCATATTGACCTGCCGCGTGACGATCAGGCGGCTGCCGTTCGGGGCGGTGTAATAGGCGGCGGGGGTCTCGCCGTAGGTCTCGTAGGTCATGCACAGCGAGAAGGCGACGACCACCACGGCCAGCGTCACCGTAATCATCGACCACAGCGCGATCAGGCGCGGCGTGCGGCTGCGGATGCGCCGATAGAGCGCCAGCGTGAGCGAGGCCAGCAGCAGCACCGGTATGGCGGCCGCGGCGGCGATGTAGACCCAGAAGTGTATGAAGAGCAGACTGCCGCCCGGGACGGCGATGAAGGCGGCCAGGAACGCGGCCACGCAGAGCGCGCCTATGAGCAGCAGGCGCTGGGGCAGCGGGCCGAACGCGGGAGCGCTGTCCTCGATGGGGTTGACGTAAGAAAGACGCCGCATAGTGTGCAATTCCTCCTGACGGACAAGTATTTCCTATATTATATCACAGCTTGAGCGGACTATTAAGACGATGAAGGCGGTAAACGCACATTTTACGCGCCGGACATAATGCGTCTGTCAGCCATGAACCGGGTCAGAGCGGAAAAATCCTCGATCGGCCATTCCGGCGGCTTTCCCCATTGGAGCGGGCGCAAACCCTGAAAAGACGCAGGCTTCACGGGAAAGCCACAGTAAACTTTCGACATTGCCTCTTTAGGGCGCGCTCTGGCGGCGTTCTTTACACAATGCAGGCAGACATGGGAACAAAGCCATGATACAATCAGTCATAGCATTGATAATAATATTGCAATTCGGCATGAGGAGGATAACGAATGAGTGGGAAGGGCGACAAGAAGAGAAAGAGGCACGGCTGTCTTGCAGTGCTGCTGGGCGTGATCGTGGCGATCGCGCTGGTTGCGGCGGGCGGTTACATCGCGGCGCGCAAGATGCCTGTGTCGATCGCGCCGGCCGACAATGCGGACGAGGTGGACGTCAACGAGGATCTGTCCGGCGAATGGGTCAACATACTGCTGCTGGGCGCGGACTCCGATCAGTACGGCCGCACCGACACGATGATCATCGCTTCGATTCACAGCGGCACGGGCGAGGTCAAGCTGACGTCGCTCATGCGCGATATGTATGTGCCCATCGAGGGCCACGGCAAGAACAAGCTCAATTCGGCGTCGCACTTCGGCGCGATGGATACAAACGGCGATATTCAGGGCGGCATCACGCTGACGCTCAAGACGATCAACCAGAACTTCGACATGAACCTGAGCAAGTACGCCATGGTCGATTTCAGCGCGTTCGCCTATATCGTCGATAAGATCGGCGGCATCGACGTGCCCGTGACCGATGCGGAAATGCGCAGCATGAATCAGCTCATGCAGGATATGCGCGTGCTCTATCCCGACATCGACCTGCCCAAGAACGATCTGAAGGAATCCGGAGATAATGTGCATCTGGACGGCATGCAGGCGCTCGCCTTCGTGCGCATCCGCAAGCTGGACTCCGATCATAACCGCACCGACCGCCAGCGCATGGCGCTCAAGGCGGTGCTGGACAAGGCGATTGCCGTGCATGATCCCAATAAGCTGTTCGACATCTACAAGCTGGTCATGGATCGCATTACGACCAACCTGACCACCGACGAGATCTGGAAGCTGGGCGTGAAGGTGGTCACGAACGGCGCGGGCTTCAGCGAAATGCGCATACCGGCCGACGGCACATATACCGGCGAGCGCATCGGCGGCATGGACTGCATTGTGCCCGATCTGGAGAAAAACAAAGCGCTGCTGCATGAATTCATCTACGGCAAGGATGCGGCGCAGGCCGACTGACATGCCATAAAAGGCGGCGAACCAGACTCGTTTCGGGTCTGATTCGCCGCTCTTTTCGTCACTGCATGGTGGTGACGTTGCGCACGATTGTGTCGATCTCGGGCTCCAGCTCGCTTTCGGGCGTGCCCTTGGCCATGCGGTCGGCAATGTCGTTGATCTTGTCGACGTCTTCCTTCTCGCTGGTCACGGCCACGGTCTTGATCGCGGGATCGGCCTGCTGAACCTCGCTGGCGACCAGATCGCGTATGCGGCTGGTCATTTCGCCCTGATAC
>CAKUAV010000125.1 GCA_934636425.1 uncultured Clostridia bacterium
AAAACCGGCTGCTCTGTTTCGCATCTGCCGACTCTGGCGCGGGCGTTTTTCCCTGAAAGGCGCTTGAAGCGCATTCGTCCGGCGGTTTCGGCCATGGGGTGCAGGAAAAGGGGCCGCTGCGGCCTTGGATTTTCCGCGGCGGCTCTTTTCGCGTTTTTGTCGGCGCTGTGGGCCGCTTCGCTCGCCGCACGCGGTAACGGGCGCTGAAAACCGGCTGCTCTGTTTCGCATCTGCCGGCTCTGGCGCGGGCGTTTTTCCCTGAAAGGCGTTTGAAGCGCATTCGCCCGGCAGTTTCGGCTGTAGGGTGCAGGAAAAGGGGCTGCTGCGGACTTGGATTTCCGCGGCGGCTCTTTTCGAGTTTTTCAGCGCTGTGGGCCGCTTCGCTCGGCCGCGCCGCGCCGCACGCGGTAAGCGGGCGCTGAAAACCGGCTGCTCTGTTTCGCATCTGCCGACTCTGGCGCGGGCGTTTTTCCCTGAAAGGCGCTTGAAGCGCATTCGCCCGGCGCTTTCGGCTGTGGGGCGCAGGAAAGGGGGCTGCTGCGGACTTGGATTTTCCGCGGCGGCTCTTTTCGCGTTTTCGTCGGCGCTGTAGGCCGCTTCGAATCCGGGCGGGTGAGCGTGTCGGCGCGATTGCCGTGCAGCGCGGCTTTTGCGCTTGGAGAGAGGCGCTTTCCGTCTGATCGGGGCGGCAAAGCGCGGAGAAATGCGGCTGCTCCTGATGATTCAAAGCGGCAGAGGCGGCATTTTCCCGCGCCGCCGCTTTTATAAGCCGCGCATTCATCGCTCGTTTTCAGTGAACAGGCGAAAATGCTCCCGCACGCGGCGCGGTCGGTGCTTCGACGGCGCGTGCGCCTGCGCCGCCGCGCTCATCGCGATTGACATGAATGGGAAAAACATATATAATAGAGGAAAAACGATGCGTCGGGGAGTGAGACGATATGGTCAACTACAGGCGCCTTGGGGCGGCGCGGGAGGACTTTTCGACGGCCATGGCGCGCCACAGCGGCGATGAGACGCGCGTTTACAAAACGGTGAACGGCGAGCCGCTGCGCATCGCGCTGTATTATCCGCCGGACTATGATCCGGCGCGGCGCTATCCGCTGCTGGCGCTCATCCATGGCGGCGGCTGGGCGAGCCGAAAGACGTTTCCCGATCAGGACGCATGGTCGGGCGATTATCTCGGCTTTCTGGCGCGGCGCTATGCGGAACGCGGCTGTCTGTGCGCCAGCGTCGACTACCGCCTCATGCGCGGCGATGGGCAGCAGGCCGGCTGCGAGCTGATCGATCTGTATGAGGACTGCGCAGACGCTGCGGACTATCTGCGCGCGCACATGGACGAGCTGCGCGTCGATCCGCAGCGCACCGCCGTGCTGGGCGAATCGGCGGGCGGCTATTTGGCCGCGGCGCTGGTCACGCTGCCCCTTCGGGAGCACTCGTTTTTCAGGACGGCGATACTGGTCAACCCCATCACCGATCTGTTCGACCCGCGGTGGGGCGCGCGCGTGGCGGAGGAAAGCGCGCATACGGCGCTGGCCGGGCTGAGCGGGCCGCAGAAGCGCGCGCTGCTCTCGCCGGTGTGTCACATAACGCCTGAAACGTGTCCGGCGCTGCTGCTGCACGGCGCGCGCGACGGCGTGGTGTTCCCATTCCATGCGCTCAAATACCACGATCTGCTCGCGGCGTGCGGCCGGGAGGCGCGGCTTGAACTGATTGAGGACACCGATCACGCCTTCATGCTGGGCGAGTATATGCTCGAGAACGGCAAGCCGCTTTCGGCGCTCGATTGCGGCGTGCGGGCGATCGACGAATGGCTTGCGGCAAGGGGATTCTGAACGGTGAGGGAAGGAGCTGTACAATGGACGATTTGAAAAGAATGGGGCGCGGCGAGCTGCTGGAGATCATCTATCAGATGCGCCGGGCGCTGGATGAAAAGGACGCGGCGCTGACCGACTGCCGCAGGCAGCTGGCCGAAAAGCGCGCGCTCGACGAGCAGAATGTGCTGACCGAGGCGATGAAGGGCGAGCTGCGCGCCGCGGTGGACGCGCTGCGCGCCGATGTGAGCGAGCCCATGCGTGCGCAGATCAACGCGCTCATGAGCGAACGCGACGCGCTCAAAAACGCGCTGGACGCTCGAAACGCGGCGTGGACGAGCGCCGGCTCGCTGGCCGAGGCGGTCGTGGCGGTCAACGGCCTGATGGAGGACGCCCAGCGCGCCGCCGATCAGTATCTCGCCGATGTGAAAGAGAGCGAGCGCACCGCGGCGGCCATTGTCGAAAAGGCGCGCGCGGAGGCGGCCGAGATCACCGAAAAGGCGCGCGCGGAGGCCGAGGCGCTCAGGGCGCAGGGCGAACGCGAGAATACCGAGCGCATGAAGGCGTTCAGGGAGACCTGCCGCGCGCTGATTGAGCAGCAGGAAGCCCTGCGCGGGCTGCTGAAGGAGAATGAGCAATGAGCGAGTGGCCATCTATTGAAGCCATTGAGCGGGAACGCAGCCGGCTGAGCCGTCGCCGCCGCCGCGCGCGCAGGCTCTCCGCGCTGCTGGGGACGCTTGTGACGCTGGCGCTTGTGCTGGCGCTGGTCTCGACGCTGGCCGCGCCGCTCTTTCACGTCTCGGGGGACGATATGTCGCCTGCGCTGCGGGACGGCGACGTCGCGGCTGTGCTGAAGGGGCGCGTGGACGGCACGGGGGCCGTGTGCGCGTTTTACGCGGGGGACGGCGTGTCGTTTGCCCGCGTGATTGCCCGCGCCGGCTCGTGGGTCAATGTGGACGACGACGGCCATGTGTTTGTGGACGGCCGGCCGCTCGACGAGCCGTATGCGACGCTGAGCGCGGCGGGCGACGTCGATTATCCCTGTCAGGTGCCTCAGGGGGCGCTGTTCGTGCTCTGCGACAATCGAGACGCGGCGCGCGACAGCCGCTATGCCGACTTTGGCTTTGTCAGCGAGTCCGAGGTGATCGGGCGCGTGATCGCGCGCTTTCATCTGCCGTTCTGACACAGGCGAAAGACGCACGCGCCGCGCAAAAACAAAAAAACACGCCCCGCCGGCGCTCCTTCCATAAGTGGAGGAGCGTGTCGGCGGGGCGGCTTTTTTACAGCGGTTTGGGGGCGAGGGAGACGCGCTTTTCCCAGTCGATTACGATGCGGCGCAGATCGTCGGGCAGTCTCTTCACGGCCAGCGTGGCGAGCGCCAGCATGATCTCGTCCGGGCCGAGGCGCTCGTAGTACGGCCAGGCGATCGAGCAGGTGATGGCCGTCAGCGTGTCGGTGTCGCCGCCCAGCGAGACGGCGCTGCGCAGCGCGTCCTCAAAGCTCGTCGACTCAAAGAACACCGTAAACGCCTGAGGCACTGTGCCCTGACAGCTGCCGTCGAATGTGTATGTGGGGCGGATCTGGTCGAGCGTGCGGTTGAGCGGGTAGAAGTTCTGCTCGATGTAGGCGCGCAGATCATCGCGCCCCACGCCGTGGCGCAGCAGGAATATCGCCGCCGCCACAGCCTGAGCGCCCTTGACGCCTTCGGGGTGATTGTGCGTCACCGCGGCGGAGATTTCCGCAAGCGACAGCGCCTCATCGAGGGAGCCTGCCGCCTCGCCGCAGGCCGAAACGCGCATGGCCGAGCCGTTGCCCCAGCTGTTGTACGGCTCGGGATTAGAGGATTGCAGCCACGCCGCAAAGCCGCCGCCATAGCTGCCCATGGGGTGAGGATAGGCGCGGCCTATGCGCTGCATCTCGCTGACGATCACCGAAGCGAGCACCTGATTCCGCGCGCGCGTCTTCATCAGCGCGCTGCCGACGGCGATTGTCATGAGCGAATCGTCCGTGAACGTGCATGCGGGCGAAAACAGGGGAAAGTCCTTCGTCTTGATGTTCTTGAATTCGTAGATGGAGCCGGCGATGTCGCCGATGATTGCGCCGATCATGTGTCTTTCCTCCATTTCTACCATATTTTTCGCAATGCGATTCTTTATATACATTATACGACTGCGCGCGGCATTTGGCAAGCGGCAATGCCGGAAATAGATCGTTAAACCGACGGTGAAGGCGAAAAGTATGCAATATTTGGCAATAGAGCGGCAAAAAATCTGCATTCGTTCGCCGCATGCGGCGTTGGCAGAGCAAAAGCAGCGAGTCGGCTGCGTCCATTGCGTATGATATAGACAGAGCGGGCGCGGCGATCCGGCTGCGTCTGTTGTATATGGCACAGACAGGGGAGTGTGGCGCATTCGGCTGCGTTCATTGCATATGGCACAGAAAGGGTGAGCGGCGCATCCGGCTGCGTCTGTTGCATATGGCTCAGACAGAGCGGGTGCGGCGCATTCGGCTGCGTCTGTTGCATACGGCGCTGGCGGAACGAGGGCGGCGCATTCGGCTGCGTCTGTTGTATATGGCACAGACAGGGGAGTGTGGCGCATTCGGCTGCGTCTGTTGCATGTGGCGCTGACAGAGCGGGCGCGGCGCATCCGGCTGCATCTGTTTCATATGGCTCAGGCAGAGCGGGCGCGGCGCATCCGGCTGCATCTGTTTCATATGGCTCAGACAGAGCGGGCACGGCGCATCCGGCTGCGTCTGTTGCATGCGGCACAGAGAGTGGGCGCGGCGCATCCGGCTGCTTGTCATGCAATGAAGCGCGGGCGTTTTGTGATCGGCGCGCCGTTCTTCATGGCGAGCTGAAAAAATATCGGTCGCAGCGCTGCGTCCGAAAGGAATGGAACGATGCGCGCTTTCCGGCGAAATTCCGAGTTCCTCCGCAAAGCGCGGCGGATGGAGCTGGGAGACAGAGCGCCGAGAAAAAACACAGGGGCAGCCATATTGTTCTTTAGCGCGCCCGGCGTGCGATGGCATGAAAATCACAAAGCGGCTGAGGCGGCGCGCCTGCGCCCGCTTTGCCGTGCGTTTGAGGCAAATTCTTCCGCTCGGGCGCATGATGCTTTGCTCGGACGGGCGGCGGATGCGATTTTACACTTGAAAGCATTGACATGAGCGGCTGGATGTACTATCATCTAACTGGTTGATGATACATCCAATTATGAGGCGGAGCTGACGGACATGGACATGACGGAGCGGAAAATCACGAAAATCGCGCGCGAGGTGAGCGCGCTGACCGTGCGGATGATGAAGGCCGAGGGCGTGGGCACGGCGGAGTTCGATTTCATTCACATCGTGCGGCACAATCCCGGCATAACCCAGGCCGAGGTGCGCGAGAAACTGCGCATCGACAAGGGCGCGGCGGCGCGGCGGGCGGCCAGCCTGGAGGCCAAGGGCTATCTGGTGCGGCGGGAGAATCCTCAGGACGGCCGCAGCCGGCTGCTCTACGCCACGCCGCAGGCCGAGTCGCTCAAAAATTCCAAGGCGAGCATAGAGGCGGCGGCGTACGAATGGCTGCTTTCTGCGCTGGACGATCAGGAAAAGGCGGCGTTCTGCGAGACGCTGGACAGGCTCTATCGCCGCATGAAGGCCGAGAGCCGCGCGGGCTTTCCCGAGTGCCGGCGGCTGATCGGGGAGGCGGACGATGCGTAATAAGGAATTTCGGCCGGACAGAATCGGCGCGTATTTCCGCGCGGAATGGGCGGCACTGCTGGCGGTCGCGGCGTCGGGGCTGATATACAACATCGGTCTGCTGGCCGGGCCGCTGTTCGAGGGGCTCATGGCGGGGCGGCTCATAGACGTACTCGCTGGGCGGGCGGTCTTTGCCGACATGGCCGCGCTGGTCGCGCTTTACGCGTTTCTCACGGCCGCCGTGCAGGGCGCGCGCTATGTCAAGCGCTTCTATGTGCGCCGCTTTGCCAACAATGTCAATCGCCGCATGAAGCGCGTGCTCTACGCCCATATCGCGCGCATGGATCGGCCTTCGCTCGAGGCGGAAGGCGCGGGCAGCGTTATGACAAAGGCGATTTCGGACGTGGACGACTGCGCGGAGGGCATGCGCAAGTTCACCACAGAGCTGTTTGACACCGGCGTGGCGCTGGCGGCGTACGCCGTGATGCTGCTCACATACGATGTGCGTCTGGCGCTGATCGCGCTCGCTTTTCCGCCGATTTCCTATTACGCTGCGGAAAGGATGAAAAAGCCGGTGCAGCGCGCGGGCGCACGGCGAAAGGCCGGCTATGCCGCGCTGAACGGCGCGACGATCGACCGCGCGTCGAACGCCGTGACCTACCGCGTGTTCGGCCGCGAGAGCGACCGCAGGCAGGCCTATGAGGAAAACCTCAGCGCCTATGAGCGCGCCGCCGTCCGCGAGGGACTGCTCATCGCGGCCATGCCGCCGATATACCGCGTGATGACAATGGCCGCAGCGCCGCTGATCATCATATTGGGCGCGCGCAACATAGCGGGGCGCGGCTGGACGAGCTGGGATGTGGCGGCGTTTACGACGTTTCTGTCCTGCTTTACGCGCCTTGCGACAAAGTCCTCCGGCGCGGCCAAGCTGTTCAACGCCGTTCACAAGGCGCAGGTGTCATGGCGGCGCATAAGGCCGCTGATGCGCGATACTGCGCCGATTGAGGAAGCTCAATCCGTGCGCGTAAACGAACTGCGCGTCGACAATCTGAGCTTTGCCTATCCGGACGGGAAAACGCTGTTTGAGAACGTGTCCTTCACGGCGGAGCCGGGCATGATCATCGGTGTGACCGGGCCCGTAGCCTCGGGAAAATCGACGCTGGGCAGGGCGTTTCTGTGCGAGTATCCCTACAATGGGCACATTGCACTCGATGGGCGCGAGCTGTCTCATATCACGCAGGCGGAGCGCGCCGCCGAAATCGGCTATCTGGGGCACGACCCCGAGCTTTTGAACGACAGCATTGAAAACAACGTGCTTCTGGGCGAAGCGGGCGCGGCCAAAGCGTGGCTGCGCGCGGTCTGTCTGGACAATGAAGTCGCCGCGATGGAGGATGGAAAGGCCACGATGGTGGGCGACGGCGGCGTGCGGCTCTCGGGCGGTCAGGCGCAGCGGCTGGCGCTGGCGCGGACGCTCTGCCACAAAAGGCCGATCATGATACTGGATGATCCGTTCTCGGCGCTGGACAGAGCGACGGAGAAGCAGGTGTTTGACAATCTGCGCGCGGCGGCGGACGATTCCATCGTGCTGCTGATTTCGCACAGGCTGTATCTGTTCCCGCAGCTCGATCGGGTGATATGGCTTTCAGACGGGCGGGCGCAGGCCGGAACGCATGGATCGCTGATGGAGAAAAACGCGGACTATCGCCGGCTGTATCGCGAGCAGGAGGAGGAAGAGCGCCGTGAAGCGGAATGAAAGCGCGATGCACGTTGTGGCGGAGACCATCCGCGCGAAAAAGGCGCTGTCGCTGGGCATTGCGCTGGCTGTGGGCGCGGCTGTCGCGGCTTCGCTGTGTCCGCCGCTGCTGCTGGGGCGCGTGATCGACGCGCTGGCGGCGGGCGAGAGCGTGCCGGCGCGCTGGGCGATCGGCTATTTCGCGCTGCTGGCGCTGGCGGGGCTGATGGAAGCGGCGCGCGAGAGCGGACTGACCGTGTTCGGCCAGGCGATGACCCACGCGCTGCGCAGCCGTCTGATGGGCAAGCTGACGCGCCTGAGCGCCGACGCGCTGAGCCGTCAGGAGCCGGGCGCTGTGGCGGCGCGCTTCGTGAGCGACGTGGACACTGTGGAATCGCTCTTCACAGGCGGCGTGGCGGGCATGGCGGCCGACGCGTGCAATATATTCGGCATACTGGCGGTGATCTGGCTGCGCAGCCGCGCGCTGGCGCTTCTGCTGACGCTTCTGCTGCCGCCGCTTTTCTGGTTTACGCGGCGCGCGCAGCGGGGGATGCTGGCCGCGCAGATGGCCAATCGCCGCGCTGTGGGGCGCGCGTCCTCGATTGTGCCGGAGACGCTCAGGTGCATACGCACAATCCGCTGCCTTAACAGGGAAAACTACATGGCCGAGCGCTATGACGAGGCGATCGAGGCAGGCTATCGCGCGATGGAAAAGACCAACTTTTACGACGCGGTCTATTCGCCGGTCATTTTGACGCTGAACGCCGTCGTCGTGGCGGCGGTGATGCTGCTCTGCGCGTCCGGAAACGCGCGCGTGCTGACGCTCTTCGGCATGACGGCGGGCACGGCGGTGGCCATGATGAACTACATCGGCCAGATATTCTCTCCGGTCGAGCGGCTGGGCATGGAGATCCAGACGATTCAGTCGGCGATTGCGGGCGTGAAGCGCATTGACGAATTCTTTGCGCTGCCCGAGCGCGACGCCGCCGGTGAAGCGCGCGCGCCGGAAAACGACGGCGCGGCGGTGGAACTGCGCCATGTGACGTTCGGCTATGACGGGCATATTGTGCTGAATGATTTAAGCCTGCGCGTCATGCCGGGCGAGCGGGTGACGCTGGTCGGCAGAACGGGCGCGGGCAAGAGCACGGTGTTCAAGCTGCTCATGGGGCTGTATGCGCCGCAGTCCGGCGACGTATTGATCGGCGGAGTGCCCGCGGCACTGCTGGCGGAGGGAGAGCGGCGGCGCGTGTTCGGCTATGTGGCGCAGAGCTTCCACGCCGTGCCCGGCACGGTGCGCGATCAGATGACGCTCTACGACGCTTCGCTCGACGATGCGGCGGTTCGGCGCGCGGCGGCGCTGGTGGGGCTGGACGCGCATATCGAGGCGCTGCCGCAGGGCTACGACACGCCGTGCGCGCCCGGTCTGTTTTCGCAGGGCGAATGGCAGCTGATATCGATTGCGCGCGCGGCTGTGGCCGATCCGAAGATCATGCTGCTGGACGAAATCACGGCCAATCTGGACGCGGAGACAGAGAAGCGCGTGCTGAGGGCGCTCAGATGCGCCTCGGAGGGCCGCACGGTCATCTCCATTTCGCACAGAACCGGCGCGGAAACCGGCCGCCTCATCGAGCTGGCAAGCTGAGCTTGCATCCACACCGCTTCGCGCACGGCGGGCAGTGCCCGCTTCCACACCGCTTCGCGCACGCAACCCGACTCCGCGCCGCTTGGGGGCGGCTCGAGTCTGGACGATCGTGCGTGTAGGTAACATCGTTATACAGCCCGACCTGACCGGCCATAAATTAGAGCCGGTCAGGTCTTTCCGTGTACCCGGGTGACGGCGCGGCGAACACGCACCGACACAACCCCGCCGCAGCGTGAAGAGAGTCCAGAGAGTCGAAGACTCTTTGGCGCAGTCTGGGGCGCGCAGCCCCAGCGT
>CAKUAV010000126.1 GCA_934636425.1 uncultured Clostridia bacterium
GCGATCGATGCGGGCGCGCAGGCCGTTGGCATCGACGGCGATCCGGGCACTCAGTTCGACGTGCTGGTGCGCCTGATCGAGCAGCAGGAGGAAAGGCACATTCTCGTCATTCCCTCGAAAGACCTGCTCAAGCCCTACGACGTGCTCCAGGGGATGCTCGCGCCCTACCTGCCCGAGGATCGCGCGCTCGACCCCGTGCTGCTCTACGGCGTGCGCTATGAGGGCGGCTACAGCGGCCTTCAGGATGCGGAACGCGTGGAAATCGTCAAAAAGATGATCGCCTCGACCAAAGCGGCGGGCGGGCTGGTGATTGTGTACGGCTGCGGCGCGCTGTCTGAAGAGATGCGCGACGCGTTCGATCTGCGCGTGTGGATGGATCTCGTGCCCAAGCACGCCGTGCTGAACTTCAAATACGGCAAGGCCACCAATCTGTGCGAGCCGTATCCGCTCTCCTATTCCGCGACGCTGCGGCGCTGCTATTACATCGACTTTGAATGCGCCATGGACTGCCGCTGGGAGCTGATCCGCGAGAACAAGATCGATCTGTACATCAACGCCAACTATCCCGACAACATGCAGATGATGCCCTTCTCCGCGCTGAAGATCATGTTTGACGCGCTCAACAAGCGCCCCTTCCGCTGCCGGCCGGTGTATCTGGAGGGCGTGTGGGGCGGCAGCTATGTTCACAAGCTGCGCAATCTGCCCGATGAAATGACCCGTACCGCCTGGATATTCGATATGATTCCGCTCGAGGTGTCCCTCGTGGCCGACATGGACGGCGTGCAGTTTGAAACGCCCTTCTTTACGTTCGTGCAGACGCAGGGCAAAAAGCTGCTGGGCGAGCGCGCCTACAATCAGTTCGGCGGCTATTTCCCGATCCGCTTCAACTATGACGACACCTATCATTCCAGCGGCAATATGTCCATACAGTGCCATCCGGATGCGGATTACGTCGTAACCAACCATCGCGAACTGGGCCGTCAGGACGAGAGCTACTATGTGGTCGCCGCCGGTCAGGGCGCGTGCACCTATCTGGGCTTCAAGGAAAAGGACAGCTGCAAGGAGTTCTTCGAGTTGGCCGACCGCGCGCAGCACACCGGCGAGCTGATCGACTACAAAGAGTACATCAATTCCGTCAGATCCTTCCCCGGCACGCAGGTGATGATTCCCGCCGGCACCGTCCATGCGTCCGGCCGCAATCAGGTTGTTCTGGAAATCGGTTCGCTGACCGTCGGCTCCTACACCTACAAACTGTACGACTATCAGCGTCTGGACAGCAACACCGGCAAGCCGCGCCCGATTCATCTCGAAATGGGCCGCCGCGTCATCCATCCCGAGCGCACCGCGGACTATGTCGCCGAGAATCTGGTCAACCACGGCTATACCGTGCGCGAGGGCGACGGCTGGCGCGAGTTCGTCGTGGGCGAACACGATCTGCTCTACTTCTCTCTGCGCAACGAGTCCATCGAAAAGACCATCGACGACGACACGCAGGACGACTTCCACGTGCTGGCGCTGGTCGACGGCGATAAGGCGCGCGTCGAGTCGATCGATCATCCCGAGCTTGCCTATGAGCTGGACTACATGGACATCGTCGTCGTGCCCGCCACGCTGGGACGCTACCGCATCGTGAACCTGAGCAAGGGCCCCATCGTCATTCACAAGACGATGCTCAAAAAGTAAGCGGCGACCGCCGTCGCTAAATACAGACTTTGGTTTGTTTATAGTTATACAGACCAAAGTCTGTTTGACTGAATGTAAAGGAGGATGCTGCCGTGCCCGACTGTATCTTTGCCATTGACGCGGGCGGAACGTTCTTCAAGTATATGCTGCTGGATGAGCAGTGCCGGCCAATCGCCGGAACAGAGGCCAGTGTCGACGCCCATTCCGACGACGACGCGGCTGTCATACACGGCGCGTATCTGAGATTGTGCCGCCATGCGCTGGACGCCGCGCAGGCTCTGGGGCTGAATATCGCCCGCATCGCCGTATCGACGCCCGGCCCCTATAACTATGCGGGGGGATTCAGCATGATGCCGCATAAGTTCAGGGCCATTCGCGGCGTTTCGGTCATCCCGTGGTTCCACGAGGTTCTGCCCGAGCGCCCGATCAGCTTCATGTCCGATGCGAACGCCTTTCTGCTCGGCGAAGCGCAGGACGGCGCGGCGCGCGAGGCGGTTTCTCCCATCGGCGTAACGCTGGGCACGGGATTTGGCTTTGCGTCCATGAAAGAGCGGCGGCTGCTGGTCGGCGAATCGCTGATTCCCCACGGCGCGCTCTGGAACAGGCCGTTTCGAGACGGCATTGTCGAAGACTACGTCTCCCGCCGCGCCATCCGCGCCCGCTATCAGGCGCTCAAGCGCTGCGACGATCTGCCCGATGTGAAGGAAATCGCCGATCTGGCGCGACAGGGCGACGCGCAGGCGCTGGAAACATTCCGCCAGACAGGCCGTTTCCTCGGCGAGATTCTGACCTCTCCCGTGCATGAATACGGCGCGGATCTCGTCGTAATCGGCGGCCAGATTGCGCGCTCGCACGATCTGTTTCTGGCCGAAGCGCGCGCATTGCTGAGCTGCCCCATCGCCTGCGCCGAGCACATTGACGATGCGGCGCTGCGCGGCGCGGCGCAATACGGCCTGCTGGGAACGGCGCAGACAATGACCGTTCTGCGCTGAAACTCAGTTGCTATGTATGAAGGATTTTCGGGCAGCCGCGTCGAACAGTTCATTATACTATATATTTGCAAAGCGAGGAACCAATATGTCCGGCAGTCTGCTCCGTTTGCATGAACTCTATGAATCGCTTACGCCCTCCGAACGCCGCATTGCGGATTATTTCGAGTCCAATCTGGACAAGCTGGTCGACACGTCGATCCTCGAAGTGGCCGAAGCCTGCCAGACCAGCAAATCGGCCGTCGTCCGGCTGTGCAAAAAGAGCGGATACCGCGGCTATAAGGATTTTCTCAATGCCGTCAGCGCCGATCTGGCAGTCCGCAGCAGCCGAACAGATGAGCCGGCCGACATACTGCCCGGCAGCAGCATCTCGGAAATCTGCCACATCGTCACAGCCAACAGCATTCGCTCTCTCGAAAACACGCTGAGCGTGCTGGACATGGAGGCAATGGCGCGCGCGGTTGACGCGATCAGCCACGCGAAACGCATCGACTTTTACGGCGTTGGCAGCAGCGGCATCATCGCGCAGGACGCGGCGTTCAAGTTTCGCCGCATCGGCCTCAACACATTTTCATCGCTCGATTCGCACTATCAGATCATCTCCGCAAGCACGCTTGCGCCCGGCGACGTCGCGCTCGTCTTTTCGTATTATGGCGAAACGCGCGATATCATCGACAGCATGAACGCGGCACATAAAAGCGGCGCAACCGTCATCAGCATTACGAAGTTCGGTAAAAACGCCATTGCCGGCGCTTCCGACGTCGCGCTGCACGTGGCCAGCGCCGAAACGCTGACCCGATCGGGCGCAATGAGCAGCCGCATGGTCATGCTGCAGATCGTCGATATGCTCTTCACGGCCGTGGCAAGCCGCAATTACGACAGCGTGCGCGAAACGCTCAACAGAACGGCTGAAGCTGTCCGGAGCAAGCGCCTGTAATTCCGTAACAGACTTCGGTCTGTTATAATAGACTCCGGTCTGTATTCAGTCCACAAAAAAAAGCAGGCGACCGACGTCAGCTGTCGGAAGCCTGCTTTTTTTGCTGTCATATGCTATGCTTGACGCGCTCGCGTTCCTCGGCGCGCTTGGCATTGTTAAAGCGATCCAGCGTCCCCACCAGATAACCGGTGATGCGGCGAATGCGCTCAAACGGAACCGTCCCGAAATCGTAATCCAGATCGACGTAATCGCCGTCGACCTTAATCGTCAGTCCGACCGGATTGTGGCCATATTGCTTGCGCCCACGCGCGATATAGGCGTCGATTTCCGCCTGCGGCAAAGTGCCATTCACGACAGTAACACGGCAGTCATTCATAGTCATCAACTCCTTCATGTCTATTATACCACACGCGTCAAGCATGAATCACAGCTTTTCACAGCCGTCGCCGGAAATGATCAGCGTGCGATCTTTCAGCGCCAGCTCGCCCTCAACGCCCTTCGGCAGATGATAGGCAATTTCGCCATTCTCAATCCGCACGGCAATCTCACCCTGCGGCGCGGGCACGACGCACCTGACCGCTTTGAGATCGCCCATTTTCGGCGCGATGCGCACGCGCTTAAAGCCCGGCTCGACCGGCCGAATTCCAGCCACACCCATCGGCAGGAGCACAGTGGCCGCCGCAGTCCACGCATGGCAGTAGCTCCCGAAGCCCGGATGATCGGTGTTGTGCTCGTCGATGCGGTTCAGCTTGCCGGTGCTGCTTGTACCCTCATGCAGGCAATCCGATCCGGAGGAAATCATGCATACCCAGTATTTGCGGATCCGCGCGAGCATATCGTCGATTTTCCCATCGTTCAGCGCCATTTCCGCCAGCTCGTATTGCAGCGTGGTGTGGTTCGTCGTGTCGAAATGGCGTACCATCGCGTTGTCCGCGAGCAGCGCTTCGACCTTCGCCTCAACCTTCTCCGCCGCGAGACGATAGCGCGCCGCGCGCTCTTCCGAAACCATGCCGACGAAGATCGCAGCCGCCTTCAGGCAGCGCAGGTACAGCTCGTTGAGGAATGGATCATAGCCCACAAACTGATTCAGCTCGACCATCCACAGCCGGCCCAGCGGGTTTTCCGGCACGTTGATCAGGCCGCTCTCATCGGCCAGCGACATCAGATAGTCGACGCACTTTTCAATGCTCGAAATATTTTTGAGCGCAAAATCCGCGCGGCCGCTGTACATATACTCATCGTAGTACGCGATGACATACCAAGCCGTGTAGTCCCACAGCATCGAGCAGCCCTCGCCATAGGCCGAAGAGACGCCGCCGCTGGGATACTGCGTGCGCGCCAGCTCGTCCCAGCAGAACTCGAACAGCTTCGTATCGGCGAACGTATAATAGTTGACCAGCGCCTGCATCCGCGTATCGCCCGTCCACATGAAGCGATCGCGCTTTGGGGCGTCCAGATAGTATTCCTGCATGCAGAAGTGCTGCGTGCGTTCGCCCATCTGCCAGAGCTTCGTCAGATCAGCGTCGTCGCAGGCGAAATAGCCGCGGCGCGAAACGGGATAAAGCGTCGTGCGCACGGCGAAATCCGAGGCTGTCACGGGCGCAGCCGCATCATAGAACTCGACGCGCACATAGCGGAACGCCACGCGCATGCGGGATTCAACCTCCTGAACGCCGCCGAAGACGCGATATTCCTCGCGCAGCATTTTGTTGAGATTCTGATCGCGCGAAGGCTCGCTCATGGCCTCGTCCAGCGTCTCGCCATAATACAGCCGATAGGACAGCGCCCCGTCGGACGCGAGCTTCATCCTGAAGAAACCGACCGTTTCGCCGCCCATATCCACAATGAAGCTCGGGCCGGTATAGCGCTGCGTTTCACGAATCAGCACGCGCCCGTCTTCCAGCGCTTCGGCGTTGTTTTGCAAAAGCGCGTGAAATTTATGGACAGCCGGCAGATGCGCCATCTGTGCAAAGGCCGCGTACTCCGCGCCGACGAGCTTCGTCACCGCCGGATCAGGCTTCCAGCTGTCTGACTTGGCCGTCCAGTAAGGCGACGCGCAGGTTTTCGGTATATCACCCAGAAAAAACTGCGAGCAATCCAGCGCCGGCACAACGCGCTCCGGATCAGAGCCGGGCTTCGTCCACCACTGCGGAGCGCCGGCCGCGCTCATATCGAGCACAATGGCCTGCTCCCATGCGCTGTCGTCAAAATCATTCAGCATCCAGCCCCACTCTTCATATGGCGCAATTTTCCATGTGCCGTCGCTCGCCAGCACGCTCTCGCCGTCCACGACCAGTTCAAAAGCCAGTCCCCTGTGCCCGCCGTGATTGAGCGCATGAACGGCGATCAGGTTGTCGCCCGCGTTCAAGAACAGGCGCACATTGTAATCGCGCGTGTTGCACCACTCGTCCACGCGCGCGACATAGCGCCCGTTTATGAACAGCTCATAGCCCGTATCGACGTAAATGCGCGCATAGGCGTTCTTCGGCGCCCGCATCAGATGAACCGTTTTTCGAAAGAAATTCTCATTGGGGTTCGATCCCCACAGATTTTCCGGCTTCATGACAGATCACATCCTTCTCGCTGATTCCCGGTTGTGATTATACCATAACTCAGGCCGGTCGGCAAGTATTATCGTTAATTCTCTTTAGATTCTGCGGCATGCAAAAAAGGAGCGGCGTCTTTCGACGCTGCTCCCTTTAGAGAAGCTCAATGGAATTACTTGCCCTGAGCGGTGCGCCAGGCATCCAGCTGCTTCTGCTCTTCGGCCAGAACGGTCTCAACACCAGCGCCGTTCAGAGCGTCCAGGAACTTGGGCAGCTCGGTCTCGACGTCAGCGCGGCCGGAAGACAGCGGGCCATAGTACTCACCGCAGATCTGACGGATGCCAGCCAGCTCGGTCAGCACGGGGTTCTCATCGAACGCGAAGCCAACGTTGTCGGCGTAAACCAGAGTCTTGTCGAACTCGGCGTACATCTCGTTCATGTTGATCGGCAGGGTGGTGTCAGGCTCGGCGGTGCAGAAGCCCGGCAGAGACCAGGTGGTCATATTCCACTCGTCGGTGTTCTTCTTGATCTGGCCATTCTCGTCGCGAGTGTAGGACACGCCCTCAACGCCGTAGAAGATCATGTTGGCGAACTCGGTGTTGCCGATCAGCTCGTTCAGGAACATCATGACGCGCTCGGGATCCTCAGAGGTCGCGGAGATGGCGTTCATGGAGCCGTACAGCTTGTTGGTGGTGGTGAAGGCGTAGTTGAGCAGATACTCGCGATAATCCTGGCCGTAGGTGGCGTTATAGCCCTTCAGGCGCTTGGCCATGGAGTCCTGGGTAGAGAAGGCAGGATCCATATTCTCGACGGAGGTGCCGGTGTTCGGATCGATCGGCAGAACGCCTTCGTTGAACAGCTCGCGAACCTGCTTGCAGAACGCTTCGAACTCGGGGGTGGCGAACTGGTTGAACACGACGTTCTTCTCCTGGTTGGCGAAGGTGTCGTCGCCCAGAACCACGACGCCGGGGTCGCCCGCGGAACCGGTCATGGGCTCAGCGGGATAGAGCGCTTCGAAAGCGCCGTTGTTGATGGCGGTAACAAAGCCCTTATCGTTCTCGCCGCCGGCCTTCTTCATCTCGGTGGCCCAGTTCAGGAACGCTTCCCAGCGCTGTTCCTTGTTCAGGGTCGTGTCAGACAGCCAGTCGATGGACACGCCGGCCTTCTCAGACTGAAGGGCGGAGATGCCATAGTAGAAGTAGGAGCAGGAATACTTGTGAACCGGGATGGCGTACTTCTCACCATTGATGGTGACGCAGTCCCACAGAGCCTTCGGATAAACCGCGAGGATGTCCTGGCCGTACTCGTTGAGCAGCTCGGTCAGGGGCGCAAAGGCCTCCATGGCAACGTAGTTCGGATACTGGTTCGAAATGAACGTCAGGTCGAACTTCTCGCCGGCAGTGACCATCATCTGCAGCTTGGTGCCGTGGTCGCTGTTGCTGTTCTTGTACATCTTCAGGGTGGCGTTGTACTTTTCGGTCAGGTACTTGTTGATTTCGGCCATGACGGCTTCTTCGGAGTTCGCCGTGGTACCCAGGGTGTACCACTCGATCTCATAGGGATCGAGCTTGCTCACGTCAACATCAGCGAAGGCGACGGAAGCGCAGCTGATGGCGAGAGCCAGAGCCAGAACCAGAGCCAGAGTCTTTTTCATGAAAAAAGACCTCCTTGAATAATATTTGTCACAGGGAAAGCGGAGACCCGCCTCCCCTGAAAACAACGGATTAACCCTTGACAGAACCCAGCGTCAGACCCTTGACGAAATACTTCTGGAAGAAGGGATAGAACAGCAATACGGGCGTCATCGTGATAACGGTCAGCGCCATCTTGGCGGACTCGTTCGGCAGAGACGCCAGCAGCAGCGCGCCTTCCTCGGAACCGGCCAGATCGGCGTTGGAGCGGAGCAGCTGAATCTCGTTCATGACGCGCTTGAGCATATACTGGATGGTCCACAGACTCTCGTTATCGATGTAGAGCAGCACGCCGAACCAGCTGCTGAAGTATCCAATAGCAGTAAACAAACCGATGGTCGCCAGAGCGGGCTTTGATATGGGCAGGACGATCTGCGCGTAGATGCGGAACTCGCCCGCGCCGTCGATCTTGGCCGCCTCGATCAGCGCCTCGTTGCCGCCCGATGAGAAGAACGTGCGCAGAACGATGATGTTGTACGCGCCCACAAGGCTGGGCAGCAGAAGCACCCATATGGTATCGCGCAGATGGAATATTGTGGTGTTGACGATGTAGCCCGCGACCATACCGCCGCTGAAGAGCATCGTGAAGTAGGCGAAGAACGTCAGGAACTGGCGGGGCTTGAAGTCCTTGCGGGAGAGCGCGTAGCCGTACATGGTCATGAACCACAGCGACAGAAGCGTGCCCACAACCGTCAGGAACAGCGTATTGCGATAGCAGACGGCGATCTTTTTAAGGCTGCTGCCAAAGAGCATTCTGTATGCCTCAAGGCTCCACTGCGCCGGGAAGAAGCTGACGCCGTTGCGGGTGATGGCCAGCTCGTCCGTAAAGGACACGATATAGACCAGAAGAATCGGGAGAACGCAGCTCAGACAGAAGAGCGTCAGTATGATGCAGATGACTGCGTTGCCGAAATTGCCGATTTCAAGAGGACCGCGTTTATGCCGCCTGACAACCTTGCGAGTTTGTGCGCTGCCGGTCATTTTCAAATCCATTCCTTTCATCTCTTATCTTGAATAGCCGCCTGTCGGACGTTCGATTTAGAACATCGACAGATCCTTGTCGATCCAGCGGACGATCTGGTTGGTGAGCATGACCAGGATGAAGCCGGTGATGGACTGGAACAGAGCGACGGCAGAGGACAAACCGACGTTGTTGGAATCCTTCAGTGTGTTGAAGACGAAAACGTCGATGGTATTGGTCACTTTGTAGAGCTGGCCGGAGTTCTGCGGCACCTGATAGAACAGGTCGAAGGACGCATGGAACATCGAGCCGACGGCCATGATGGTCAGTATGATGA
>CAKUAV010000127.1 GCA_934636425.1 uncultured Clostridia bacterium
GTGAGTAGTGGGACTCGAACCCACGGTCTCCAGGGCCACAACCTAGCGCTCTAACCAACTGAGCCATACCCACCATATGAACGCGCCCGAAGGGATTCGAACCCCCGACCCACGGCTTAGAAGGCCGTTGCTCTATCCGGCTGAGCTACAGGCGCTCGTCTATTGATTTCGGTCGCAAAGCACAAGTCAACTTCCGTCAACAGTTACCTATTATAGCACGTTTTCTTTACAGGCGCAATAATGCGCATAATATTTAACATGAGAAAAACCGGCTCGCATCAAAACGGTAGGCGAGCCGGCTGAAATGTCAAAGCTGAAGCTGGCGGGGCGTGAGTATGTCGCCGTTCTTTATTTCGAGCAGCGCGTATCGGCCGTCGGCGAGCGCGCCGGGATTGAGCAGCAGTATGCGCCCTTCATAGCGCAGGCAGCGCAGATGGGTGTGGCCGAACAGCGCCAGCTTTACGCCCAGCTCCTCGGCGCGATAGGCGAGGGAATCGAGCGTGTACTTGACGCGCAGCGTGTGGCCGTGGCACAGCAGCATGGGAACGCCCTCCAGCGTTATGACGCGCTCGGCGGGATCGCGCAGGTTGAAATCGCAGTTGCCGGGCACGCTGTAGACAGGTATGTTCAGGCGTTCGTGCAGCCACTTTGCGTCGCTCTCCACATCGCCCAGGTGAATGATCGCGTCGACGTCGCCGCGCATCGAGATTTCCTCGGCCAGCGACAGCAGCATGCCGCGCTCACAGTGGCTGTCCGAAACGACGATGATCTTCATGCGCTCCTCCCGTTACAGCTGCCTGAGCAGATTTTCGATGGCGCGGGCGCGGTGCGACACGGCGTTTTTCTCGTCCATTGTCGCCTCGGCGAACGTTTTATTGAAGTCGGCGCTCAAAAACAGCGGATCGTAGCCGAATCCGCCCTCGCCGCGGTATTCGCGCAGTATCCGTCCCTCGCATTCGCCGCGCGCGACGATCGGCTCATGGCCGGGCCGCACGAGCGCCATGGCGCAGGCGTAGCGGGCGGTGCGCCTGTCGTCGGGCACGTTCTCAAGCTCCTTGAGCAGCAGCTGGTTGTTGGCCTCGTCGTCGCCGTGAACGCCGCAGTAGCGCGCCGAGTGAACGCCGGGGCGGCCGTTCAGCGCGTCCACCTCGAGACCGGAATCGTCGGCGATGCAGGCGCAGCCGGTCAGCTTAAGGAGCGCGTTCGCCTTGATGAGCGCGTTTTCCTCGAATGTCGCGCCGTTTTCGTCGATGTCGGGGTCGAGCCCCAGCTCCTTCATCGAAACCACGTCGAAGCGGTCGCCCAGCAGCAGGCGCATCTCGCGCAGCTTGCCGAAGTTGCCGCTGGCCATGACCAGTCTGGGCTTGCGGGCGATGACGCTTGCCGCCTCGTCGAGCGCCTCGAGCTGTTTGTCCATCAGCGCGCCGATGCCCTCTTCGCCCAGCGCCAGCAGCGTGCCCAGCTCGCTCTTGTGCAGCGTGCGGCCCTCGCCTGTGCCCTGAATTTCGACGTATTCCATCTCGCCGGTGGCATTGTCGCGCGTCATGACCAGATTCATGTCCACCTGAGCGCGGCTGTCCTCGACGTATTCCAGATCGAGCAGCGCCGTTTCATCGACAACGCCGCAGCTCACGGCGGCCAGCTGCCGCACGACGGGCGAATCCATCATCTTGCCCTCGCGCATGAGCTTGTCCACGGCCAGGCACAGCGCCACGAACGCGCCGGTGATCGAGGCGGTGCGGGTGCCGCCGTCGGCCTGAATCACGTCGCAGTCCAGATAGATCGTGCGCTCGCCCATGCGGGTCAGATCGCAGCAGGCGCGCAGGGAGCGGCCGATCAGGCGCTGAATTTCGACAGAGCGGCCGTCGCGCTTGCCGTATTCGCGCTGCTTGCGGCGGTCGGTGGAGCCGGGCAGCATGGCGTATTCGGCGGTCAGCCAGCCCTTGCCGGCGCCCTTGAGGAACGGCGGGACGCTCTCCTCGACCGACGCGGTGCAGATGACGCGGGTGCGGCCGCACTCGATCAGCACGGAGCCGGGCGCCATTTCAGTGTAATGCGGAATGATGTCGACGGGGCGCAGCGCGTTTTCTGCGCGGTTATTGGGACGAGCCATGGTTTATATTCCTCCTTATCGATCGACCGCGTTGGCGGCGGTCAGTGCGTTTTTCAGCGCGCGGGCGTTTTCCAGCATGATGCGTTCGTAAGCCTCTGTGTCGCCGTCGGCCTGATGGGTCATGAGCGTGTCCAGCCGCGCCACGGCATATCCCGCCTGAACGAGCGCGGTTTCGAGGCTTTCAGGGGCCTGCTTTTCGATCAGCACGACGCGCGCGTCTGAAGCCGCCAGATCATTCATCAGCGCTTCGAGATCGTTGTCGACCGGCTCGCTGCCCGGCTCGCGGCTGAGGTCGGCCGAGACACTCAGGCCGCATTCCTCGGCGAAATAGGCAAGTCCCTCGTGCAGGCAGGCGACGGGCAGATGGGGCGCGCCGGCCATGAGCGCGCTGATCTCTCCGGCCAGCAGCTCAAGGCGCATTATGAAGCCGTTCATGTTCTCGATGTAGTCCCCGGCATAGCGCTCGTCCAGCTGCGCCAGGCCGTGGCCGAGGGAGAGCGTCATTTCGATCGCGCCCGGCACGCTCAGAAACAGCCAGGGATTGGGGCCGTCGGTGTGCGCGCTCTCTTCATTGACGGCGACGCCGTTGTCGCGCAGCGTGCGCCCCTCGAGCAGCGTCAGAAGCGCAGGGCCGTCCGTCGCGCTGTTCAGCGCCGTCTCGAAGCTCTCAAAGCCGCGTCCGGCGATGATGAAGGCGTCCTGCTGGGCGATTATGGCGGCGTCCCAGTTGGAGAGCGCATAGGTGCGCGGGCAGCCGTCCTGCGGCTGTACAAGGCAGCCCAGCGTGAGGGCGGGCACGTCCTCGGTCACATTGACGGCGAGGGCATAGAGCGGATAAAAGCTGGTCATGACATAGATGGGATCGTCGGCGCTCTCGTCCATAATGGAGCAGCCGGCGAGCGCCACGGCCAGCGAAAGCGCCAGACACAGCGGCGCAAGCAGGCGTTTTTTCATAGCGGCATATCCTTTTTGAAAGACTATTGCGATCTTCATTATAGCACAGCCGCGCCGCTTTATGGGTTAAACTTTTGAAGCGGAAATGCGGCGCGAAATCTGTCGGACGTTTGGCTGTCATTCGACGAAAGAAGCCTTTATTCGTTCAAGGAAATATATTTGCAATCATCGAAACAGAAGAGGAGTGAAGAGACGGGAGGTGTCTGATTTGCTGCAATACGAAAAAAAGAACGGGATATTGCTGGTTCGCCTGTCGGGAGAACTGGATCATCACTGTGCGGCGGCCATCCGTGAAGAGCTGGACGCGCTGATTGAAGAGAGCGGCGCGCGGCGGCTGGTGTTCGACCTGAGCGATCTAACGTTCATGGACAGCTCGGGCATCGGCATGATGATCGGCCGCTATAAGCGAATGCGCAGCCGCGGCGGCACGATGGGCGTCATGCCGGGCAACGCGCGCATCGAGCGGATGATGGAACTGTCGGGACTGTATCAGATCGTCGACAAGCTGGCGTAGGAGGGCAATATGGAGATAGTGAATGAAATGCGGCTGGACTTTCGGTCCTGCCCGGAAAACGAAGCGCTGGCGCGCATGGTGATCAGCGCGTTCATAATGCCGGTCAATCCCACGCTGGAGCAGCTGGGCGACGTCAAGACGGCGGTCTCCGAGGCGGTGACCAACGCCATCGTCCACGGCTATCGCGGCACGAGCGGACTGGTGCGGCTGCGCGCATGGCTGGATCGATCGGGCGGACTGACGGTCGAGATAGCCGACAAGGGCTGCGGCATAAAGGACGTCGAGCGGGCGAGGCAGCCGTTTTACACCACGATGGAGGAATCGGAGCGCTCGGGCATGGGGTTTACCGTGATGGAGACGTTCATGGACGACGTAGAGGTGTTTTCGCAGCCCGAAAACGGCACAATCGTGCGCATGAAGAAGCAGCTGACCGCGCCCTGCATACTCGCGCGGGAGGCGTGAGGCAGGAAACGCGCGGCGATCACGAGCTGATCGAAGCCATACGCCGGGGCGACGAGGCGGCGCTGTCGGCCATGATGGAAAAGCACGACGCGCTGGTTCACTATGTCGTCAAGCGATTCGAGGGACGCGGCCGCGAGCGCGATGATCTGGTGCAGCTGGGGCGGCTCGGGCTGATCAAGGCGGTGCGCAATTTCGATCCGGAGGGCTATCAGGTGCGCTTTTCGACCTATGCCGTGCCGCTCATAATGGGCGAGATACGCCGCTTTCTGCGCGACGACAACCAGATTCACGTCGCGCGCTCCATCCGAGAAAACGCCGCCCGCCTCATGCGATTGCGCGAGGAACTGGGCGACGACACGCCGGTGGAGGAGCTGGCGCGGCGGCTGTCGCTCTCCCGGGAGGATACGCTGCTGGCTCTGGAATCGGGCTATGCCGTGCGCTCGCTCAGCGAGCCGCTTGCGGGCGACGGCAGTCTCCTTCTCGAGGACACCATCGGCGAGGACAAAACGGGCGACGTGCTCATGCGCATCGATCTGGAGGCCATGCTCGGCAGGCTCGAGCCGAAGGAGCGCGAGTTGATCAGGCGGCGCTATTTTCTCGATCAGACGCAGACGCGCATCGCCGCTGAGCTGGGCATGACGCAGGTGCAGGTGTCGCGCATGGAGAGCCGCGTGCTCAAGCGCCTGCGCGCCATGGCGGGATGAATGCAAAAAACGCCGCGCCGGAGGAAGATATGTCCTCGCGGGCGCGGCGTTTTCAGCCGGATTCAGTTCGATGTTCGTCCTGCAAATTCCCCGATTAATGCTTGCGCCTTCTATTTGTCAGGTCCATGAAAAAGTCAATCAGATCAATCCCGACGCCCGTTAGCTTACCCATGAGACAAGATATAAAAATAACGATCGCAAGCCAGAATAAAAGATCTATCATTGTCCGAACACCTCATTTTTCTTTTCCCGTCTGCCGATATGCGTCCTGAAAATCCCCTGATTTATGGGCTGTGCTTTTGTCCGTCAGCGGCGGAAAATGTCAAACAGCCCGCCGGCATGCTTTCTTTTTCCAAGCATCCATACTGTCCATGACCCATCGGAGAGGAGAAGCCGCACTTGCAAAATGGCGCCGCGCTGAATCGGGGGGCGTTTATGAGTTGCTCTTCACAAACGCCTCGAGCGTCTGGCCGGTCTCGTGTATGCGTGTGGCGATTTCCACGCCGACATAGCGGTAGTGCCACGGTTCATAGCTGATGCCGGTTTCGTCGGCCTTGTTGGCGGGATAGCGCTGTATGAAGCCGTATTCGTGGGCGTGCAGGCACAGCCATGCGTACTGCGGCGTGCTCTCAAAGCCGCCGGTGTTCTCGGTGGTCACGTCGAAGGCCAGTCCGGTCTGATGCTCGCTCGCGCCGGGCAGCTGCGCCTTGCCGGGCTCGCTGGCGCTGTATATTTCCTGCTGGCGGTTGTAATCGCGGTATCCGCTGGTGACAATGAAGCCGTTCACGTTGTCGGCCTCCGCCGCGGCGAACATACGCTCCATCGCCTCGTAGGTTTCGCGCGTGAGCTGTATGTCGGTCTTGGCCAGGCGGAAGGAGTGGCGCTGCTCGTAGAGCGTCACCAGCCCCTCGGGCACATAGTCGGCGGCGAGGCGGTGGGAATCGTTCACCAGCAGCACGTTCGTCTTGATGCGCGTTGAGTCCACGCCCATGCGCCAGCCCAGCACGAACGCGGCCGCGACCAGCAGCGCCATGAACAGCGAGCGCAGCGCCACAGAGCCGTTTTTCTTTGGCGGTTGTTTTTTAGGCATGATTGTTCACCTGCTTTCGCAATGAGATCGTGTCTATTATAGAACAATTCGTCAAAAATTGCAAGCATGGGGAAGAGCGCGCAAAAAAGCGCCGCCACGCTGCGAACGATTCGAAGCGCGGCGGCGGAGATGGGTCTGCTTTATTGGAAGGCTTTAATTACACGCCTTCGGTGCGGACGATGAACTGCACGCTGCCGGTCTGACCCTCGGCGATGCCGGCATAGGAGTTGTAGCCGCGCGCCAGATCGATGACGGCCTGCACGCGATCCTTCAGGCCGGGCAGATCGTCGTCGATGAAGGCCAGCAGCTTGTCGATGGCCTTTTCGTTGAACTCGGTCAGGCCGTCTCTCAATTCGCCCATGCCGTCGCAGAGCTGGCTTGCGCCGTCGTTCAGCTTGAGCGCGCCGTCCTTGGCCTGGCCGACCGCGTCGGTGTAGTCCACAACGCCCTGATAGAATGTGTGGATGTCGTCCATGGTCTTGCGCAGCTTGACCAGCGCCTGATAGGCCGCGCCGTTCTTGCCGTTCTCCTCCAGCGCCTCGGCCACGCCGTCCAGATATTCCTTGCTCTTGCGGTTGACGGTCATCTGCTCGCTGATGATGTTTTTGACCTTGGTGGACTTCATCTGCTCGTCGATGTTCTTGTTGATGAGCGCCTTCACGTCGTCGGTCTTCATCTGCTCGTCGACGTTCTGATTGATGATGGCCTTCACGCTGTCGCTGGCCATCTGCTCTTCGAACGCCGCGTCGGCCTGCGCGGTGATCTCGGGATCGGCCATCTTCTGATCGACAATGGCGCTGACCTGCTCGTCGCTCATGCCGCGGATGGCGTCGACGACCTTCTGGCGGGCGGCGGCGGTGACCTGCTTTGTCACTTCGTCCTTCACGGCCGCTTCAACCTGCGGGCGGATGGTGTTCTCGCGGACATAGGCTTCGACCTGCGTGCGGGTTTCAGCCAGCTTGTCGGCGATGAGCTGCTCGGTGTTGACGTTCTGGTTGGTGAGCGCGGTGATCTGGTTGTTGACCTCGGCTTCGATGGCCTGCTGCGTTTCTTCCTTGGCCATGTGGGCGTCCACCAGCTGATCGAGCGTCATGCTGCCGTCCTCGGGCACGCTGTCCTTGAGCGTCTCGGCGGCCTTGGCGCGCACGGCCTCGGTGACCTGCGCCTTGATCGTGTCATAGCAGTCGGCCTTGATCTGCTCGTAAGCGCCGTTCCAGGCCTGCTGCACGCCGTCGCGGATGGCGGGCTCATAGTCGCTGGCAACCTTCGCGTCGATCTGCGCCTGAACCGCATCGGACTTCAGGTTTTCGTCGATCTTCTGCTCGATGAGCGCCTTCACGCTGTCGGAGGCCATCTGAGCGTCGATGTTCTGCGCGATCTGCGCCTTCACGTCGTCGCTGTTCATCTGAGCGTCCACGGTGGCGTTGAGCGTGGCGTCGTCGGGATTGCGCACGGCGGCCTCAACCTTGGCGCGCACGGCGGCGTTGACCTGCTCGCGCACCTGCGCCTTGACGGCCTCGGTCACCTTTTCGGTTACCTGCTCGCGGGCGGCGGCGTTGACCTGCTTGACCACCTCGGCCTTGACGGCTTCGTCCACCTTGAAGGCCAGCTTCTTGTCGGCCTGCTCGATGACATAATCCTCGAGGTTGTTCAGCATTTCGGTCTGCAGGTGGTCGATTTCGGAAGCGTAATTGTCTATGGTCAGCGTATTGAGCGTGATGCCCAGCCTGGCAAAGTCGTCCTTGCTCTCGGCCAGCGTGTCGTTGGCGGTTTCGAGCACGGTATCGAGCACCTGCCGCGCGCCGTCGGTCAGAGCGGCGCTGTTTTCGTCGATCTCGCTCAGGCCGTCGTAGAGGTCCTGCGTGCCGTCCAGCAGCTCCTTGAGGCCGTCGTAGAGCTCGTTCGAGCCGTCCATGAGCTGAGTCATGGCGTCGCGCAGCTCGTCGCTGATTTCGTCCAGATTGAAGTTGAGGGAGAATTCGCCGTCCTCGGTTTCCTCATCGGCGACAGAGGAGGAGGCCACCAGCGTGTAGGTGCCGCCGAAGCTGAAGTCGGTCACGTCGGCGCTGACGACGGCGGAGGAGGGGATTTCATCAAAGTCCAGATCGAAATCGTCGCTGCCCGCGTCCACGCCGTTCCTGAGCGCGTCGGCCAGTCCGGGCAGACCGTAGCAGAGCACCAGCGTGCGGTCGCCGACCTCGAGCACGCGGCCGTTGGTCACCTGAAGATTGGAGAAAACGTCGTCCTCGGCCAGCATCACGGTGGCCATCAGGAAGGGGATGGGCAGCGTCTCGGTCTTGCCGTTGATCTCGGCATCGCCGGTCAGCTTGGAGGCATAGTCGATGGTCATTTCGAGATGACCGCTCTTGCCGGCCAGCTCGGCGGGTGTCATTTCCACGCCGTCGAGCGTGTAATGGAAGGCGACGGAGAAGGGCAGATCCTCGCTGGAGTGACCCTCGTAGCGGATTTCGGAACCATTCGCGTTCCAGACGATTTTGTCGCCGTCCTGCGTGAATGTCTGATCGCCGGAGAGATTTTCAATGCCGCTAAGGCGGCTCACGTCCTCGAGCGTGTCGAGAGAATCGCGGTTATACAGCCGTTCGCTGACCACGATGTCGGTCGCCTCGCCGCTGGCGTTGGCCAGCACATACACCATTTCCTTTTTGTCCACGTCGGCCAGAGAAGGCACGGCGGTGAGCAGCATGATCGCAGCCACGATCAGAGCCATAATGCGCTTTTTCATAGTCAGTTTTCCTCCTTCACGGTTTGGGGTTTCATGCCGAGCGTGGTGTGCCGGATCAGTCCGTCGCAGAGCATGAGCAGCGCCGGCAGTATGAATATGACCAGCAGCATCGAGACGATTGCGCCGCGCGCCATCAGCATGCACATGGAGCTGATGATGTCGATGTCGGAATAGACGGCCACGCCGAATGTGGCGGCGAACAGACCCATGCCGGACACGATGATGGACGAGATCGATGTGGACAGCGCGGTGCAGACCGCGTCGTGCCTGGACTGGCCGGCGGCGCGCTCGCTCTTATAGCGGGTGGTCATCAGTATGGCGTAGTCGACCGTCGCGCCCAGCTGAATGG
>CAKUAV010000128.1 GCA_934636425.1 uncultured Clostridia bacterium
GACTCAATCTCGCTGAGCAGATTGATCTTCTGCTCGACGCTGCCGGCGTTCTTGATCCAGTCGAACGCGGCCGTGACGATCGATGTGCTGTTCGGCATGACCGACGCGCCGTCGGTGGCGGCGGGCGTGGGGGTCGCGGCGTTGCTGCCGTCGCGCAGACCGGCGTTCATGCAGCCGCACAGGGCGGCGCTCAGCGCGAGGACGCAGGCAAAAATCGAAAGACACTTGCGAAAACTCATGATAAAATCCCTCCCTTGCAGTCCTATTCTGCACAGGAAGGGATTTTTTTAATCGCAGCGCGACAATTTAATCGTCGTCTCGATAGAAGCAGCAGCCGCCGATAAACTCGCGCAGTATCGAATTGAGCGGAATCTCGTCCTCCACGTCGGCCGGCTGGAAGTAGTTGAGGAATTTGAGCAGCCGGTGCGCCATTGTGTAATGCGGGCTGTCGGGCGTGAGCTTGATGAGCATCGGATAGACGTATTTTTTCAAAATCGCGATTTCGTAGACCAGCGATGAGTTGAACATCACGTCGGCATCCTCCTGATAGGGGAAGATGTATTTCTCCTCGCCGCGCCGCACGGAGGGCCACATCTCCATCGTCTGCCCGGGCGGCGTGCCGCGGAAGTGGTGGTCGCGCACCATGCGGCGCAGAAGGCGCGCCTCGGTGGTGCGTATGCGGTTGTGGTCGTCCAGATTGAGCGAGGTCAGCGCGCTGATGTAGATTTTGAACTTCAGGTTGCGGGCGATGTCGCGCGTCAATTCGTCGTTCAGGCCGTGAATGCCCTCTATGATGATCGGCTGATCCGCGTCCACGTGGATGGTGTGGGTTTTGTCGCTGCGCCGGCCGTTGGGGAAGTCGAACAGCGGCGCGTCCACCGTTTCGCCCTGCAAAAGGCGCACCAGATGATCGTTGAACAGCGGCACGTCCAGCGTATCCAGGCGCTCGAAATCGCGCTGGCCGTTCTCGTCCATGGGAATGAGGTCGCGGTTGAGATAGTAGTCGTCCAGCGAAATGGCGATCGGGCGCAGCCCCAGCACGCGCAGGGCGATGTAGAGCCGGTTGGCGAACGTCGTCTTGCCCGATGAGGACGGCCCGGCGATCAGTATCACGCGCGCGCCGCTCGCGGCGAATGTGTCGGCAATGCGGCTGATTGACTTTTCGTGCAGCGCTTCGTTGATGCGGATAAACTCGCGCAGGCGGCCGGTCTGCGTGAGGGCGTTGAGATCGGCGGCGTTCGAGCAGCCCAGTATGCTGTTCCAGCGCGCCGATTCGGCGAAAACGCCGGTCAGCTTGGGCAGCTGGCGCACGGGCGACGCGGTTTCGGGATGCGCGGGATCGGGCAGCTGAAGCACCAGCCCGGGCAGATACAGGCTCAGGTCAAATACGTCGATTGCGCCGCTCGATGGCGCCATGACGCCATAGAAATACTCCATCATTTCGCCCAGCTGATAGAGTGTAAACGTGTTGTAGGGGCGGTATTTGAGCAGCTCGACTTTGTCCATTTCGCCGTTTTTCTCAAAATAGGCGATGGCCTCGCGCTTGCTGAGCGTATGGCAGACGAAGGGCAGATCGGCCGAGACGATGGCGCGCATTTCACGCTTTATGGCGGCCACTTCGGCGGAGGTCAGCGCCTTTTTATCGCCGCGCACCTCGCAGTAGACGCCGTTGCCCAGCGAATGCTCTATGCGCACTCTGCGCGTGGGATAGAGGCGATGCACGGCCAGCAGGAATATGAAGCGCAGCGAGCGCTCATAGATCATCCTGCCCTCGAGATCCGCCAGCGTCAAAGCGGCGGCATTTTCGCCGCTGACGGGCAGTGCGGTGAGCGGCAGCGTATTTCCGCCCACGCGTATGCCCAGAGCGCGGCAGAGCGGGTCGTGGTGCTTTAATATGTTGAGATAATTCTCCCCCGGATTGAAGGAGACGACGTGATTGTTCAGAGTCATCTGCATTGAAAAACCTCCCTTTCGGGGCAGATTCAAATGATACCCCATTTCATTATAAACGGCTTTCGGGCAGCTTGTCAACCGCAGAAAAAATATTGCTTGCGGCTGCACGGAATGTATGTTAAAATCTGATCGACAGGACAACGAACGGGGAGGATCAAGCCATGGCGAATATTCCCATGAAACTCTGGTATACGAAGAGCGCGCCCGCTGTCAACGATTTTACGCCGTCGCACACAAACAACGATCCCATGGACGGCTGGGAAAAGTGGTCGCTGCCCATCGGCAACGGCTATATGGGCGTGAGCGTGTTCGGCCGCACCGGCACCGAGCGCCTGCAGATCACCGAGAACAGCCTGTGCAATCCCGGCGAGGGCGGCGGGCTGAACAATTTCTGCGAGCTGATGATCGATTATGGCCATGAAAACGTCTCAAATTATCGCCGCGAGCTCGATCTGGACGAGGGCGTGGCGCGCGTGCTTTACGACGAGTGCGGCGTGAGCCATCGGCGCGATGTGTTCGCCAGCTATCCCGACCGGGTGCTGGCTGTTCACATGGAAGCGTCCGAGAAGGAGCAGGTGTCCTTCACGCTGCGCCCTGTCATACCGTTCCTCAAGGAGAGCAAAGAGGGCTATTCAAAGCGCGGCGAGGTTCATGTCGAGGGCGACGATGTCGTCATGACCGGCGAGATGACCTATTACGGCGTAAAATTCGAGGGGCGCTTTCGGATACTGCATGAGGGCGGCGCGCTGACTGCGGTCGAGGGCGGACTGCGCCTTGAAAATGCCGACAGCGCGACGATCGTGGGCGCCATCGGCACGAATTATCGCCTTGAGAGCCGCGTTTTTACCGAGCACGATCCGAAAAAGAAGCTCGCGCCCTATCCGCACCCGCATGACATGGTGTGTCAGCTGCTGGACGAGGCCTGCGCGCGGGGCTACGATGCGCTTTTCGAGCGCCATAAGGCCGACTATTGCGCGCTCATGGGGCGCGTGAGGTTCGAAATTTCCGACGAGGGCCGGGAGCTTCCCACAGACGAGCTGCTTTCCCGCTATGCCGCGGGCGAAAAGCTGGGCTATCTCGAGATGGTGTATTTCCAGTTCGGGCGGCATCTGCTGATCAGCTCGTCGCGCCCGGGCACGTTGCCGGCCAATTTGCAGGGCGTGTGGAACTGCTATGACCAGTCGCCGTGGGGCTCGGGCTACTGGCACAACATCAACGTTCAGATGAACTACTGGCCGTCGTTTCCCGCCAATCTGGCCGAGACGTTCACGGCCTATGCCGACTATGCGCGCGCCTATATGGACGAAGCGCACAGCGGTGCGGATTTCTACATCCGCGAATTGATGCCGGAAAACTACACCGCCCCGGGCACAAACGGCTGGATGATCGGCACGGCGGGGCGGCCGTACAGCATAGACGTCGATCTGCGGCGCGATCCTGAGACGGGCGCGTGGGGCATTGGCCACAGCGGCCCGGGCATGGGCGCGTTTACGTCGATTCTGTTCTGGGAGTATTACGCCTTTACGCAGGACGAGAACGTGCTGAGGAATGTGACATATCCCATGCTGCACGACATGGGGCTCTTCCTCGAAAAGACGCTTGTGGAGCAGGACGGCGCGTATCTGGCGAGGTATTCCGCATCGCCCGAGCAGATGATCGCGGGGCGGTATGTGGGGGGCGGGGCGTATTACCACACGACCGGCTGCGCGTTCGATCAGCAACTGATCTGGGAAAACCAGCGCGATCTCATAAAAGCCGCCGAGCTGCTGGGCGCAAGCGATCGGGTGGTCGAAACCGCGCGGGCGCAGATCGATCATCTCGATCCTGTGCAGGTGGGTACGTCCGGGCAGGTCAAGGAATACCGCGAGGAAAGCGCATACGGCGAGATAGGCGAGTGGGAGCATCGCCACATATCGCATCTGTGCGGGCTCTATCCCGGCTCGGTCATCAACCGCAATACGCCCGAATGGATGGAGGCGGCGCGCACGACGCTCAATCTGCGCGGCGACAAATCGACGGGCTGGGCGATGGCGCACCGGCTCAACGCCTGGGCGCGCGTCATGGACGGAAACCGCGCGCATAAGCTCTATCGCACGCTGCTCTCGAAGGGCACGTTCCCGAATCTGTGGGACGCGCATCCGCCGTTCCAGATCGACGGCAATTTCGGCGGCGTGTCGGGCGTGTGCGAGATGCTGATGCAAAGCCAGGCGGGCTTTATAGACGTATTGCCCGCGCTGCCGGACGAATGGGCGAGCGGCCGCTTTGAGGGGCTGGTCGCGCGCGGCAACGTGGTGGTCGACGCGCGCTGGACGAATGGCCGCGTGGAGGAAATCGCGCTGACGGCGCGCCATGGCGGCGTCGTGCGCCTGCGCTGCGACCGCATGGGCGGCGCGTGCAGCGTGACGATCGACGGACAGAGCGTTGATGCGCGCCATGAGGACGGCTGCCTGACGTTCGATCTGCCCAAAGGCAGCCGGGCGGTCGTTAAGGCGTAAAATCGCATAATGAAAGCGCGGAAGCGTTCTCTGAAGCAGGGGCGTTTCCGCGCTTTGGAGAATGTCGGTTCAATGCGCGCCGGCGTTTGGCAGCGCCGCATCTGAAATAAAAAAATCCGCCGAACGCGCTGCATGACAAGCGGCGTTTGGCGGATTTTCTCATGCTATTTCAGGAAGTCCTCGCGGGCGGGGGTGAAGCAGTCGATCAGTATGCCCGCCTCGAGGCACAGCGTGCCGTGCGGGACGTTCGGCTCAAAGCAGATGCTGTCGCCCGGGCCGACGATGACGTTCTCACCGTCGATTGTAAACTCGAACAGGCCGGAGCGCACATAGGTGCACTGCGTGTGAGGATGGGTGTGAAGCGCGCCCTTGCTGCCCTCGGCAAAGTGGACCTCGACCATCATCATGTCCTTGTTGTGACTGAGCACCTTGCGGGCACAGCCGCCTTCCAGCTTTTTCAGCTTAAGCTCGTCGTTGTGAAGAACCATGGCGTTCATGCGGATCGTCCTTTCTTCTCGTTTTTTCAGCGGTTTGAGTGTTCAGGCTTCGGTATAGCCGATGCTGTTCAAAAAGCGCAGTACGCCCGCGCGGCCGGCTTCGGTGTGCTTGTAAACGCCCGCGTCGGCCAGCACGGCGGCGCACTTGACGGCCAGCGCCCTGTGAATGGCCTCGATGGCCTCGTCGTGCGTGAGCGCACAGCCGGTCTCAGCGGCAATTTCACGCACCCAGTCATAGTGCTTAGCGAGCGGGGAATCGGCGGCGGGCGCGTCGCTCAGCGCGATTTCGCCGGTGAGATACTTCGACAGATCGCCCAGCTCCTTCAGCAGGCGGCCGGGGAGTATGAACAGTCCCATGACCTCGATCAGGCCGATGTTCTCCTTCTTGATGTGGTGCAGCGCGGCGTGCGGATGGAATATGCCCAGCGGATGCTCGGCGCTGGTGCGGTTGTTGCGCAGCACGAGATTGAGACTCCACAGACCGTCCTTTTTGCGCAGTATGGGCGTGACGGTGTTGTGGGGCGCGTCGGTCTGGGCGTAGACGTCGCATTCGGGATCGGAATAGGCGCGCCAGGCGTTCAATATGCGCACGGCCTGCGCCTTGACGGCCTCGCGGTCGCTGCCTGTGAGGTTGATGCAGGTCATGGGCCAGTCGAGCACGGCGGCTTTGACGGCGGGATCATGCGTGTCCAGATTGACCCACACGCCCGAATGATCCATCGGGAATGTGTAGTTGCCGCCCTGGAAGTGGTCGTGGCTGAGTATCGAGCCGCCCACGATGGGCAGATCGGCGTTCGAGCCGAGCATATAGTGCGGGAACAGCGTCACAAAGTCGAACAGGCAGTCGAACGTGCTCTCGCTGATGCGCATCGGGCGGTGCTGCTCGTTAAAGACGATGCAGTGCTCGGGATAGTACACATACGGCGAGTATTGCAGATACCACTTTTCGCCGTTGAGCGTCAGGGGAATGATGCGGTGGTTCTGGCGCGCGGGGAAGCCTATGCGGCCGGCATAGCCCGGGTTTTCGGGGCAGAGCATGCACCGCGGATAGCCCACCTGAGGCGCGCTGCGCTGCGCGGCGATGTCTCGGGGATCCTTTTCGGGCTTGGAGAGATTGATCGTGATTTCCAGCTCGCCGCACGGGGAATTGGAAAAGAAGCGCACATTGCGGGCGATGCTGTCCACGCGGATGTAGTCGCACGCGCGGCACATCTCATAGAACCAGTGCGTGGCGGCTTCGGGACCTTCGCTGTTGTAAAGCGCGCTGAAGCGCTCGCGCACAATCGCGGGGGCAGGCGTGATCTCGCCGCACAGGCGGGTCGCAAACAGCTCCTTTTCGCCGGCGGTATCGGCGATCAGTCCCTTGCCGGCAGCCAGCTCGGTCAGCCGGTTCAGTATCGGCGTGACGGTGGGCGGCAGCGGCTCGGCGCAGGGCTCGGCCTCCTCGGGGGCGCTCATATTCATGTCGTCGAGCAGGCGGTTAAATGTGTATCTTCTGTCCTCCTCATCGATCAGGCCGCGCTTGACGGCAAAATCGACCAGGCGGATGAGACATTCGGTGGCGTTCATGGGAAATCACTCTCGCTTTCAATGGATCGCAGGTTATGCACAGGCCTTTCGGCGCGCGTTTATTCTTCTTCAAAGAGAGACTGGATTTTGAGCCGGGCGCGGTAGACGTCGTTGCGCGGGCATCCGGCCTCGCGCGCGGCGTCGGCGGCGTCGTCCAGATCGGCGCCGTCCAGTATGGCGCGCAGCATGACGACGTCGGCGGGCAGCGCCTCGCTCTTCTTTTCGAGCGGCGGCAGGGGGCTTAGGTCGATCACCAGACAGTATTCGCCCTTTTCGACGTTCGGATTGGCGCGCATTTTTTCCAGCACATAGGCGCTCGTGCCGCGGTATATCGCCTCATACAGCTTGGTCAGATCGCAGCACACGGCCAGATTGCAGCCGGGCAGCGTTTTGTCGATCACCTCGATCAGATTGACCACGCGGTGCGGCGATTCATAGACCACAGCGACGGGCACGCCGCCGGCGCGGATGGCCTCGAGCTTTTCGACAAGCGGCTTCTTCTCGCGCGGCAGGAAGCCGTAAAAGGCAAATTCGCGCGCGTCAAAGCCGGATGCGGAGAGCGCGGTCACAGTGGCGGACGGCCCGCACACCGGCACGACGCGAATCCCCGCCTGCCACGCCGCGTCCACAAGGCGGTTGCCCGGGTCGGATATGGCGGGCGTGCCCGCGTCGCAGGTCAGCGCCACGTCGATGTTCTCGGCGATCATGCGCTCTATGATGACGGACGCGCGGCTTTCCTCGTTGTGGCGGTGGCAGGAGACGGCCGGCTTTGAAAGCCCCAGATGGTTGAGCAGCTTCATCGCCATGCGCGTGTCCTCGGCGGCCACCAGATCGACCTTTTCAAGCGTCTCGCGCACGCGCGGGGAGAGGTCGCTCAGATTGCCGATGGGCGTTGCGACGACGTAGAGCGTGGGCATATCATTCACCGGCCTTTCTGCGGACGGTATAGCACAGCTCGCCGAAGAGCACGTCCCGCCGCTCGATGGAAAACGCCGGCGCGGCGCTTTGCTCAAACCAGTCGGAATAGTGCTTTTCCATGCCGACGCTGCGTCCGCCCAGCGTCTTTAGGGGAAATGTCACGATGAGTACGGGCGCGGGAATCGAGAGGAGCAGCGCCATCGCCGCGCCTTTTTTCTGCTGCTCCAGCACGGGCAAAAGCTTCATCATAAGCGCCGCGTCGGTCTCGGGCAGCACGGGCGCGCAGAGCAGATCGCGGCACTGCGCCGAAACGTCCCACCCGCGCCGCTGCGCCCAGTCGTTGATCAGCTGAACGCAGCCGCCGCTGACGTCCAGCCCGCGCACGGCATAGCCGCGGTGTCCCAGATAGAGTGGATTGAGGCCGCATGCCAGATCGAGCAGCGTTTTCGGGGCGATGGGCGAAAGCAGCGCATCGTAAAATGCGTCGATGTGGTCGAGCCGCTCGCGCGTGGAGGCGTGCAGCTTCAGCGTTTCGAAGAGCGCCGCGTCCTCGTCCTCGCCGGCGAGCAGCTTTCGCGCGCGCTTTAATTCGTCACTCGTCATGAACGCGCCGGTGATCTGATGAAGCGCCGTCTTGAGCGCCTTTTCGGCCTCCTTCGCGCTTTTGCGCTTTGAAAGCGCCTCGGCGTAGAGCCGCGAAACCGTCTCGGGACAGACGTCTTTGTACTTTGCGGAAACCGGCGCGTCACTCATTGCGGATCAGCTCCATCAATCGCGCGTAGAAGCGCAGGTTGTGCGCCGTCGCCAGCCGGTAGGCCTGAGAATCGCCGACCTTGAAGAGATGATGCAGATACGCGCGCGAATACCGCCGGCAGAGTATGCAGTCGCACTCGGGGTCGATCGGCCCCCTGTCTCGGACGTGCTGCTCGTCCAGCATATAGACGAACGAATAGAACTTGCCGTCCGGCCGGCGCACGCCCTCGGGGGTGGCCATGCCCTTTTTGAAGCAGTACAGCCGCTGATGGCGCGCTTCCCGCGTGGGAATCACGCAGTCGAAGAGCGTATAGCCCATGTTTACGCACTGGACGATTTCCTCGGGACGGCCCAGTCCCATGGCGTAGCGGGGCAGATTCGGATCCATCGCGTCGGCCGCGTCCTGCAATATGTCGGGGCGCAGCTTGCCATCCACGTCCAGCGGCCAGCCGCCGAAGCCGAAGCCGTCGAAGCCGATCTCGCGCAGCCGCGCGCCGCATTCCAGCCGCAGCGCCCGGTTGCCGCCGCCCTGCACGATGCCGAACAGCAGCGGACGCGGCCCCTTGCGGCCCTTGACCAGCTTGTCGAACTCGGCCCGGCAGCGCGCGCCCCACTTGACGGTCAGCTCGACAGAGCGGCGCTGCACGTCGTCGGGATCGTCGGGCGATGTGCATACGTCCAGCGCCATCA
>CAKUAV010000129.1 GCA_934636425.1 uncultured Clostridia bacterium
CGAGCCGGCCATTGTGGATGCGGGCGTGGGCGAGTATACCAAAAAGACATTCAGCGCGGAGCGCTATACAATCTGGTCGATGCAGTCGGGCTGGCACAACACGGCTGTCATCAACGGCTGCGATCAGCGTGAGGGCAGGGAATACGCCGCGCGCGACGTGTCCTATTCGGACGACGGTGAGGTCATGGAGTTTGCGCTCGATATGGCGGCGGCCTATACGCCCGAGGCGCAGGCGGAGGCCTATCGCCGCGCATTCGTGTTCGACCGCGCCGCCGACACGATCTCCGTGCATGACGAGGTGCGCTTGAAGGCCTGCGATCAGCCCACGCGCGTGCCGCTTATGTGCGCCGCAGCGCCGCAGCTCGATGAGGGCCGCGCCGTGATCGGCCGTCTGGAGCTGACGTACGACCCGCAGCTGTTCACCGCTTCCGTTGAGGAAAAGCCGTTCAATGATTCCAAGCTCGAGCGCATCTGGCGGCAGAAGTCGCTCTGGCGGCTGACGCTCACGCGCCGCGAGAAGGCCGTGCAGGACGGCTGGACGCTGAAATACCGCATGGCGAAGGCATAGAGGAGCGTCATTTCCGCGCATGAAGGCCTTGATTGAGCGCCACTAAACCTGCGGCTTCCATACTTGAAACGAGGCGGGAAGCCCTTGGAATTCAAACGCTGCGTCACGGAAAATCCACTTGAAATTGCAGGCTTTCCCTTTAGAAACACTCCCTAAAACGCATACAGAGAGCGCCCACCGCACCATCCGAACATGACGGATGCGCGGCGGGCGCTTTGCGCGCTGTCACAGCGTGTTTGCTTTTATAAAAACCGATTCGGCGCTCGCCGGGGAAGCGTCACTTTTCCTCACGCACGAACAGCATCACGCGGCCCTTTTTGGCGTGATAGCGCAGCATGCCGTTCTCGGTTTCGTACGTCTCGCCGCTGAACACGTCGCGGTAAACGCCGTCCTCCTTCATGCGGAGCGCGCAGTCCTCTGTGAGCGTGGTGTAGGCCGAGACGAACTGGGATGAGATCGCCGTGCCGCTGCCCTGCTCGCTGTAGATGTGAACGCCCGCGCGCCGCGCCAGATCGCGCCAGAGCGTCCACGGCACGGGGGCCATCGCGCAGTAGGCGGCGTTGCCCTTTATCGCGGCGCAGATTTCGCCGTTTTCATAGCGGGCGAGCGGCTCGGCGGCGTCTCTGACGGCGAACAGCGGCCGGATGTGCTTTGTAAAGCCGAACGCCTCGCCCAGATAGTCGGCCTTGAGCGGCTTGGACGAATCGATTTCCTCAATGGTCATGCCGCACAGCTCGGCGGTATTTTTGATGTCGAACGAATCCCCGCGCGCCATGCCCGCGCCGTAGAGGAACACAGCCAGCTTGTCGGAAAGCTCGTTATGGATATAGGCGCGTATGTCCTCCGGAATGATGAATGCGTTCAGGAAGACGTACATTTTGTACTGCGATTTGTCGATCAGCGTTATGTCGCTGAGGTTGTACAGATCGAACGGCGCGCCGCAGCGCAGCAGCGCGTTGACGCTGACGCGGCCCAGATCGCTGCACAGGCGCGAAAGCTCCTTCGTGCAGTTGAACGACATGGGGTCGATGAACACGGCGATTTCCGAATTGGAATGGCGCTCGCCCTCGGCCAGCTGATCGTAGATCTTCTTCTGAAAGGCCAGCTCCTGCTCGTATTCCGGGGCGTTGTAATAGCCGCCGAAGAAATCGAACCACCAGAAGCCCGCGCGCTTCTGCATGACGTTGCACAGCTCGCGCCGGAACACCTCGCGCCATTCCTCGAAGCCCGCATAGCAGTCCTGAAGGATCACGCCGCTCTCGAGCGGAAAGCGCGCCAGATCGGTGCGGTGGTCGTTTTCGTGGACGTAGAGCTTATTGTGCAGCGCGATGGAATCGACGGTGTACTGATAGGAGCTCACGCCGGTAAAGAAGCGGTTGTCGCGATAGGCCGCGGGCGAATAGAGCATATCGATATCCGGGCTGCGCCAGGCCTTCTCGTAGGCGTTGGTGTTCCAGTAGATCTGGTTGTCCATGTCGGTGTAGCCGTAGAAAAGGCCGAGCGGCTTTTTGTGCGCCAGCGTTTTCTGCGCCTCGGCGGCGAAGAAGCAGACCAGATCGGCTGTGGCGTTCGCGCACATCTCGAGGAACTTAAAGTCGCTCGACGACGGCGCGCGCAGGCTCGTCTCGCCGCTCTCCATCGAGGCCATTGTGGGAAGAGCGGCGTTTTCGTCGCCAGTGAGCCTGCGCCACGCCTTTTCTGTGAGCGAGCCAGTGCGGTCGTATTCGGGCTTGTAGAGCGTCTCGTCGAACCATTCCGTGGACAGACCGGCGCAGAAGCTGTAGCCCGCAATGCGATCGCCGTATTTTTCCTCGGCATAGGCGATGAACGCGCGCAGATACCGCGCGGCGGCCTGCTTCCATTCCTCGCACAGCGCCAGCTCGGTGATGTGCGCGTAGGAGTCATAGGGCAGATCGGGATGCGCGTCCTTCCACCACGGGCGCGTGTCCAGCTGAATCATGATGTTGTAATAGCCATCCGGTGCGAACCGGCGGAACATCTCGTACTGCCTGTCGAATGCGGCAAAGTCGTACTGATCCTCGCCTGTCCAGACCTCGCCGAAGAGGGAATAGGGCGAGCGGTTGGTGCAGGGCAGGCCGCTGACGATGAACTGATAGAGCCTGAGGCCGCAGCGCCGGCTCAGCGATATGTTGTCCGGCTTGGGACGATAGGATCGAAACGCCGCCGGGGCGATGACCTCGCCGCCGATTTCCACGAAGGGCAGGCCGCGCCTGCGGATCAGTCTGACCATAAAAAACACTCCCTTTTCGCATGATCGCTGTCTTCAATATATCAGACGGCGCGGAGAATGTAAAGAAATTAATCACGCGAAAAAGTATAAAAATCACGCCGAATCTGTGCTATAATGCTCTTGGAGGCGATGCGTATGCTCAGGCGGCTTGAGCTGAACAATCTGGCGGCCAACATCTGCGAGGAACACTGGCCGGAGGATTTTTTCGTGCGCGAGATCGGGTGCAGCCAGCCCGCGTCCGGCTTTCATGTGGACAACGTGCTGTCAAAGCGGAGCGTGCTGCACTTCCTCTTCAGGGGACGGGGCGCGTATAACGGCGTATCTCTATCGGCGGGGCAGGGCTTTCTCATCGCGGCGGGGGAGCCGTATTCCTTTTGCGTCTTTGAGGAGGGCGACTGGATGCAGTACTGGATCGCGCTGGGCGGCGCGCGTGCAAACGATGTGCTTTCGAGCTTTGGCTTTGAGGCGCGCAACCATGTCTTCGACTGCCCGGGCGTCATGGGACTGGAGACTGAATTTGAGCGCATGGTGTTCGGCGCAGGCGAGGGCGAGTATCCGCCCTGCCGGATGCTGAGCTTCTTTTATCACGTCATGGCGCGGCACTGCGCGCTCAGGCCGCCCGTCCGCCCCGAGCAGGACGTTCGGCGGCGCTATGCCGATCTGGCCGCGCGCTTTATCGAGGAGAACTACTATCGCGACGTCGGCGTTGAGGACGCGGCGGCCGCCGCCGGCATTTCGGCGAAATATCTCTATAAAATCTTTCGGGAAAAGCGCGGCCTTTCGCCCAGCGATTATATCATAGCGGTGCGCCTGAAGCAGGGACGCGCGCTGCTGCATCGAACCAATCTGACGGTCGAGGAGGTGGCGCGCTCGGTCGGCTACAATCAGCCGGGCTACTTTTCGAGCGCGTTTCGGCGCTTCTTTGGCAGAACGCCGCTTCAGGAGCGCGCATCAAATCAACAGGAAGAAACTTGAAAGGCGCGCGTTTTGCCGCTATAATGAGAAAAACATCGAAAAAAGAAGCATGAAAGGATACGAAAAGACCATGATTAAGGCCGTCATGTTTGATCTGGACGGAACAATTCTGTCAACGCTGAACGATCTGGCCGCGTCGCTCAACGCGGCGCTGGCGCAGACCGGCCATGCGTCCAAGACGATCGACGAGGTGCGCGCGCTGGTGGGCAACGGCGTTAGGTGGATGTGCGCCCATGCGATTGGCGCGGCGGAGGACGATGCGCGGACCGACGCGCTGCTCAATGCCTTTCGCGCGCATTACAGCGTCCACATGAACGACACGACAAAGCCCTATCCCGGCATAGCCCATCTGCTGGCGGCGCTGCACGGCGCGGGGATCAAGTGCGCGGTCGTTTCCAACAAATACGAAGCGGCGGTGAAGAAGATCAGCCGCCTGCACTTTGGCGACGCGTTTGACACGGCGGTCGGCGAGAGGGAGTGCGTCGCCCACAAGCCCGCGCCCGACGAGTTGATCGAGGCGATGAAGCGGCTGGGCGTTTCGCCCGAGGAGAGCGTCATGGTGGGCGACGGCGCGCAGGACATACTGGCCGGCAAAAACGCGCGCTGCCGCACAATCGGCGTGACGTGGGGCTTCCGCTCGCGCGCGCTTCTCAAGGAGAGCGGCGCGGATCATATCGTCGATACGGCGGAGGAGCTGGAGCGACTGCTGCTGGATGGGCGCGGCGTTTAGATATTTTGCGCCCGATGCACCATTTTCTTCAATACAGTGCCGCAAAAATGCGGTTTGTCTGCGCCCAAGGGCGGCTTTTCCCATGGAAACCGGTCTGGCGGCAGCTTCCCGCTGGAGGACGGTTCAAGCGCCGCGCATGCTCAAAAGGCGCGCGGTTCACAGGCAAAAGAACTCGATTGAGCATCGCAGAATAGTCCTTGAATTCAGGATAGAATCCCGAAAGAATTTCCGGCTTCCTTCGGGGAAAAGCGCTGTTTGGCGGCTTCCCCGAACGAGACGAGCGCAGAGATAAAAATCAAAGCGCCCGGACGCGGCCTTTTACGGCTGGCGTCCGGGCGCTTTGGCATACGGTCAGCGCTTGACGGCGCGCGTGGCGATGAACGAGGGAATGTTGTGTGCGTGCAGATTGCCGCTTCCATTGGTGTCCTCGTATAGATCGACCAGCGAAAAGCCCGCGCGGAGCTGGCCGCCCAGCTGCTCTTCCAGCGTGTGGGAAAACTGAACGCCGCTGTTTGTGGCCTCAAGCTGCGCCATCTGATCGGGATTTTTGAGCGGATTGAAGGGGAATGTGTTGACGACGAGCTCCTCGTCGCTGTCGAATATGAAATTGACGCCGTTGTCCAGCCCGCTGAGCAGCGCGCCGCCCTTCTTCAGCACGCGATGGCACTCGCGAAAGATCGGCTCGACCGACTCCACATAGCAGTTCGATACGGGATGCACGATGAGATCGAACGCATCGTCCTCAAAGGGCAGCGGCTTCGTCATGTCGGCGCGCACGATTTCGATGGAATAGCCCTCGCGCGCGGCCACGATGCGCTCGCTTTCGAGCTGGCGGGGCGAATAATCGAGCACGGTGCAGCGCGCGCCCATGGCCGTGAGCAAGGGCATCTGCTGCCCGCCGCCGCTGGCCAGCCCCAGTATGCGCTTGCCCTTCACGTCGCCCAGCCACCCGTCGGGCACGGGCTTCGTGGGCGTGAGGAAGATCGGCGCGCGGCCTTTAAGCGCGGCCAGATAGGCTTCGTGCGATACGGGCTGTCCCCATTCCCAGCCCTCTTCGATCCACTGATCGATTGTCTGCGCGTTTATGTCCTGATAGTTCATGAATAGTCACCTCTATGTATTTCAGAAGTTGTCTGCTCTGTCGTTTTTGATTGGAGGGTGCGTTGCCCGAAGCCGTTTGCGGCGCAGGGGAAGCCGGTCTGCGGCAATCGGGCGGATAGCGCGCGTCCTGAAGCGGTCATCGTCGCCATTTTGGCCTTGGCAACATCATTTGCCTGAACGCGATTCTCGCTGCGGAGCGTGCGGCCATTCCCGACGATGCCGGTCAGCGCCCAAATGCGCATAAAAAAGCGAGCGGGGACGAAAAATCCCTGCTCGCCTTTCGTGATTCAGTTAAAGAACCGCTTGTGCGTCCTGTCCGCTAAATTAATAGCGGGAAGCGCGCTGCTGATCGAAGCAGTCACGGCAGTACACGGGACGATCGCCGCGGGGCTGGAACGGAACCTGGGTGGGACGGCCGCAGCCATCGCAGATGACGTCGTACATCTGACGCTCGGTGTTGCGGGTCTGGCCGCCGGCGGCACGGCGAGCGGCGCGGCAGGCGGGGCAGCGGCCGGGCTCGTTCTGGAAGCCCTTGTCAGCATAGAACTGCTGCTCGGACGCGGTGAACACGAATTCCTTGCCGCACTCACGGCAAACCAGAGTCTTGTCTTCGAACATGGTAATAACCCTCCTAAAATGTGCCTTCCAGATGACCGCCTGGGTGCCGACTTCCTGCCAATCCGGAGGCGCGGTTATGACCATGGGCTGTCCTTTGAGGCTATTTAAAAGTATATCATAACGATTCAAAGTTGTACAGAGCTATTCAAAATTTAACCTTGATGTGCTATGATGACAAAACAAACGAAAAAGCGCATGAGGAGGAAGCGAAGGATGGATATAAAACGGCTCGAAGCGGCGCGAGGGCTGCTTGTCGATCAGACGCCCATGGCGTTCGACTGCGGCAGAACCTGTCAGGCCGCCTGCTGCAAAAGCGACGAAGAGGGGCGCGGCGGCGTGTTCCTTTTCCCCGGCGAGGAGGCGCTCATTGGAACGGACTGGGCGGACGTGACCGACGCTTCCGGGATATTCGGCGCGCGCGCGCTCATGCTGACCTGCGACGGGCAGTGCGAGCGCGCAAAGCGGCCGCTGGGCTGCATGATCTTTCCCCTGACGCCCGTTGTGGACGAAAAGGGACGCGTCGACGTGCGCTTTGACCATCGCGCGCGGCCGCTGTGTCCGATCCTTCGCGACGGCCTGCGCGGTCTGCGCGGCGAGTTTGTTGACGCGGCGCGCAGTGCGCTTCGAGAAATCGCGCGCGATCCGGAGGGGCTGGCGTTCCTGCGGGCATGGCAGGATTTGGAGGAAAAGTACCGTTTCGAGCTGTAACGCGCTGTCGGAAAAAGCCCTGCGCACATCCTGAAGAGGGGATGAACGCGCAGGGCTTTGCGTATGTCCGGCTATGCGCGGCGCTTTCTGAGCACCTCGCCGGTCGAGGCGCCGATCATGCAGAGCAGCGCGCACAGCAGCATCGCGCCGGGATCGATCGGATAGCCGAGCAGCAGCCACGGAAGCGCCGAGACGATCACGGGCGGCAGAATCCACGCGGCGTAGCAGCTCACGCCCGAAAGGGCGAGCAGGCCGGAAGTCAGCGCGCCCAGAACCGGCAGCAGGATCCAGTGAAGCATGATCTTAAAGGGCGGCCACACGAGCGGCGCAAAGGCGGTCAGCGCCGAGAAAAACAGCATGACCAGCGCCTGAAACAGCAGCGCGCGCAGGCGGGAGGAAGCGATTTTCTTCATCATGGCTTAAATGTGATAGCGGTCACGGCAGTCCATGTGCCAGTTCCAGTCGGTGCGGCTGTGGAAGTGTGTGCCGGTGCGCACATGATAGCACACATTGCCCTCCATGAGCGGCTGATCGACGGCCGGCATATCGTCGGGCGAAATCAGGCCGGGCACGCGCTGCACCGACCAGGCCGGGCTGGCGGCGACGCAGGCGAGGAATTCGCTCTCGGGATCGGCCCAGGTGTCTTCAATGGCCGAGCAGACATACAGCTTGCGCGGCGCGATCAGGGAAAGCAGCATATGCTGATCAAAGGGCGCTTCGTATTCGCGGCCGGCCCAGGCGCGGTAATTGCCGCAGAACCAGTAGGGGAAAACGCGTGTAATGCGCTCGATCGATTCGCCGACCTTGCCGCGGCTGATCGCAGCGCCGGAGCAGCCGGAGTCGTTCGACACGGCCATGGTGAAGCGCTCGTCCTGCGCGGCGCACCACAGCGCGGTCTTGCCCAGGCGGGAGTGGCCAGTCACGCAGGCGCGATTCGCGTCGACGTCCGATCGCGTCTCGAGATAGTCCAGCACGCGGCTGGCGGCGAACGCCCACATGCCGATCGTGCCCCAGCCGGTCTTTTCGTTGATGGGATACATCGCGGCCAGGCCGTCGATATCGGCCTTGTCGGACGTGACCGATTCATAATTGAACGCGGCGACGGCATAGCCGCGGTCGACGACCTCCTCGATGGGCAGATATTTGCTCGGAATCGGCGTAAAGAAGGAAATATGCACGAACACCGGCGGCTTTTCGGGAGTCTTGGGGACAATCAGCGCGATGGGGAAGGAAAACGCGCCGCGCGGCGTGTCGAAGGAGAGCTTCACGTCGTACTGCACGGCCTTGCCGGCGCACACGAGCGTCTCTTTCTCGACCGTGCCGGTCACCTGCTCGGGCGCGGCGGGCGTATAGCCGTATTCTTCGCGGCTCAGCAGATCGATGAGCTCATCGCGGCGCTCTCGCCACAGATCGGGCGTTGTGACGGCGCGTCCGTCGTTCATGGTCATGAGGTCGGGCAGGCGGCGCTCGGCCAGCTTTTCGTTCAGCATAAAAACAACCTCCATAATCGAAGCGGCTTTTTTACAGCCGCCGTTTGCAGCATTTACGGGCCGCTTTCATTATAAGCCGGCGGCTGCGCGCTGTCAATCGGAAATCAAATCGCCGTCAATTGTCTATATCGCCGCCGCATTTTCTCCATTGCAAAAAGCGCGGATGTGATGTATAATAAAAACACATCCATATAGAGGAGGGCATTTCAAATGGTTCAGGTAATTCTCGGCAACAAGGGCAGCGGCAAGACGGTCAAGCTGATCTCTCTGGCGAACGACGCTCTGAAGGAAGAAAAGGGCAACATCTTCTTTATCGACAGCCACAACCGTCATATGTATGATCTCCAGCGCGAGATCCGCTTCGTCAATGCGTCCGAATACGGCGTGGACAGCGCCGACATGTTCTATGGCATGCTCTG
>CAKUAV010000130.1 GCA_934636425.1 uncultured Clostridia bacterium
AGCAGGGCCTGCGCGAGTTCGACAAGGTGCTGAGCAACATCGGCCGCGTGAACGCCGCCATGACCGCGCTCAAGACCGCCGTCACCGAAAAGGCGGATGCCGCCGAGGCGCTGAAGAACGCGATTTCCACGCTGCGCCCCACGCCCGAGATGAGCGATATGCTCAATACGCTCAAGGCGGCTCAGGAAAGCGGCGCTCTGCCCGAGAACATCGTCGATCAGATCGACGCGTTCATGAAGACAATGACCGTCATAGACGGCCGCACCGCCTTCAAGCTGTACGACACATACGGCTATCCGATCGAGCTGACCGTTGAGCTGGCCGGCGAGAACGGCCTGACTGTCGACGAGAAGGGCTTCGACGAGCGCTTCAAGGCGCATCAGGAAAAGTCCCACGCCGGCGCTGAGCAGCGCTTCAAGGGCGGACTGGCCGATCACACCGAGGAGACCACCAAGCTGCACACCGCCACGCACCTGCTTCAGGCCGCGCTGCGCAAGGTGCTGGGCCCCGAGGTCAATCAGAAGGGCTCGAACATCACCGCCGAGCGCCTGCGCTTCGACTTCAGCTTCCCGCGCAAGATGACCGACGAGGAGAAGAAGGAGACCGAGAAGCTGGTCAACGAGTACATCGCCGCCGCCGTGCCGATCACCTGCGAGGAGATGACCGTCGACGAGGCCAAGGCGCAGGGCGCGACCGGCCTGTTCGAGAGCAAGTACGGCGAGCGCGTCAAGGTCTACACAATGGGCGAGTTCTCCAAGGAGATCTGCGGCGGCCCTCACGCAAGCAACACCGGCGATCTCAAGTCCTTTAAGATCGTCAAGGAAGAGGCCTCGAGCGCGGGCGTGCGCCGCATTAAGGCCGTCATCGGCAAGTAATTTTACAGCGCAAAAGCGTCCGGCGGAGCGGCTTTCCGTCCGGGCGCTTTTGCATTAGATTTTGATAAGGAACGCGTGACGCCTTTCATTTTCAACGGGAGTATGCTATAATAGATAATAAGAAATCTGCGCGGCCAAACGTTGCTGAAAGGATTGTCGAAGCAGTGAGCAGAGAATGGGATTTCAACTTTGAATTTGACAAGGGCATGATCGTCACCACGATTATGCTGGCGATTTTTCCGCCCATCGGCCTGATTATGCTCCTGAAGAAGCTCAAGGGCTTCGGGCGCGGCCGGAACGCGGCGCGGAAAATGCGCAATATGGGCGTGACCACAATGCTCTGCTCGCTGGTGTATATGGCGCTGAACATCGGCGGCTGGGGCACGCTGGTGCTTGCCTGCGGGCTGGGACTGACCGTGTGGGGCGAGAAGAGCCGCAAGCGCGAGCAGCGCTTCCGCAGATATCTCTCCGTCATAGGCGGCCGCTCTCCGGTGGCGCTGGCCGAGATGGCCGCCCGCTGCAACGAGAGCGTCGATACCGTTGAAAAAGAGCTGCAGACGATGATCGATCAGGGCTATTTCGGCCTGACGACCTATATCGACCACAACCGCGGCTGCATCGTGCTGGACGGCGTGGACGATCTGTCCTGGAGCGCGCCGAAGAACAGCCGCGTGGATATTCACGTCCACACCGACGGCGCCGGACGTTCCAAAACCGTGATCTATGCCGAGCCCGAGCCGCGGTTCAACGCCGAGGCCGAAGCGAAGCGCCCCGAAGAGAAGGCGGCTGCGCAGGCCGGCGCGTCGAGCGCCAGGAGCGCCAAGGGCGAGGACGATCAGTTCGGCCGCTATCTGAGCGAGATCCGCAATCTGAACGACCGCATTGCCGACGCGGAAATATCGGCGAAGATCGACCGCATAGAGGGCATCACGTCGCATATATTCGAGATTGTGCGCAAGCGCCCGGAAAAGCTGAGCGAGATCCGCAAATTCATGAATTACTACCTGCCCACAACGCTCAAGCTGCTCGATTCCTATGCGCTCTTGGAAGAGCAGGGGATAGAGGGCGACAACATCACCGCCTCAAAGCGGCAGATCAGCCAGATACTGGACACGCTGATCAGGGGCTTTGAAAAGCAGCTGGATCAGCTCTTCTCGACGCAGGCCATAGACATCAATTCCGACATCGAGGTGCTGGAAAACATGATGGCGGCCGACGGCCTGAAGGAGAGCGACTTCAAGCTCAAATCGCGGGGCGGCCATTGAGGGGCGCGGGGCGCACATCCGCTGAAATATGAGATAAGGTGAGGACGAGCATGAACATCAAATGCGAATACTGCGGCGGCTTTTATCCCGAAACGGAAACCAAATGCCCGAATTGCGGCGCGTCCAACGCGCGGGCGGCTCAGGCCGGCGTGCCCAAGACAATCGAGGAGCTGAAGGCGTTCTGCCGCTCGAAGAATATGCCGCTCGAGAGAATGCGCTTTTTCATCGGCGAGGATTTCCGCGAGCCGCGTGCGTTTGGCATCTACAGGAATGCGGACGGTCAGTTTGTCGTATACAAGAACAAGGCGGACGGATCGCGCGCGGTGCGCTATGAGGGGCCGGACGAGGCGTATGCGGTCAACGAGCTGTATCAGAAGCTGAAGAGCGAGGTGGCGCTGCGCCGGGAGGCAAGCGCCGCTCAGCGCACGCCGATGGCGGCGAAGCGTCAGCGCCGGCAGAGGTTCTGGACCGCGGCGCTGCTGATTGCGCTGGCGGTCATCGCGCTTCTGATCTATATGCGCAATCCCAGAAGCGGCTACTATCTCTACGACAACGACTACTACTATTATCAGGACAGCGACTGGTACTATTACGGCGCGGGCGGCTGGATGCTGGCCGATACCGTGGACGAGGCGCTGCGCGACGACGCGTCGGACTACTATCAGGGCGATTCCTACAATGATTATTACGGCGTTGAGGATTTTTCCGACACGGAATACTATCGCGAGAGCAGCTCCTCATCGGACAGCAGCTGGGATACAGACTACGACAGCTGGGATTCCGGCGACACCGACTGGAGCAGCGACTGGTAAAAAAGCCAAAGCGAGGACGGCGGTCTGCCGATGAGCGGCCGCCGACCTTTATTTTTGCGTGAAGTGCGGGGCAATATGGGCGGCGCGGCTTGATTTCGGGTCGGATTTATGGTATTATAAAGCGTATGAATATTTTTGAGTAGGGAGCTGACAGCCAATGTCCGGACATAATAAATGGACGACCATCAAGCATAAGAAAGAGAAGACCGACGCGCAGAAGGGCAAGATCTTTACCAAGATCGGCCGCGAAATCGCCATCGCCGTGCGCGAGGGCGGCGGCGCCGATCCGGCCACCAACGGCAAATTGCGCGACGTGATCGCCAAGGCCAAGGCCAACAATATGCCCAACGACAACATCAAGCGCTCCATCGCCAAGGCGGCGGGCGAGGGCAGCGGCGCGGCCTACAAGGAAGTTTCCTACGAGGGCTATGCCGACGGCGGCGTGGCCGTGATCGTGGACGTCGTGACCGACAACCTCAACCGCACCGCTTCCGAGATCCGCCACCTGTTCGACAAGTTCGGCAAGGGTCTGGGCGCGACCGGCTGCGTCTCCTGGAAGTTCGAGCACAAGGGCGTGATCGTCATCGACAACAGCAAGGGTCTGGACGAGGACGAGCTGATGATGCTGGCGCTGGACGCGGGCGCGGACGACGTGGAAATCGGCGAGGGCGTCGCCACTGTCTACACCGATCCCACCGCTTTCTCCGAGGTGCGCGAGAATCTTGAGAAGGCCGGCTGCACGTTCCTGGAGGCCGAGCGCCGCATGGTGCCCACCACCACCACCGAGATCACCGATCCCGAGACTGTGGAAAAGGTTCAGCGCCTGCTGGACGAGCTGGACGACTACGACGACACGCAGGCTGTCTATCACGACGCCGAGCTGCCCGAGGACGAAGAAGAGGACGACTAATCCGTCATCATGGATAAAAACAGTGCCATTGGCATTTTCGATTCCGGCGTGGGCGGCGTGAGCGTGCTGCGGGACGTGATGCGCCGCCTGCCCCGGGAGCGCTTCATCTACTATGGCGACAATCTCAACGCGCCCTACGGCACAAAGAGCGAGGCGGAGATCCGCGCGCTGGCCATGCGCGTGGCCGATGCGCTCGTCGCCCGGGATGTGAAGGCGCTGGTCGTGGCCTGCAACACCGCCACATCAGCCGCCGTCGCCACGCTGCGGGAGACATTGAGCATACCCGTCGTGGGCATGGAGCCGGCGCTCAAGCCCGCGTCCCTTCTCTGGAAGGGCGGCAAAATCCTCGTGCTGGCCACGCCCGCTACGCTCAGGCAGCACAAATTCCAGCTTCTGAACGAGAAGTACGGCGCGCACGCGCTCATCAGGCCGTGCGCGGGGCTCATGGAGTTTGTCGAATCGGGCGATCTGACCGGCGAGCCTGTGCGCGCGTATTTGAGGGATATGCTGTCCGATTACGAAGGCGTTCAGCTGGACGCGGTGGTGCTGGGCTGCACGCACTATGTGTTTTTGAAGCGCGCGCTGTCCGACCTGCTCCCGGGCGTTCCGCTCGTGGACGGCAACGACGGCACGGCGCGCCGCCTGACCGATCTGCTCGAGCAGGGCGATCTGCTCCGCGAGGAGGGCGAGGGCGGTGTGGAATTCATGACCTCCGGCGATTCGGCGGTTTATATTCCGCTGATGGAGAGGCTGTTCCGCGTTCCGATTTAGCGTATGACTGATAATTGGCTCCGTCTGGCCTGAGTTGGGCTGGACGGGGCTTTTTTGTGTGCATGAATGAGGCAGGCAGTGGGATATTTATCGGCGCGCGCCTGCAATGCCGACGTCCGTCTCGGGAAAGCAGGGACGGCTGGAGCTGGGAGCGCTTGAAAGTGCGTCCGCGCTGACGCGGCGCAGCGTCGGCTGTCATTATTTGTCGGTGAATTGCGGGCCGGCGCGGCGTTGTCCCTCGCCGGTTTTAGCTCCGGCAGAAGCGTGGGTGCGCGCGGAGGAGACGGCGGGAATAATTCGGAATTCGGAATGCGCAATTCGAAATTGGGGCGCGGAGCTGTCCTGCGCGGCGATGCAGCTCTATCGCCGCATTTTGCGCCCGTCCTATGTCTGATATGTGATTCTATCAAAATCTCTTGCCCTCGATCACGCCTGCCGCGCGCCGCACAGCGCCAACAGGACGGCTTGCGGGAAGTTTCGCTTCTGTCCCGCGGGGGGCGGGATCGCCATTCGTGCGTTCTCGCGGCGGTATGGGGTTATCTTGCTTTGCTGGTTCACTTGGGGATTGTGCGTTTTTTTGTGGCGATCCCGACGGAGTTCGACCGGAGTCGCTTATATGAAAAGAAGCGCCGCATCGGGTGGGCGCTTCTTTTGTTATGGTGTGCTTATTCGTTATGATGCCGCGGGGGAGTACGTTGGGGGCTGAAATGTGGAAGCCGCACTGCGGCCGCTCCAAACCTGCGCCAAAGAGTCGAAAGTGGAAGCCGCACTGCGGCCTCTCTGGCCTCTCTTCAGTGGATTCGCGGCATGGGTGCGCTTTGCGCGGGGAGCATAGTGCGGAAGCGCAGCGTCAGCGCGCAAAAGCGACTTCGCGCTTTTCCTTGTCGGCGATGTAGGCGTTCTCCATCAGCTCGGTCAGCTGGCGGCCCTCCTGCAGGCCGAAGCGCACTTCCTTGCCGTAGAGTATGCTGTCGATCCACTGGCGGATGGGCGCGGGCAGGTCGGCGGGGAATTTGTCGATTTCCACCCAGCCGTCCTTCACATATTTCATGGAATCTTTAGTGCGGATGCGCAGGCTGGAATCCACGGCCATGATCACGCCCTTGGTGCCGTACACCTCGAGTATGGCGGGGGTCATCGGCGAGACCAGGCTGGTCTCGGAAATGGCGACCGCCTTGTTCTCGAATTCGATCGTGCAGACCGAGTTGTCCTCCACGGGATGCGGCGTGAGGTTGTTGAACATGGACTGTATGCGGGCGGGCTTGCCCAGCAGCCAGCGAGACAGATACATCGGATGCGCGCCCAGATCCATCATCGCGCCGCCGCCGGTCGTCTCGGGATCATACCAGTAATCGGGCAGCCAGCCGGCCAGCGCGCCGTCGTGGCAGTTGCGCACGCGCATGACTGTGACGTCGCCCAGCGTGCCGTCCTCAATGCACTGCTTGATGAACAGATTGCGGCCGGAGCAGCGCTGCGGGAAGCTGATGGTGAAGATCACGCCGGCCTCCTCGACCGCCTTTATGACCTCGTCGCAGTCGGCGACGTTCAGGCACATGCACTTTTCGGTGAATATGTGCTTGTGCGCCTTTGCGGCCTTGATCATGACGTCTTTGTGCATATTGGTGGGCGTGTCGATCAGCACCGCGTCCACATCGGGGCGGGCGAGCAGCGCGTCGTAATCCTCGACGAAGGGAACACCCAGTTCCTCCGCCCAGGCGCGGCCGCGCTCAGGCTGCTCGTCCCAGACGCAGGTGATGCAGGCGTCGCCCTGCTGCTGGACAAACTTGGCGTAACCGGCGGCGTGAACGTGCCATTTGCTGATCATTGCAACTCGAAGCATGGTGTAATGTCCTCCTCTAAAATAATAGTCATAGAGACCAGGGGTGATGAAGGGATAGGTGAGCGATTCCGGCAGCGCGTCGAATTCTCGCGTTTCGCCGATTTCGCTCTCGGGCAGCGGGCCGAGCGCCTTTATGTCGGCTGCGAATACCCGCCCGTAGGACAGGCCGTTTTCCCGCTGCACGGAATAATCGCACAGCGGCGTGAGCGCATAGTCGAGCGCGCCCGTCTCCTCGTAAAGCTCGCGCCCGGCGGCCTCGAGCGCCGTCTCGCCCTTTTCGATGTGCCCGCCCGGCGTTTCCCATGTGGCGCGCGCTCTGTGGCGCACGAACAGCCAGCGGCCGTTAAAGCGCGCCAGATTGACCACAAAGGCGACGCGCTCGCAGCTGTTGAGCGGATGAATGCGCGTGATCATGCCTTTTTGGCCGGCTTCAGCGCGACGGCGGTGCGCTCGGGCAGATCTCCACGCAGAAGGCCGCCCTCGTCGATCGAGAACGGCGCGTTTATGCGCTCGAAGCCGCCGTACTGACCGGAATCGGTGGAGAGCAGGAGCTCGTAATCGCCGCGCTCCATGCCGTCCATGGGCAGCGAGAGCAGCGCGCGCTCGGGGCCGAAGTTGAACGCGAAGAGCAGGCCGCCTCGCGTAAAGACGATCAGCTTGCGCGTCTGATCGATCCACAGGCTGCGCGCCGCCGGGTCGGACAGCACGCGGTATTTGCGCGCGAGCGCGAGCATATCGCGGTCGAACAGGCCGAGCTGGCTGTACTTGAGATAGCCGTTTTCAGCCAGCGACCACTGCCTGCGCGCATAGCGGCCGCTCCAGCCGTTGCCCTCGCGCGGGAAGTCGATCCACTCGGGATGGCCGAACTCATTGCCCATGAAGTTGAGATAGCCGTCGCAGGCGGCCAGCAGCGTGATCAGGCGGATCAGTTTGATCAGCGCGATGCCGCGATCCATGCTGGGCGAGTGATAGGCGCGATCCATGCCGGTGTACATCTCCGCGTCCAGCAGGCGGAACAAGAGCGTCTTGTCGCCCACCAGCGCCTGATCGTGCGATTCGGAATAGCCGATTGTCTTTTCGTGCGGGCGGCGTGTGGTCAGCTCATACCAGAGATTGAACATATCCCAGTCCTGCTCGCGCGAGTCCTTGATGAGCCGGATCCACAGATCGGGCACGCCCATGTTGAGACGGTCGTCGAAGCCCACGCCGCCCCACGCGATGGGCAGGCACAGCCCGGGATAGCCGCTCATGTCCTCGGCGATGGCCACGGCGTGCGGGTTGATGGCGTGAATCAGCTCGGTGGCCAGCGTGAGATAGGTCAGCGCGTCGAAATCCACGCCGTCGCCATAGTAGTCGGCATAGCTCGTGAAGCAGCGCCCCAGAGCGTGATCGGTGTAGAGCATGCTGGTCACGCCGTCGAAGCGGAAGCCGTCGAAGTGATACTCGTCCATCCAGAACTTGATGTTCGAGAGCAGATAGTGTATCACGTCGTGCCGACCGTATGTGAAGAGCCGGCTGCCCCACGCGGGATGATGGCCGCTGCAGTAGAGCGAGCCGCTGCCGTCGAAATTGCATATGCCCTCGCGCTCATTGGACGCGGCGTGGGAATGCACCAGATCGAGCAGCACCCTCAGCCCCAGGCCGTGCGCCGTATCGATCAGGTATTTGAGGTCGTCCGGCTCGCCGTACCACGAGGAAGCGGCGAACGGGTTGGTGACCTGATAGCCGAAGCTGGCATAGTAGGGATGCTCCTGTATCGCCATGAGCTGGACTGTGTTGTAGCCGTCCTTTTTGATGCGCGGCAGCACACTGTCGGCAAAGGCGCGGTATGTGCCGATGCCGCCGTCCTCCTGCGCCATGCCGACATGGCATTCGTAGATCAAAAGCGGCTTGGGGCAGGAGCGCGCGCGCTTCTGGTCGTGCCACTCATAGGGCGGATTGGCCAGCACGCGGCCGTCGAACTGGCAGGTCTCGCGGTTCTGCACGGCGCTCGTGGCGTAGGCGGGGATGCGGTCGAATTTTTCGCCGGCGGGCGTCGTGATCTCGATGAGATAGCGCTCGCCGTGCCTGAACGCGTCCTCGCCGGGGATGTGGATCTCCCATTCGCCGTTTTCAAGGCGCGTGAGCGGATGAGAGGCGCGGTTCCAGCCGTTGAAGTCGCCGAATATGTGAATCGCGGCGGCGGCGGGCGCGTGCTCTCGGAACACCCAGCCGCCCGCCTCGCGGTGCAGCCCGAAATAGAGATGGCCGTTGGCGAAGGATGAGATCTCCTGATCGCCCAGCAGCGATTTGCGGACGGCGCGGTAGTGC
>CAKUAV010000131.1 GCA_934636425.1 uncultured Clostridia bacterium
AATACAATCTCAGCAAGGCAGTCAGTCTACCTTTCACAGAGGCGGCGTTAACAGGCGGCTCGCTGATGCAGCTGGCTCCTACGTTAAAGGCGCTTGTTGCCGGCAATCAGGTCGGCAATGGCAGCTTGGTACGCGTCGTATTCTCTGCCGGTATCGATAAAGCCGGGCTTGCGCGGGCGCATTTTGAAGGACGGCGGCGGTTTGACTCAGGCAAGGCTTGTGGCCGTCAATGCTGCGGCGCTGGCCCCATCCTGATGGAAACCAGCACGAAGCTCGGAAAGCAGTTCAGCAATTATCGAATGGCGTTCTATCTTTTCTCATTCACATCCTTCCTGGCGGTGATGCTGTCGGGCAATTTCCGCCAGGCGTATCATGATCAGGTCGCGGTGAAAGTGCAGGAATACGGCCAACACCATCAAATCCAATTTTCGGAAATGCCGTGATATGATAAAGAAGTACTCCTCTTAGTTCGTGGAAACGAAAGCGCTGGAAGGCATCGGCAATGCGGGCAAGGCGCTCGGTAAGTTCATTGGTTCTGTTCCTTTTCTGGCGCGGGAACCCGTTGACGAGTGGCTTCAGGAGAGCGGCGACAAACTGCTGAAAGGTAACTGTGTTAGACGATGATGGCAATGGAATGGATCGGTTGGAAGGAGGACAGGTTGAATGCCACAGAAAATTGATATCCACGGTATTTTCATAGACCCGGAGACGATTACTGATCTCCGCATGCAGAAGCGAATCTCTGTATTTTACCCTGTGTTCCATGAGGTAAGCGCGGAGAAGTCATTTTTCGGCCGTTTTTCCTCATTAGGGAAGACGCAGCATATCCTGCAGTTTGATCATCAGCAGCCCTATGGGATCATCCTCGCTGACGTCGAGCAACCCGATCCGTCAGGTTATGCCGTCAATTACCGGGAGGCCGCAATCGAACGTTTCCTGCGGGGAATCGGCCATGCCGGGAAGAATATTGCCGGGCATATTCAGGAAATGCTCAAGATAGAAATATCCGGCGACCGCCAGTATCGCATTCTTCAATCCGGCCGCAACGTAAAGCAGACTTCCATCAGGGAAATCCCTGCAAAGGTACGATTGCTCAGCGGACAATGGGTGGATGTATTTAAGAGCAGTCCCGAGTATGATTTCCAGGGCGGCACCCCTTATGCGGTAACGGACGCCGGCTCTTCCGCGCTGATGATCTGCACCAAAGACCGGATCTATGTTTTATTCGGCGCGGGGGTTGATGCTTCTGATGAAGAAGTCACCGCATCTTACCATGCTTTGACGGATGTTTACAATCAAATCCAGGCCGTGAAAGACGCTGCGATAGAAGAGCGGAAAAGCCGTCCTCGGTTCCAAATGCCGCAGATTAACATACAGCTGCCCAAGGTGGAACTGCCTAAGATTCGATTCCAGTCGCCGCTCGTGTTCGACAAAAAGAAAGAAGAGCGGGAAGCGGAAGCGCCGCAGGAGCCTGAATCAGACGATCCCGCCAGCAATGAGTAGAATATGCAAAGTATCGCGTCTCTCCTCGCGCAGAACCCGTCAAGATTGCGCAGAATATCATCGACTATATCAATTCATAGGGGTGTCAGGGCATGGCCAACTATACAAATATCCTGTGTCAGCCCCTGAATTCAATCTCCTTCGAAGACGACAACTTCATTGAAGAGCTGCTCCGGGTGGCGCAGCTCTTTCGTCCTTTCTCCGCGGCAATGGATGAATTCCTGGCAGGACATGGCTTTACGGGCGATATTATCGACACGGATGCCAAGGCGGCGTTTATCCGGGATGTTTTCGCCGCTGCCAATATGGACGCTCCAAGGGAAATCAAAGAATGGTTCGCCGGACAGCCTGTCAAGCGGGATACGGTTTTCCAGATCTGTTTTGCTTTCGGCCTTGACGGCGGAGAGACAGACGAGTTCTTCCGGCGCATTTATGCCAAAGAACGCAGCTTCAACTGCCATCTGGTGCAGGAGGCCATATACTACTTTTGCCTGAATAACGGGCTTAGCTGGGCGGATGCGCTGGATATCCAAAGCCGGGTTTCGCTGGCTGGCAAGCGCAACGGAAATGCCGATGTGGTCTACACAGGCTCCATCATCGCGGAACTGAACGAGCTGGAATCAAAGGAAGAGCTCATCTCGTGGCTGAATGACAATATAGACAAGTTTGCCGGAAACAACGTGACAGCCTACGAAACCATCCGCAGGCTGTGGAATCAGGCCGCGGGGCCTGACGGGCTGCTCATCCGCGAAAACAGCGAACTGCCCTCCCTGCTCGATGACGCGGCGACCGGCGGAAAAAGCAGGCTCCGCACAAACGACCGCAGAGCAAAGCCCTGGGACGCCTATCTTGCCATACTCCAGCTGGACAAGAAGGATGTCAAAAAACTTGGTACTGATCGTTCTATCAAGCCGATTTTGGAGAAGCTCCATGACAGCGCGCGGGATTCCTTCCCCGACAGACAGGGCATTGACCTGATCCTCCGGGGCGAGCATGTCTCCTATGAGCGGGTGCGGAAGTGGCTGGTGCTGCTGACCTTCTATACGTACTGGGCGAAGAAGGCTCTCGCAAAGGGCAGCTATGAAGCCTTGCCCGGCGACGCAGATCGCTGTATAACCGAAATGAACCGGTTTCTGATCGATTGCGGCTATCCGGAGCTTTATGTGGGCAATCCTTACGACTGGATCTTCTTTTACGCCATCAAGGACAGCGAACCGCTGCGCACGTTCCGCTACATCTGGAATGAACTGCTGACAGGCACGCTGGAGGAGCGTCGGTAAATCCAGATGGGACAACGTCTGGGGTATGATAAACACGAACCAAAGCAAGGAGGGAGACTCATGGACGGAAGAATCGCGCTGGCCCCAGGCGCTGAGCTGAAGCTGCATACCGGTACAGGCTATGTGCTCTACACCATCAACCGAGAAGTCGGTCGCGGCGGATCGTGCATTGTGTACGACGCTTCCTATAACGACAATCTGGGCAACTACAAACTTGTGCGTGTGAAGGAATGTTATCCTCATGCCCTGCGGATCAGCAGAAAAGAAAATAATGCGCTGGTTGCGGAAGAACGCGATGCGAGGGCTTTTGCCGCCGCCAAAGAGCGGCTGATCGCGGCCTATCAGAAAAACCACGATCTGTTCACTACGCCTGGCCTCACGAACACGGTTGCCAATACATTCGACATTTATAAAGAGAACGGCACCGTTTACATCGTCTCGGTCTACATGAACGGAAAGACCTTCTCAGACTTTCAGGGCGAGACGCTGCATGACTGTGTGGCGCTGATTCGGAGCGCTGCGGGTGTGCTGCGGCGCATCCACACGGCCGGGTATCTGTATCTGGATCTGAAGCCGGATAACATTCTGACGTTGGAAGGCTCTCTGGATCTGGTACAGCTGTTTGATTTTGATTCCATGATTTCCGTGGCAGATCTGAATGACGCGATCCAATCGGGCAATCCCAGCGAACTTCGAACCTCCTACACCAAAGGGTATGTCTCGCTTGAACAGCAGACCGGAAAACTGCGCCAGTTGGGAAAACACTCGGATATCTACAGCCTTGGCGCGGTGCTGTTCTGGGCGCTATGGCACAGAACGCCCTCAGCCTTCGACTGCGATTCCGATGCGGACTATGATTATGCGCATATGACCTGCGCCGGGAAGACTTATCAGGACAGGCTGTTCCCGGCACTGACCGAATTCTTCCATAAAACGCTGGCGAGCTACCCTGCCGACCGGTATCAAAGCATGGAAGAGGCCATCGGGCAGCTTGATCAGATCCTGCGCCTGTCCGATGAGAAAAATACATTCCTTATTTCGTCTCCCATGGTCGCTCCCGCTTTCTTTGCCGGACGCGAAACGGAACTGTATGAACTGGGCAAGCTGCTGGGTACGCAGGATCGGCATATATTCAGCCTCAACGGCATGGGCGGCATCGGAAAAAGCACGCTGGTCAGGGCGTATCTCGCATCGCATCGCGGAGATTATGACGCTGTGCTGTGGCTCTATGACAACGGAAACACGCGGAAAATGATTGGCGATGACATTGCCGTGCGCATATCTACCATATCACGGATGAAGGATGAGTCCTTAGAGGACTATCTTCCCCGCAAAATGAAGGCGCTTGCCGAGATCGCGTCGCAGCAGCATGTGCTGGTGGTGATCGACAATGTACTGCCGGAACATCTGAATGATTTAGGGCTCATTTTGAACATCGGCTGGGAAGTATTGCTGATTTCAAGAGCAGCTCTGCCGGAAGGCCTGTATCCCTCCCTGACGGTCGGAGAAATGGAGATGGAAGCTCTTGCGACGCTGTTTGCCAGATACGCCCATGTCGAGATCAAAACGGGTGACGACGCCCGTGATTTCAATCTGATCGCCAACACTGTATACGGGCATACGCTGACAATGGAGCTGCTGGGCAGGCAGATAGAAAGAAGCTATCTGACGCTGAGAGAAGCCGCCCGTTTGGTTGAAAGCGCAGGGTTTAAGAGTCTGCCAACAGAAAAGATCGATTATATCCACGACCAGGAAGCCTTCATGGCGCCGCTCCGGGTGATCCTCGACCGTCTGGTGGAGATCGACCGCTTCTCTGACGAGGAAAAACGGTTCCTCAAAATTGCGTCGATCTTCGAACTGCCGGGTATCCGTGCGTCTCTGCTCAGGGATATTTCCCCTGAAGGCAATCTGGATGCCATCAACCGTCTGAAGGACTGCGGCTGGCTGGATGTCTTTTCGGGACGGGTCGCGTTCCACCCGATGCTGAAGGAGTACTTTGACGCATGGCCGTGGACGGAGGAAATGCTGACTGCGCTCGATCGGGCTCTGGCGCGCTTATATAGACTGATCAACCCGCGCGCTGACCGCCCGGATCTGGACAAACAGTTTCCAGTGGACTACAGCGCCCTCTATGAGATGCTTTCGGCTGCGGAGCGATTGCTCATTTATGCGCGTCCCGGGACGCCGGAAAGCCAGATGCTTCGATTCCGTATGCTGATGGACGCGCCGGTGGATATTGATGAAAAAATCCTTGAGCAGATGTTGAGACTGCTTCGGCAGGCTGACTTCCTGCCTCCCGATTGCGTGCTCAGGCTGTACGAAACGGCGGCGTTTATGCTGGGGCGGCTCGAATACTATCAGGACGCTCACGACCTGCTCAAAGAGATGAAGGGATACCTGAAAGAGCATCCCAGCCACTACTATACATCGTGGTATTACCGGGCGAAGGCGGTGCTCACCAACAATCAGTACGGCCGGGAAAAGGACAGAAAATGCCTGAAATACGAGGACGCGGCCATCAAGGCGGCCCGCGCTTCCAAGCACTATGACGCAAAAAGGCAGCTCGCCGGCTCATTGCTCTCAAAGGTTCAGACGCTGCTCGAACAGGAGAAGAAAATGCGCCTCTGCGGCGAAATGCTCTCTGAGGCGGATGAGCTCCTGACGGCCATCGACAATCCCGCGGACTATGAGCAGTATCACCTCGATTGCGTCGCCGCGGTTTACTGCGCGCGCGTCGGGGACGAGGCTTCTTCCATAAGGCATATTGACAAAGCCACCCATCACGCGAATGTATCGCAGGATTCACCGCTGTCCTTCATTGAGCATCTGGTGGAGGAGGCGGCCGTGGCCTGCATCGAACTTGGCCGCTATGAGGACGCCATCCGACAGATTCTCACGGCGATTCAGCTGTGTGACGAAAACGAGGAAGGCGGGCGCTATCGCGAGACCCGATTTGACGCGTACATATTTCTGGGCAGGGTCTACGCGATGAACGAAGAATACACCAGAGCGGAAGAGGCCTTTCGGGAAGCGGAAAAGCGGATATCGGATTCACCCTACGAATGGAGACTGCCCCTGTGCCCGGAGGATATACGGGAAAAGGCCGTGGCGCAAAGGCGCCTGATGCGTGAGACGGACAATGCTGGTTCAGACCAAGGGGGAGCGGACAATGGATACACAGAAAGTGACAATCAATGGCAGGACAATTGCCGTTCCTGATTATTATCAGCAGCTCGAACCGAAAACAGATGAAATGAAGGGCGCGCTTCCTTATATGTTTCAGACAGATCACGCCACCTGCCTGACGCTGATATCCGCTGTGGATGCCTCGCAGTCACTTCACCGCACGCAGGACGCGCTCATCGCCGGAATCAGGCGGCATCTCGGTGAAAAACAGAGCCTGATACAGGCGGAAGCCCACAAAGGCAGCGTGCTCAGCATTGTGAAAACAATGATGGAGCCCAGCGGTGTTCAGTACCTGCTGACGTACCAGAAGCTCTGACCGGATTTTATCCTGAATATTCAGGCATTCTTTGAAGAGAACGGCACGACGGGGATGCGCGACAGACTGGGACATGAGCTGTGCAGGGAGGTCGTTACGCACAATAGAAAAAGGTGAAACGCCGGAATAGCAGAATTGAACCCGGCAACCAGGCGACGCCGCAAAATGGCGTCGCTTTTTCTGTCTGCACCGATAAATCCAATTTTGCGATTATGGATGATATCCTGTCAGTGAGCGAAGGACTTTCGCTCTGAATGATGCGAGGAGGGATTGGAATGAGTGGATCGGAGATCGCCCACTTTCTGAAGGCTGTGGGCAAAGGCAGCGAACTGGCGGGCATCGGAGCTGTCTATCGAACCGGCTGGACCGTTGGAGCCGGACAGACGCTGATCGCGGTTGGCGCAGGCTGCTGTGTGTATCAGATCGGCAAATGGGGCTGCGGCAAGCTGATGGAATACCTGAAAGAGCACGGGTACATCACCGCCGCCGGCGAGGGGGTGTGATCCGGCCATGGGACGACACAGGCAGATGCCCGGAATGACCTATCAGGTCATCTCACAGAACGAAAACCAGGCCACTCTGGAGTACACGTACCTTTGCCCTTACTGCATGCGAAAATCGACTGTCAGATCAACCGTCTATCCCGCTGATTATGATCGGCTGGAGACGGGAGGATTCTACGATGCTCTCGAATGCAGCGAGTGCGGAAAAAAAGCTGATGTGCGCTTCTGGCGCACGATGCGTATCGATTGAAAAAGGAGAGAGTTTCATGAAAAAGATCATTTCCATTGCTATCGCGCTTATGCTCATGACTGTCAGCCTCACATCTGTGCTGGCGGAAGGGATCATCGATTTCACCGGGTATACACTGGATGAACTGCTTGAGATCAGGGCTGAGTTGCTCGAAGAGATCGCGAAACGCCCGGGCGGTGAAAAGATGGTTCTCGGCTCCGGTCAGTATAAGATCGGCGAAGACCTGCCTGCGGGGCTTTATACATTCAAGTTCGTCCAGAACGGGGATGCGGACGTATCCCGCACGGACTATTACGTGTATGAAAACGAGTCCATGTACAAATATGACGTTGATCGTCTCTGGCTGGGCGATATGCCCAGAGTTGAAGGGGCGTTCAGAGGCGATGGTGAAACAAAGATCAGCCTCTATCCCGGTGAATACCTGAGCCTCAGATACAATGGCGCTGAAGTCGCCCGGATCGGAAATGTCTCAGAGCGCAACAGCGGTTATGTTGCCCCCTCTGGAACCGCCATCCCCAAGGGCGATTACACGATTGGCGAGGAGATTCCCGCGGGGACATATAAGATCTATTTCAGCGGCACCGCCACTTCCCGTGTTCGCGTGTTCCGGGATTCCGAGGAGGCAGGCAATACTTTCAACAAGGGCAAGGAAACCATTCTCGACGCTTCTAACCCGGAAGGAATTGTCACACTGGTTGACGGCAACATCCTGCGGGTTGAGTACACGCCGATCATCATGACCAAGGGCGGAGGATTTACATTCGACTGATCAAATGCGATGGAACGGCCTCTCCTTCGACAATCGAAAGAGAGGCCGCTTTTCACTGCTTCTGGTAAAACCTGCGCTCATACACATCCGCCCTTAGCTCAATCTCCGGCAGTCATGGCGGTGTCCTGCCCATCTGCTCACAGACCGCCTCCAGAGAAACACGGGGATCACATTCGATGATCAGCTCATCGTGGACATGACCACAGACGAAGCAGTGCGAGAGCGTCCGCATGGCGCACGCTAGAAAATCCCGGCTGACGGCCCGCACGATGTTCTCCACGAACGTCGGCCCGCAGGATTCGACACGGCTCCATTTCTTCTGGTGGCGATGCCCATGCAGGCAACGGATTCACCGCCGAATTTGTTTGTGTCAATGCAGGGCTTCACATATGCCAGCGGATTATTGCCATCCTCTCAAGGCAGAGCCAGAACACCGCTCTCCAGAGACAGCCGCAGCTTTCACATTCCATATGAGTAACCTCCGATATGCACTACAACCATTTCATTACTGGACGAATCGTCCGGAAATTTCGGGAACAGCACAGGAGGTGCTTTCCGGTCTCGCGGCAGTATCCAGCAGCCACATTGCCGAGATCGAGACTGGCCATACCAATGCCAATATCGAGACGCTGTGGAGGATTTCCAAGATGCCGGGCATAAAGACGAGCGACTTAAAGCGCATGGCGGAGCAAGTGATAGAGCAGAAGAAATTTGACTATGGAAATGATTGGCTGCTGTTCCATGCGCGAATATGATCGAATGTGGAGAGGTCAACTTTGCTACGGATCTTTCCCAGTACAATCCCATAGTTTTCCGTGAGGCTATGGAACAAGTTGAGAACTTTGAAAAGAATAGCTGATTTGATTTCTGTGTATTCCTGTAAATTCAAAGGGCAAAAGGGGGAAGGACGCGCATTTTTGCATGAAAACAAACAAGCCTATCCTTTCGGATAAGCTTGCTTGTAC
>CAKUAV010000132.1 GCA_934636425.1 uncultured Clostridia bacterium
GTAGCTCTCGCGCACGGAATAATCGCCGTCGTCCTCCCATTTGATCAGGCCGCACTTGTTGTATTTCGTGTCCTGCGTCTGGGAGATGAAGCGCTCGCATTCGCCCCATTTGCGCGCGTATTCGTCGTGCTCTGCGTAGTGGCAGACGTAGGGGTCGGGATAATCGCAGAACGTCCATATGGATATGGCGAACACGCCGGCGTTGATCGCGGCCAGAGCGGCCTCGGCGTACATGATCGCGCCCAGCGCCCCCTCGCCGTGATAGTTGAAGGCGTTCACGTCCTTGATCACGCCGGGCAGATGGACGAAATCGTCCATGCGCATCTGGCCGTCCTCCTCGCGCATATGGCGCACGCCCAATTCGCCCAGTATCAGCCGCTTGCCGTCGCAGCGTATGGCCTTCATGACGTACTCGCGGCAGAGGTCGAAGAACCAGGAATACATATCAATGTCGCCGGGCAGAAAGCGCGTCATGTACATATGCAGGCAGAAGTCCTCGGTGACGCGCTTCATATGCCGGACGGCATAGTCCATCGTGGGCCAGTTGGATTCGCCCGACGCGTCGGTGGCCAGCAGCCCTATGTTCAGGTCGTGCCGGTCGAAGGCCTCGTAGAGGTATTCGTGGTATTTCTGGAACAGCGGCAGATCGGCGGCAAGGCCGTTGTTGTCGTTCATGGACAGCTCGTTGGAGAAGCAGTAATAGCGGATCTGGCGGACGTTTCGCTCCTTGACGAGGTATTCCAGATTGCGCGCGACGTTCTCGGCGTATTCGCGGCGGGCTTCGTCGCTGAAGTGGAGCTGTCCCTTGGCGCAGGCGAGGTATATGGGCGTGTCGGTGACCTTCTGCATCCGCTCATAGTAATCGGCGAATGTGTCCATGCTCTCCTTCGTCCAGTTGGCATAGCCGCCGAACGTGCGCATGAAGCCGGGTGACAGCTCGCGATAGCATTTGCCGATCTTCTGATCGAACTGCTCCTTTTCGCACAGGCGGTAAAACAGCGCCTCGCTGTTGTGGAAGCCCAGCCCACCGAAGAGCGTCGGGAAGTCAGGGCGCGTGACGGTCAGCGTCGTCATGGCGGTTTCCTCACTTTACTCGCTTTAATAGATGGTCAGCGTGTGGGTGCGTGTGGCCGTGTCATGCGCGGCGACGGAAATCACGCCGGGCTTTGCCGGCAGCTGCTTGTTCGTATCGATGAAGTCGGGATGATTGCTCCACGGCTCGATGCAGATATAGCCCGCGCCGGGGATCGTCCAGAGCAGCAGGTAGTTGAAGCCGGCATAGTCGACGTGCGCGATATTCTCGCCCGCTCTGCGGCGCAGCGTCACGCCGCGGGACTTGAGCGTCAAAAATGTCAGCGTGGTGCCCTCAAAGTCGGCGGCGTGGAGCGGCAGCGCGTTGTTGTAAAGCGCGATGTTCTCCCGCTTGCGCGACAGGCAGCCGCTCTCGAACAGGCTGTTGGCCACATATCCGCCCTCGTCCTCGTCGAAGGCGATCTCGTAGTTGTCCACGCCGTCCGGGCAGGCGTAGGCCTCGTGCGCGCCTATGCAGGCGTACATCGGCGCGTCGCCCAGATTGGAAATCGCATAGTCGATTTTGATGCGGTTCTCCTCAAGGGCATAGCGCACGCGCAGCTCATAGTCGAACGGGAAGCCCTCGTGGCGGGCGTTCTCGCCGGCGAGCAGGAATGTGACGGAGGTCTCGTCCTGCGCCTCCACGTCGAACACGCGGTATTTGGCGAAGCCGTGCTTGGGCATATGCCAGGTCTTGTTGTTCAGTATGTACTCGTCGTCCTTGAACGAGCCGGCCACGGGGAAGAGCAGCGGCGCCTGACCGCTCCACCAGGCGGGGTCGCCCTGCCAGAGCCGCTCTGTTCCGTCGGCGGTCTTGACGCTGGTCATCTCCGCGCCCAGCGCCTTGACGGCTACGGTCAGTCTATCGTTTCGGATGGTTACGACGGTGTTTTTGTCTGCCATGCTGAAAACCTCCGGGAATATTGTTTTTTAACCTGTCTTTATTATACCAACTTCGGCCGCCGATTCCAATACACAATCGTGCGTTTCCATGCACAATATTGCGATTTTTTTTCTTGACAGCGCAGCCGCGGCGCGTATATCATGAGGGGGAGAGCGAAAGGCGGGTGAGCGGGCATGGAGCTGCAAAACGGCGGCATGGAAATGATCAACGGCGGCAATCTGTACCGCAGCGACCGGGTGAGCGACGAGTACCTGCTGGTCAACAACTGCGGCTATCAGGCGACCGGCAGCGTGGACACCACGACGGTGCGCCCGCACGGCCGCTCGGACTATCTGCTGCTCTACGTCTGGCACGGGCGGCTCGCGCTGACAGAGGGCGACGAGGAAATCAGCGCGCCGGCGGGCTCGCTGGTGCTGTATCGTCCGCACGAGAGCCAGCATTACCGGCACGTCGCATCAGAGCGCACGGAGGTCTACTGGCTGCACTTTACCGGCAGCGGCGTTGCCGAGCTGCTCAAAAGGGCGGGGATCGACGCGCGCGTGACGAGCGTGGGCTGCGTGCCCGAGGCGCGCGAGCAGTACAGCCTGATGATTCGGGAGCTTCAGCTCAGGCAGAAGCCGTACGAGATGTTCTGTACGGCGCACGCCATGACGCTTCTGTCCGCATTTGCGCGGCAGAGGGCGCTCAAGGAAAACGCCGAGGATTCGCACCGCTCGCGGCGGCTGTCGGGCGTGATCGAGCAGATGCACCTGCGCTGCGGCGAGCCGCTCTCGGTTGCCGATCTGGCGATGCAGTGCGGGCTGAGCGAATATCACTTCATCCATCTCTTCCGCGAATACACCGGCTTTTCGCCGCACGCCTACATCACGCATCTGCGGCTGGACAAGGCGCGCGATCTGATGGTGTCCACGACCATGAACATTTCCGAGATCGCCTTCGCCGTGGGCTATGCCAATCCGCTCTACTTCAGCCGCCTGTTCAAGCGGCACACCGGCCTGTCGCCCTCGCAGTTCCGCACGGGCGCGGGCGCGGAAAGGGAGGAGGAAACGCCGTGAAGCTCTATGTGCTGTCTCTGGGACGCTACGCCGTGGACGCGCGGATACTGGACGCGTCGGCCTCGGGGCGGACGAGCGTGCCGGTCTGGGCGCTGCTCATACGCCATGAGCAGGGCAATCTGCTCTTCGATCTGGGCTGTGCGGCGGAGGATGCCGCGCTGAGCGCCCGCTCCGACGAGACGCTCGAAGGGCAGCTCGCGTCTCTGGGCATGACGGCGGGAGACGTTAAAACGGCGGTGATTTCGCATCTTCACGGCGATCATTTCGGCGCGCTGCCGCTGCTCACGCACGCGGACGTCTATGTGCCCCGCGAGGACTGGACGGCGGCGCTGGCGCATACGTTCGAGCGCGCCGACCGGCGGCGGGGCGCGCTGTGGGAGCGGCTCATGCTGCCGGTCAGGGCGTATCATCCGATCCGCGCAGGCGGTGATTTTGAATTGATGCGCGGCGTGCGCGTGCTGACGCTGCCCGGGCACACGGCCAATCTGCTGGGGCTGGACGTGTCGGTCGGCGGCCGCCGGCTCATATTTCCGTCGGACAGCGTCTATTCGCCGGTCAACTTCGAGCGCCTGCCCGGCGCGTGTCTCGACGCGCAGGCGTATGAGCGCTCGCGCAAGCGGCTGCGCGCGCTCGAGCGGGAGGGCGGCGAGATCGTCTATTCCCACTGGACGGCGCAGTTCGAGCGCCTGCCCAAGGCGCCGCATCCGCTGGCGGAGGACTGAAAAAGAGCATAAAAAGCGCTGAATGCTCCGCGCTGTGGCGGCTGCTTCGGCGCTTTTATGCGTATGTCGGGGCGCGGGAGGGGATTTGGCGTATTAAGCGCCTGTTCCAAGCGCCGTGCTCGCTGGCGGAGGACAAAAAGCGCTGGATGCTCCGCGCTGTGGCGGTTGATTCGGCGCTTTTATGCGTATGTCGGGGCGCGGGAGGGGATTTGGCGTATTAAGCGCCTGTTCCAAGCGCCGTGCTTGCCGGCAGAGGACAAAAAACGCTGAATGCTCCGCGCTGTGGCGGCTGATTCGGCGCTTTTATGCGTATGTCGGGGCGCGGGCGGGCATTGGCGTATTAAGCGCCTGTTCCAAGCGCCGTGCTTGCCGGCAGAGGACAAAAAACGCTGAATGTTCCGCGTTGTGCGGCTGACTCGGCGCTGCTGCGTCTGTGTTGGAGCAAGGGCTCAGCGCTTCAAGCGTCCCTCGAAAAAGCGGATGTACACGGCCAGATCGCCGGCATACGGCTCGTCCCGCATGACGCGCAGCAGCGCGAGCGCCTTTTCTCGGCGGGCGGCGGCGCGCTCCGTTCGTCCGGCGGCTTCGTCGCTTTCGGCGGCCTGCTCGAGCATTTGCAGCAGGTTTTCGAGCGATATGCGCGCCTGCTTTTCGGCGGCCTCGCGCTTGCCGTCGCCCCTGAGCAGGAAAGCCAGCTCGGTCAGGCGCGTGAACGTGAGATCGGGCAGGCTTTCGGCAGCCTCGAGCGCGGCGGCTTCGTCGCCCTTCGCGGCGAGGGCGTAGGCGGTGAAGCGCAGCGCGTCGTAGCGGTCGGAATCGTCCCGGGCGCAGGCGGTCAGGCGGCGGGCGGTCTCCAGCGCGTCGTCGGGATGCGTTTTGTAGTTTTCGGCATAGAGCAGCGCGCGCAGCAGCGCGGGCGCGGCGGGGTATTTCTGAAGTCCCTCATGGAGAATGCGGCGGCTTTCGGCGGGATCGCTCTCGACGAGCGCCATGGCCCGCTCGCGGAGCGAATCGATCTCCCGATCGGCGTCGTCCATGCCGAAGAGCGCGTCCGCAGGGACGTTCAGCGCGCGGGCGAGCGCGGGGACGAGCGAAAGATCGGGCAGCGCCTGGCCGCGCTCCCACTTGCTGACCGCCTGCGGGGATACGTTCAGCGCGCAGGCAAGCTGCTCCTGCGTGAGGTTCTTTTTCCGGCGCAGCGCGCGCACGGTTTCGCCGAAGAATGTCGTCATGAGCCGTCCCTCCCTTTCTGCTTTTATCATACACTGAAAAGGGCGGCTGCGCAATAAGCGCGTGGGCGATGAAATTCAACCGGTGGTTGAGATGTTCGGGGAAGAGTCGGACGCTGTCTGATGGGAGTCAATATGCGCTGGCGCGACTGTGTGATGGGCTCGACTGTTCCGTATGCCGAAACATACACATCAGCCATTGTCTGCCGGCAATGCTTTGAATGACACCGGGGTGTTATAGAGCGCTCGTTGTTCTCCGCCTTTGTCGCTGTGTCAATCGCTGCCTTTTTCTTCTTCACTGATCTTCAGCATATTCCATTGCGCATATGTATCGCGCGTTTTTGTGTTCTGCGCCATCGTTCAGGCGGAATATAGCAACACATCCGGCCGCCGCATATGCATCTGATGAAAAAACGGGTTTTCTCAGAGCCACAACGTTCGTTCTGAAATTCGTCGGCGGCTTCATGCGCTGCGGATTCCTACAGAAAAATATACCAGCTTGTCAAAAGGGGCTTTGACAGGCTGGCAGACGGGGAAGCAAGCTCCCAGCTACTGCTGTTCTCTCCCGTTTTTGCTGAAATCCTGCGGGCTTTCGGGTGTAAAAGCACAAGGAAAACGGGATTTTTCGCCGCAAAAAGTGCATCGCCCATACTGTACACGCCGCCGGGTACGATTGGGGAGTTTGACAGGCTGAAATATAAAAACACAGGCGGCGCTTTGTCAAGACAAACCTGACAAAATGCCGCCTGCAAAAAACTGTCTTTACCGCTTGCTGCCCATGAAGAACAGCGCCAGCGTGCCGGGGCCGGAGTGCGCGCCGATGACCAGATCGAGCGGCTCGATGACGATCTCGCGCACGCCGAACTCGCCGCGGATGCGCTCGGCCAGCTCCTGAGCGCGCTCGGGGCTGTCGGCGTGGTTGATGAACACCGGGCTGTCGGGATCGCCATTCCATGTTTCGCGCATATGGGCGATGAGCGACTTGACCGCCGCGCGCATGCCGCGCACCTTGTCCATGGGGATGAGATGTCCCTCGTCGTCGACGTGCAGCACGGGCTTTATGTCGAGCAGGCTGCCCACGACGGCGCTCGTGGCCGAGATGCGGCCGCCGCGGCGCAGATATTTGAGCGACTCCACGGTGAACCAGTGGCAGGCGTGGAACTTGTTTTCCTCAACCCAGGCGTGGGTTTCCTCGATGGAAGCGCCGCTCTCGCGCTTTCTGGCGGCCAGCGCGACGATCAGGCCCTCGCCCATGGCGGCGGCCAGCGTGTCGCTGCCCATGATCTTGCGCTCGGGATAGCGCTCGCGCAGCTCGTCCAGCGCCATGAGCACGTTGTGGCTGGTGGCGCTCAGGCCGGAGGAAAAGCCCAGATAGAGAATATCGCTGCCCTCCCTGACCAGCGGCTCGATCTGCTCGAGCGCTTCGGAGACGTTGATACAGGAGGTGGTGAAGGCGGCGTTTTCATCGCGCATGCGGCGGTAATAGGGCACGGGGTCGATGGGACGGCCGTCTACAAAGCTGTATCCGGTTTTTTCGCCGTCGCGCAGTATCAGCGGCATGATGTGCAGGCGGTATTTTTCGATCATTTCAACGGACAGATTGGCGCTGGAGTCGGTGATGATTTCAAAGCTCATGAAATGTCCTCCAATTCGAAAAGAATAAGACGCGCGCGGGCGCGAAATGAATCTATATCTAGTATCCTATATCACATTATCAGGTTTGAATATATTTGTCAACGGGTGTTAAGAAAAATGACTGTTGCAATTCCAAGGCAAATTTGATAAAATGAAGGACAGTGAGGTGAAAAATTCATGAGCGAAATCCGCAGGCGGCTATTGGAATTCCACTGCCCGCGCTGGGAAGAAATGCCCGATGTGGAGCTGTATGCCGATCAGGTGGTCAACTATATAGAGCGGCATCTCTCGGCGCTGGACGTCGAGGGCGAGGGACATCTGCTGACGGCCAGCATGATCAACAACTACGTCAAGATGAAGCTGATCCCCGCGCCGGTCAAGAAGCGCTACGGCCTGCGTCAACTGGCGCGGCTGATGGTCATATGCACGCTCAAGCGCGATTTTTCCATCGCGGAACTGTCTTCCATGATGCAGACCGTGCTGGCGAAATACGAAAACGTCGAGGCCTACAACCGCTTCTGTGCGGAGATGGAGCTGACCATACGGAATGTGTTCTGCCACGAGGAGATCCCCGCGGCGGGCGCGTGCATGGAGGATCAGATCATACGCGCCGTGATGATGGCGTTCGCCAATAAGCTGCTGGCGCACTGCACCATCCGCGAATACACCGCATCCATTGCGGCGGCGAATGCGCAGACTTCATCGGAACAGGGATAAAAAAAGAGCGTTTTTTTTGTTGACGCGGCGCGCCCGAGATATTATACTATAGGTAATGTTCCACCGATCCGGTGGCAAAAAGGAGGAACACACCATGGCCAGCTATCGGCTGTCCGCCTTTGCCGACGAAGCGAATAAAATGCTCGCTTCTCAGCTGGAGGCGCTTGCAAGCAACGGAATTTCTCTGATTGAACTGCGCGGCGTGGACGGCAAGTCCTGCGCCGATCTGACAAACGAGGATGTGCGCGAGGCGAAGAAAAAGCTGGACGGCGCGGGCGTGAAGCTCTCCGCGCTCGGCTCGCCCTACGGCAAATATCCCATCGAGCAGGATTTCGCGCCCCATCGCGAGGCCTTTAAGCGCGGCCTTGAAATTACGAATATGCTGGGCGCGCAGCGCATCCGCATGTTCAGCTTCTTCATGCCCAAGGAGGGCGGCAAAACTCCGGCCGACTGGCGCGGCAAGGTGATCGATCAGCTGGGCGAAATGCTCGATCTGGCCGAGAAGGCCGGCGTCAGGCTCTGCCATGAGAACGAAAAGGGCATATACGGCGATATCGACGACCGCTGCGTCGACCTGATGCAGGTCTACGGCGAGCGCATGGGCTGCATTTTCGATCCGGCCAACTTCATACAGTGCGGCGTGAAGCCCATTGCGGCCTTCCCGAAGCTGGAAAAATACATCACCTATATGCACATCAAGGACGCCGTGCTGGGCAGCGGCGCGGTCGTGCCCGCGGGCATGGGCGACGGCGATCTGCCCAGACTGCTGGATAAGCTGGACGGCGAGAACGTCACGCTGACCATCGAGCCGCACCTGACCGTGTTCAGCGGCCTTGACGCGCTGCAGGACGAAAAGGTCGAGCACAAATTCACCTATCCCGACGCGCTGACCGCGTTCAATGCGGCGGTGGCGGCGATCAAGAAGGTTCTGACGGACATCGGCTTTGCTGAAGGAGGAAATGGAGTATGGAAACGGTAAGAGTCGGCATCATCGGCATCGGCAATATGGGCAGCGGCCATGCGAAGAACATTGTGGCGGGCAAGGTGCCCGGCATGACGCTCGCGGCTGTGTGCGACGTCAACCCCAAGCGTCTTGAGTGGGCCAGGGAAAATTGCCCGGACGCGGAGCAGTTTGACGACGCCATCAAAATGCTGGACAGCGGCAAGATCGACGCGGCCATCGTCGCCACGCCCCACTACTTCCATCCGGTCTATGTGACCGAGGCGCTCAAGCGCGACATCCATGTGCTGAGCGAGAAGCCCGCCGGCGTTTACACCAAGGCCGTGCGCGAGGTCAACGAGCTGGCCGCCCGCAGCAAGGCGACCTACGCCATCATGTTCAACCAGCGCACCAACTGCGTCTA
>CAKUAV010000133.1 GCA_934636425.1 uncultured Clostridia bacterium
CATGAGGTATACTTTCCATGTATCTTTATAATATGGTTTATTATATGCGTCCCGCCCGGGGGCGCGCTCCATCAGACAGGAGGATTTTGTTCATGCTCTATAACGCCATAAAGGGCATACTGCCCCAGTTCCGCTTCGAGGGACGCTATGTTTCGTGCAGCGAAATCTGCTCGGGCAATATCAACACCACCTATCATCTGGTCTATGCCTTGCCAGACGGAACGCGCCGCGAGTATCTGCTTCAGCGCATCAACGGCTACGCCTTCAAGGACCCCATGGCCGTCATGCGCAACATCGAGCTGGTCACGCGCCACATTCAGGCCGCCTATGAAGCCGAGGGCGTCGATTCCAGCCGCCGCATGCTGCAGGTCATCCACACGAAGAACGATTCGCCGCTCTACCGCGATCCGGAGGGGAACTGCTGGCGCGTCTACAACTACATTGACAACGCCACCGCCTACGACAAGATCGAAAAGCCCGAGCATTTTTACGAGGCCGGCCGCGCGTTCGGCGAGTTCCAGCGCCTGCTGACCGACTTCCCCGCCGCCCAGCTGAGCGAGACCATACCCGACTTCCACAACACGCTCAAGCGCTTTTACGCCTTCGTGGCCTCCGTGGCCGCCGACAGGGCCGGGCGCGCCGCCTCGGTGGACGACGAGATCGAGTTCTTCTTCGACCGCCGCCGCATGATGGGCCAGATCGTCAAAAAGCTCGAAAGCGGCGTCTTGCCCGTGCGCGTCACGCACAACGACACAAAGATCAACAACGTCATGATCGACGACGCCACCGACAAGGCCATCTGCGTGATCGATCTGGACACCGTCATGCCCGGCAGCGCGCTCTACGACTACGGCGACGCCATCCGCTCGGGCGCGTCCACCGCCGCCGAGGACGAGGAGGACTTCTCGAAGGTGTCCATCGACGTGAATCTGTTCGAGCTCTTCACGCGCGGCTTTCTGAGCGAGGTGCGCGGCATTCTCACCCCCGCGGAAATCGAAATGCTGCCGCTGTCGGTCAAGATCATCACCTGCGAGCTGGCCATGCGCTTTCTGACCGACTACATCGACGGCGATCTCTACTTTAAGGTGCGCTCGCCCGAGCACAACCTGATCCGCGCCCGCAACCAGATGAAGCTGCTCACCGACATCGAGCAGAAATATGATCAGCTGACCGCCATCTGCCGCGACATCGCGCAGAACGGCTGATTGCGCGCCGAAGGCATGTTAATTTATCGAAAAACGCCATTTTGCAATTTGACAACGGCTTGAACAGCGTGTAAAATATCAGTTGTTGGCAGAGTATTGAGAGAAGCCACAGCAAATTGAGCCCGTCTGTACGATCGGCTCTGGTTTGCTGTGGCTCTTTTTATGCAAATGAGGAGTTGATTGAGTATGCACCAATATGACGTCGCCATTATCGGCGCGGGCGTGGTCGGCTGCGCCGTCGCGCGTCAGCTCTCCCGCTATGAACTGCGCATCGCCCTGATCGACGCCGCCGAGGACGTGGCCATGGGCGCGTCGCGCGCCAACAGCGCCATTGTCCACGCCGGCTACGACTGCCCCAGCGGCTCGATCGAGGCGCGCATGAACGTGCGCGGCAACGCGCTGTTCACCGCCTGGTGCCGCGATCTGGACGTGCCGCTTCAGCGCGTCGGCTCGCTGGTGGTCGGCTTTAACGCGGAGGAGGAGACTTCGCTTCAGGCGCTTTACGAGCGCGGTCTCAAAAACGGCGTGCCCGGCATGAAGCTGATTTCCGGCGACGAGGCGCGCGCAATGGAGCCGGCGCTCTCGAAGGACGCGACCATGGCGCTCTACGCGGCCACCGCCGGCATCACCTGTCCCTATCAGCTGACGATCGCCTGCGCCGAAAACGCGCGTGACAACGGCGCAAAGTGGCTGATGAACCACCCCGTGACCGCCATGCGCCGCGTGGAAAACGAGATCGTCATCACAGCCGGGGGCGAAGAGATCACGACGCGCTATGTGGTCAACGCCGCCGGCGTGTTCTCCGACGATGTGAGCCGCATGCTGGGCGACGATTCGTTCAGCGTGCATCCGCGCAAGGGCGAATACATGCTCTTTGACCGCAAAAGCACCTGCGTCAAAACGGTGATCTTCCAGACCCCCTCCAAGCTGGGCAAGGGCATACTGGTCGCGCCGACCGTGGACGGCAATATGTTCATCGGCCCGACCGCCGTGGACATGGACGACAAGCGCGACACCTCCGTCACCGCCGAGGGCATTGCCCAGCTGACGAAAATGTCGAAAAAGAGCGTGCCAGCCGTCAATATGCGCGCGGTCATCACGTCGTTCGCCGGCGTGCGCGCTCAGCCCTCGACCGGCGATTTCGTGATCGGGATATCGAAGGCCACGCCGCGCCTCATACAGGCCGCGGGCATATGCTCGCCCGGGCTGACCTCCTCGCCCGCCATCGCCGAGGAAGTCGACCGGCTGCTGCATGTGGCCGGACTGGTCATGCACGAAAAGGCCGACTACAACCCGATACGCCGCGCCATCCCCGAGTTCCGCAAGCTCGACAACGCCGAGCGCGCCGCCCTCATCGTGAAAGATCCGCGCTACGGCCGCATCATCTGCCGCTGCGAGACAATCAGCGAGGGCGAAATCGTCGAGGCCATTCGCCGCGGCGCGCGCTCTCTGGACGGCGTAAAGCGCCGCACCCGCGCCGGCATGGGGCGCTGTCAGGGCGGCTTCTGCGCGCCGCGCGTGATGGACATACTCGCCCGCGAGCTGAATGTTCCCATGACCGAGCTGACGAAATTCGGCGGCGAATCGAAGCTGCTGGCCGGCAGGCTGAAGGAGGTCTGAGCCATGAATAAATCGTTTGACATCGCCGTCATAGGCGGAGGCCCCGCCGGACTGGCCGCCGCGCTCGAGGCGCACGCCGCCGCGCCGGAAAAAAGCGTCGTCATCATAGAGCGCGACAGGGAGCTGGGCGGCATTCTCCAGCAGTGCATCCACAACGGCTTCGGCCTGCACTTTTTCGGCGAGGAGCTGACCGGCCCCGAATACGCCGGCCGCTTCATAGAAAAGCTCAGGGGCACCGGCATCGAGGTGCTGACCGATTCCATGGTGCTCAATCTGAGCGCCGACAAAAAGATACTCGCCGTGAGCGCCGCCGAGGGACTGATCGAAATTCAGGCGGGCGCGGTGATACTCGCCATGGGCTGCCGTGAGCGCACCCGCGGGGCGCTGAACATCCCCGGCACGCGGCCGGCCGGCGTTTACACGGCGGGCTGCGCGCAGCGGCTTGTCAATATGGAGGGCTATATGCCCGGCAGACGCGCGGTCATACTGGGCAGCGGCGACATCGGCCTCATCATGGCGCGCCGGCTCACCTGGGAGGGCGCGAATGTGGAGGCGGTCGTCGAGCTGATGCCCTATTCCTCCGGCCTGAACCGCAACATCGTGCAGTGCCTGACCGACAACGGCATTCCGCTCTACTTCAACCACACCGTCACGCGCGTCATAGGCCGCGAGCGCGTCGAGGGCGTCGAGGTGGCCGAGGTCGATCCCGCCACGCGCCGCCCCATCCCCGGCACGGAGATCACCTATGACTGCGACACGCTGCTGCTTTCCGTCGGCCTGATCCCCGAAAACGAGCTGAGCCAGTCGGCGGGCGTTCAGATGGATCCCGTGACAAACGGCGCTGTGGTCGACGAGCATCGCCAGACCTCGATACCCGGCGTGTTCGCCTGCGGAAACGTTTTGCACGTCCACGATCTGGTGGACAACGTGTCCGCCGAGGCCATGATCGCCGGGCGCGCCGCCGCCGCGTATGTGCAGGGCGCGCTGAAGTCCTCCGCGCAGTACGCCGTGCGCGGCATAAACGGCGTGCGCTATGCCGTGCCGCAGCATATCAGCGCCTCCGCAGAGGGCAATATCGACATTTACTTCCGCGTGGGCAGCGCCTATCGTCCGGCGACGCTCGCGGTCAAATGCGGCGATACCGTCGTCATGACGCGCAAAAAGCAGATCATGACCCCCGGCGAAATGGAAAAAATCAGCGTGGACATGTCGAAAATCACCGGCGACGTCACGCTTGAAATCGAGGAGGCGCATCCGCAATGAACAAGCGCGAAATGATCTGCATACGCTGCCCCATGGGCTGCCATCTGTCCGTGACGCAGGATGAAAACGGCTGCACCGTGACCGGCAACACCTGCCCCCGCGGCCGCGAATACGGCATTCAGGAAATGACCTGCCCCACCCGCGTGGTCACGTCGTCCGTGCGCGTGGAAAACGGCCGCCGCCCCGTCTGCTCGGTCAAGACGGCGGCCGCCGTGCCCAAGGCCGACATACCCGCCGTGCTGGCGGCCATCCGCACCATCAGCGCCAGCGCGCCCATCGCCATAGGCGACGTGATCTGCGCCGACGTCGCGGGCACCGGCGCGGCGCTGGTGGCCACGGCCAACGACTAAAAAAGCGCATATCAAAACGGAGAGAGCATTATCGCCCTCTCCGTTTTTTGCTGATATGATACGCTTCAGGCGTTGAACCACCGCACGGTCGGCCAGACGGCGCATCAGGCTGGATCGCACCTCCGCAATAACTCTTTGCCTTCCACCCGCATAGCGGGTGGTTTTCTGTTTCGCTTCGCTCAACTGCCTGAAGGCATTAATGCGAAAGAGGAGAAAGCGCGCGGCTTCCTCCCCTTCCTGTATTGAATTACAGTATGTTCAGACCGGTGATGGTGTCGATGCTCTTCTTGGCATCGTCCAGCGGATTGGCGTCATACCACTGATCCTGCTCGACGATGAACCAGCCCGCGCCCGCTTCCAGACCGGCCTTCAGCACGGAGGCCACATCCTGGCAGCCGTAGCCGACGGGACGGAAACGGAACTCGATATCGCCGGTGTCGGCGGCGGTGCCGTCGTCCTTGCCGCTGCCGTCCTTGCTGATCAGCGCATAGGGCTGCTTGCCGCCCTTGCGGCCCACATAGTCCTTCAGATGGACGATGGGCGCGCGGCCGGCATACTTGCGGATGTAGGCAGTGGGATCCTCGCCGGCATACTTCACCCAACAGACGTCCAGCTCGGTCTTGAGCAGGCACTCGGGCACCGCGTCATAGAGGAAATCCAGACCATATTCGCCGCTCAGCTTCACGAACTCGAAATCGTGGTTGTGATAGAGCAGCTGTATGCCGGCTTCCTTGCACAGGCGGCCGAACGTGTAAATGTTCTTGATGGTGGCGGCGAAGCCCGCGCTGCCGGGGCGATGCGCCTCATCCAGGAACGGCACGGCCAGATACTCGCAGCCGATCTTCTTGTAGAAGGCGATCGTCGAGAACATATCCTCGATCGTCTCGGGAATCGCCTGATGGCCGGAAATGGCCTTGAGGCCGGTCTCGTCCAGCATGGCCTTGACTTCCTCGGCGCTGTGGCCATAGAAGCCGGCGAACTCAACGCCGTCATAGCCCATCGCCGCGAGCTTCTTCAAAACGCCCTTGAGATCCGCGGCCGCTTCTTCACGAGCGGAATACATCTGATAACCAATCATAGCCTTTTTCATGGTGATTCATCCTCCTTTTCGGTTGACCGTCCCTATTATAGCACATATTTTCCTGCGTTTCAATAAAAAAGCAGTGCCAATCGCCGCAAACAGGCGCTCCCTCCGGCGCGATTTTATCGCCCGTACCGATCAGCCGTTCTTTTAACAAACTCTTAAAGGCAGCGTTGTGTTTTTCGAGGCAAATCATGCTATAATCATTATAGAACAAAGGTGCGAAATTGAGTCATCCGGGAGGATATGACTATGAAGAGCGAAACAATTGGCGAGCGCATCCACAAGCGCCGGCTCGTGCTGGGGCTGAGCGTGGACGATCTGGCCGCCGTGCTGGGCAAAAACAGAGCCACCGTCTATCGCTACGAAAACAGCTCCATCAGCAATCTGCCCTCGGGCGTGCTGGAGCCGCTCGCCCGCGCGCTGCAGACCACGCCCGAAGCGCTCATGGGCTGGAGCGAGGACAGCGGCAGCGCGCTCAGGCCGCTGGACATCATTCCTGTGCGCGCGTTTCATCCCATACCGATCATCGGCTGCGTGCGCGCAGGCTGGAACGGTCTGGCGCTCGAGGAGCATCTGGGCGTGGATTACGCCGACGTGGGCACGCCGGACGAATATTTCTATCTGCGCGTCAAGGGCGACAGCATGTCCCCCGCCATCAACGACGGCGATCTGGCGCTGGTTCACTTTCAGCCGACCGCCGAGAGCGGCGACATCGTGGTGGCCGTGATCGACGACGACTGCGGCACGATCAAGAAGTACATTCGCCGCGGCAGCACCGTCATTCTCCAGCCCTTCAATCCGGCCTACGAGGCGCTGATATTCGCCGGAAGCGATATCGAGCGGCTCATCATCGCGGGCAAGGTCATCGAAACGAAGAAAAAGTGGGCGTAACGCCCATACAGCCCCGTTTGCACCAAACTGCGGACGACGCTCAGACTGTCGAAAATCCCGCTCGAGAGGGCCGGAGCTTTCTCGAGCTTTTAATCGTGCCCGGCGGCGTGTACGGCGGGTGCGGGATGATTGAAGGCGTACATAAATTCCATTTTCCAGAGCAAAAATCGTTTCCATGCATTTTTGCGCCCGGAAATCTGAAAGATTTTTAGCAAAAACTGGCAGGGGCGGCAGTGGCGATGGCGCAAGCTCCCTCGTTCACCAGCTGACAGCGCGCTGCGGACAGTCTCGGCTCATTGTCATTCCGCATTGGCCGCCCGGCACTCTATTTATCCTTTTTTCTCGAAATGCAGGACAGGAGAAACGCAACGGCAATGAACGTCGCGCCCGCATACAGCAGCGTCTGATTGGCTTCGCTGCGGCCAACGCAGACAGCCGCAATGCCCACGATGAGCAGAAAGATCCTGACCGGCAGCACAATGATTCCCTTCGCCATGATCTATCCCCCCTGTCATTTTCCTCTGGCGTCTTTGGCGATGACTCCAATGCCCGCCAGCATTTCAACGACAGACAGCCCCAGCAGAACGCCCGCGAAAAAATCCTGAACATCTGAACCGCCCAACGTATGCGACAGCGCCTGCAAAGAAATCCTGAACATCTGAACCGCCCAACGTATGCGACAGCGCCTGCAAAGAAATCCCTAGGACGATGAGTATGACTCCGCTCATCATGACTTTCTGCTTTTCCAGCTCCTGCGTTCTTCTCAGCAGATCGAGGATCTGTTCATCGTCATAGGCGCGAACGCTTTTATCGCCGGCTTCTTCGCCGTCCATCAGCTCAGAAACCGAGATCTTCAATTCCTCGCACAGGCTCTTGACCACGGCATAGTCGGGCATGCACTTCCCGTTTTCCCCAACATAAGGATACAAAAGGGGGTTTAGTCGATTTTACCCACAAAGCGGTAGTAAATATCGACGGTCTGTTCCTTCTCGCCGTCCTCGCCTGTGGTTTTCTCGTGAACGACGATCTTCTCAATTAGGGCGTTGAGCATTTCGACAGTCAGTTCCTCCGGGTTGGCGTACTGGTGGATGAGACTAATCCACTGGTCAATGCTGGCCGAAGTCTGCTGCTCCGTGGCAAGCTCGGCTTGCAGCCGCTCGACCTTCGCCAGCACATCTGTTTGCTCGCTCTGATACTTCTCAGATAGGGCATTGAAGTTGTACTCAGAGATGCGCTCCGATGCCCAGTCCTCATAGAGCTTTGTGAACAGCCTGTCCAGCTCCTTCTGCCGCTTCTGCACCCGTCTCAGCTCTGCCTCCCTCATTCTTGTCATCCGCTGCTGCTCCCTGTCGTTGGCATGGAACAACTGCCCTTTCAGGTGTTCTACACCCACATCCGCCTGTGCCGACCAGTATTGTAGGCGGCTGAGAACGTATGCATACAGGGTGTCGTAGCGGATATAGTGAGAGGTGCAGTCGGAATGCTTTGGCCCATGCTGGCGATAAGAGGTACAGTTGAAGTAACTAAAAGGCTTGCTGTTGTTCTTGTTCGTACCAAAACTCATTGTCCAGCCGCAGTCTGCACATTTCACAAGACCAGCAAAAATCTGCGTAGTAGGAGCGTTCTTGATTTTTCTGCGCCGACTGGCGATTTGATCCTGTACCTGCTCAAACACTTCCTTGGGAATAATGGCTTCGTGGGTATTTTTCACCCGTAGCCATTCCTCCTGCGGCTTGCGAACCTTCTTCTTGTTCTTGAAAGAAATGTTGGTCTGCATCCCGTGGACGCTATTACCGATGTAGGTCTCGTTCTTGATGATGCTCTTGACCTGCGCAATCGTCCATGCATAGCGCTTCTTCTCCGGTGCATCGGCATAGATGTTGGCGAAGGTGCCGTAGCGGGAGTAGTTCAGCCAGCCGGGGGTAGGCACCTGTTCATCTAACAATATGCCCGTAATTTTTGCCGCGCCCGCCCCACGAAAGGCAAGGTCGAAAATCTTCTCCACGATCCATCGTGTCTCCTCGTCGATGACCAGACGGTTCTTTATCTCCGGGTCGCGCTTGTAGCCCAGCGGCGCATAGGCAAAGGTGCGCTCTCCCGCCATAAACTTGGCGTGGAGGGAGTTTTTACCTTGCGGCTGGTGTCCTTTGCAAACCACTCGTTGAACATACGTCGTTCGGGAAGGTGAAGCGCAAACAGCAAAAATCCAGTATTCATGCGGGTTTGCGGCGAG
>CAKUAV010000134.1 GCA_934636425.1 uncultured Clostridia bacterium
CGCCGCAGCGTGAAGAGAGTCCAGAGAGTCGAAGACTCTTTGGCGCAGTCTGGGGCGCGTAGCCCCAGCGTACTCCCCGCGGAAAGCATTTCAATGCCAATGCGCCTGCGCAAAGACGCACAAGCGCCGCGCCGCCAACCCCGTATCCCCGTTCTCCGCACTCCGGTAACCCTGTCGAGATCGCCACAAATAAACGGCCAAACCCGAAGTGAACCTGCCAAGCCAGATAACCGCACCAACGCCGCGAGAACGCGCGAATGGCGATCTCGACCCGCGGAACAGAAACGCAATATACCGCAAGCCGTCCTGTTTGTCGCGAGACAAACAGCAGGCGTGAACCGACGGCAAACCGCCCCGCCAGAAACGGAAGGCCCGGCGTGAACCGACGGCAAACCACCCCGCCAGAACCTCAAAGCCGGGCGTGAGTCGATGGCAAAACGCTCCAATAGAACATCAAGGCCAGACGCGAACCGACGGCAAAACGCGACAACAGAACCGCATCGCCGGGCGTGAACAGAAGCAAACCGTCTCGCCAGAGCGGCAAGCCCGGAAGCGCTCAACCCCGCGCCCCAATTCCGAATTCCGCATTCCGAATTCCCCCCGCCGTTCCCCCGCGCGCACAATCGCCCCGTGCCGGAGCTAAAACCGGCCAAACGCAGCCTTTCGCCGGCGCACAATTCACTATCCTATAATCCGCGTCAGCGCTGACAAATGCTTTTAGCAGCACCGACTCCGCACTATCGGAGACCTGCCCGACTCCGACCTATGGTCGGGCAGGTCGTGTGGTATCCGGCGGCAGCAAGTGGGTGCAGGCACAGCCTGCCGCGTCAGCGCGGAAATGCGCCTGCTGTTTGCGGAAAAGCACAGTATATAGCGCCGTTCACGCCTGTGCTCTCTCGCCCGCCGACTGCGCGCGCCGCCCCGGCGAAATTCCTGTGCGCCGGCGGAAGCAGCGGCAGAAGTAGCTCTCGTCGCGAAAGCCGGTTTCGAGCGCCGCCTCGGCCACTGTGCAGCGGCCGCTCATGAGCAGATCGTCCGCTCGCTTCAGGCGCAGATCGAGCAGATAGTCGATTGGCGCGGCGCCGTAGACCTGCCGGAACAGCCGCCGAAAGTGCGTCTCGCTCAGCGCGCACGCCGCCGCAAGATCCTGAAGCGTCAAATGATCGGCATAGCGCGATTCCATCAGCCGCAGCGCCGGCAGCGTCTTTTCGTAGGCCGCGCCGCCCGCCGCGCCGCGCATGCGCTCGTCGAAAAACTCGGACAGGAGCGCGTACAGCTCCGAACGGCAGCGCAGCGCGTAGCCCGGCAGACGGCCGTTCCACGCCCGAAGCAGCGCGTCCAGCCGCGCTTTCCAGCGCTCGGTTCGGTTCGCGCGCACGATTTCTATGCCCTCCGATGGGATAAACGCCCCCTCCGACGCTTCCAGCACCGTGAAATTGACCGTATAGTGCGCAAAGCCCGCCTCGCCGGCCGCCCGCACAGTATAGCGCGACGCAGCCGATATCAGCGCCGCCTCGCCGCCCGAGAGCGTCAGCGTTTTTCCGTCGTGGAGCGTGTAGAGCGCCGCGCCCGTCAGCCCCACCACCAGCCCGCACACCTGCCGTCCCTGCGCGTAGCGGCCATAGGGGCGCTTCGACATATCGCCCAGCTGCGCCAGCGTCACCGCGCCGATCACCAGATCATAATCCTCGATACAGGCCATAATTCTCCCTCCCGCCACCATGATAGCGGCGCGGGCGTGGAAAGTCAAGCCCAAATGGACAGATTGTGCTATAATTGGACAGATGCTCGCTTGCGCCGATTCCGCGCGGCTGATACAATAAGGGCAGCGAAGAACGCGACGAGGAGGAGAGAAATGTGAGCAAGATTCCCGTATACGCATGGTATTTCCCGAACTGGCATCCCGGCGATCCGCTCAACGAGCGCTGGCACGGCCATGGCTGGAGCGAGTGGCAGGGCGTGAAATACGCCGCAAAGCGCTTTGACGACCATGTGATCTATCATCCGCTGTGGGGCTATGAGGACGAGTCCGACCCCGCGGTGATGGGCCGCAAGATCGACACGGCGATGCAGTACGGCGTGGACGGCTTCATGTGGGATTTTTACTGGTTCGAGCAGGAGGGCGGCTACCGCCTCAAGGCGCTCGAGGCCTTCTTCAAGGCGATGGAGATGCGCAAAAACTTCAAGATCGCGCTCATGTGGTGCAATCACGATCCGATATACGTCCATCCCGCGTCCTATCGCAACGCGGCGCGCTCGCTTTTGCCGGGCGAGCTGTCGCCGCAGGGCTTCTACAATGGATCTGAGTACATCATTCACGCGTGCATGGCGCACGACTGCTATCTGACGATCAACCACGAGGGGCAGGAGAAGCTGTACTTCATACTCTGGCACGTGCCCAAGTTCATCGCCGGCATGGGCGGCGTTCAGGGCGCGCGCATGGCGCTGGACGATTTCCGCGCGCGCGTCAGAAAGGCGCTGGGCAAGGAGCTGTATCTGGCGACGGTCAACTTCGACCACACCACGCCCGAGAACGACACGGCGCTGCTCAGGAGCCTGGGGATCGACGGCTGCGCGTGCTACGGCTGGCCGAACAAACCGCGCACCGAGGCGAAATGGCCGGCGTACCCGTATTCCGAGTTTGTCGACAACGGCATAGAGGGCTTTGAGCAGGTGACGGCGAGCGTGAATCTGCCGATGAACATCACCGTGGCGCAGGGCTGGGATTCGAGCCCGCGCACAGTGCCCTCCGATATGTACGACGACGTCGGCTATCCGTTCTCGTGGATCACGGACAAAAAGAACGTCGCCGACTTCCGCCGCGCGCTGATCGCCGCCCGCGATTTCTATCGAAGCGGCCGCTTCACCGGCGATTTCATCACGCTGACCACATGGAACGAATGGACGGAGGGCAACTTCATGGAGCCGTCCGTAGAGGATGGCTACGCCTATCTGGAGGCCGTGCGCGACGTGTTTGCAGAGAAGTGAGAACGAGCGCCGCAGCCCGCCATAACTGAAAAAAAGCGCCCCGCCGAAAGACGCGCGATTGCGTGAATTCGGCGGGGCGGCGTGCGTTTTGGCGTGAGACGCGCGAAGGAGCCTGTGTCACTCGTGCGGCGCGCTTTGGCGCAGGGGCAGAGAAAGGAAGGGCGTGTCCGCGGGCACTGCATCGCGCTGGCGCGGCGCCGGCTGTGCCGGTTCCACTTAAGGCGTTTGTCCGCGCTGACGCGGCAGGCTGTGCCTGCACCCACTTGCTGCCGCCGGATACCACACGACCTGCCCGACCATAGGTCGGAGTCGGGCAGGTCTCCGATAGTGCGGAGTCGGTGCTGCTAAAAGCATTTGTCAGCGCTGACGCGGATTATAGGATAGTGAATTGTGCGCCGGCGAAAGGCTGCGTTTGGCCGGTTTTAGCTCCGGCACGGGCGTGAGTGCGCGCGGGGGGAACGGCGGAGCAATTCGGAATGCGGAATTCGGAATTGGGGGCGCGGGAGCCGGTCTGCGCGGCGAGGGCGTTCCGATTATGATGTTTTGCGTTCGGTTCACGCCTGCTGTTTGCCGCAGAGCGTCAAACAGGACGGCTTGCGATAGGCTGCGTTCCTGTTCCTGCTGTGGGTCGGGATCGCCAATGGCGCGTTCTCGAGTGTTGGTGTGGTTATCGGGCTTTGTGGGTTCACTTCGGGTTTGCGTTTCTTTGCGGTAATCCCGGCAGGGTTACGACCGGAGTTGGTTATGCGAAAAAGAGCGCCGTGATGGGGCGTTCCTTTTGTAATGATGCGGTTCTATCGCGGCGTTTTGCGTCTGTCTCATGTCTGGCATACGTTTCTATTGGAGTGTTTTGCGTTCGGTTCACGCCTGCTGTTTGCCGCAGAGCGTCAAACAGGACGGCTTGCGGTATCTTGCGTTTCTATTCCGCAGGTCGAGATCGCCATTCGTGCGTTCTCACGGCACTCTTCGGTTATCTGCCTTTGTGGGTTCACTTTGGGTTTGTGCGTTTCTTTATGGCGATCTCGACGGGTTACCGGAATGCGGGGAACAAGGAACGGGGCTGGCGGCGCGGCGCTTGTGCGTCTTTGCGCAGGCGCATTGGCATTGATATGCTTTCCGCGGGGAGTACGCTGGGGCTGCGCGCCCCAGACTGCGCCAAAGAGTCTTCGACTCTCTGGACTCTCTTCAGGGGCTGTGTTGGTGCGGATTCGCCGCGCCGTCACCCGGGTACACGGAAAGACCTGACCGGCTCTAATCTATGGCCGGTCAGGTCGTGCTGTACTGAGATGATACCAATGCGCACAATCGTCCAGACTCGAGCCGCCTCCAAGCGGCGAAGAGTCGGGTTGCGTGCGCGTTAGCGGTGTGGAAGCCGCACAGCGGCCGGCCGAAGCGGTGTGTCAGCGGGCACTGCCCGCTAATATTTCCTCCATCACCGGCCGGATGGTCTGCGCCATGCGGTACATACCCAGATCGTTCGGATGGCAGGTGTCGGCGGAGCACGCGTCGCGGTCGGTATCGCCGTAATAGGTCGCGCCGTCGATGAACCACACGCGCTTGTCGCCCGCGGCCACGGCGTGCTCGTAGGTGGCGCGGATGATGTCGCGCCGTCTGATCGACTCGGGATCGTAGTCCGCGTCCGGCTTTGTGAGCATCAGTATGGGCAATTCGGGGCTGTGCGCGCGTATGCGCCGGAAGAACGGCTCGTGCGTCGCGGCGAGATGCTCGGCGTTGGGCGCGTTGTGGTCGTAGTCGTACACGAAGGCGCATTTGTCCAGCGTGTTGATGTAGTCGGCCATCTCCAGCTCGCCCCTGCCCGCGCCGGAGAAGCCCAGATTGACGAAATCGAAATCCAGCCAGCGCGACAGCAGCGCGTTGTAGGCGTTGGCGGGGCGGGAGCAGCAGCCGCCCTCGGTGATCGAGGAGCCGTAAAACACAACCGGCACGGGGTGCTTGTAGGGCGTGGGCGCTTCAAGGCGCGCGCCGTCGTCGATCGAGACCACCACGTCGCTTATGATTTCGTTGCGCGGCAGATAGATCATCACGTCCTGCATGGCTTTGTCCTTGGTGAACTTGCCCACGGCCATCGGCTGAGAGTAGTTGTCCGGCCGCGCCAGACCCAGATAGCGCCCGCCCGCATAGACGTTGGCCGACTGGCAGGCGAATATCGACATGCCGATGTCCGGACTGATGCTCTCGAAGCGTATGCGCAGCTCGAAATGCTCCGAATCGGTGCGGAAGGCCAGCCGCGCGCCGGGCGTGCGTCGGCCGAGATACTCGAGCGAGGGCAGCTGCTCGCGCACGGCGCGGGGCACGCGCTCCATGATGCCGTTTTTGTCGAAATTCGGCACGCCGTAGACCTTCAGCGGGGACGTATGGATGTTGAAATCCTTCATGGGGAAGTCCTCCTTCGATTTATAGGAATATTGTACGTCACACAGAGATTACTGTCAAGATGTAGGAAACGGACTTCGTATAATGACAAAGTCCGTTTCAAAGACAAAATACATTCAATGGATATATTTTGTTGATAATTTGTTAATTGAATCATATGAATATCCGCAATGAATAAGGGAAAAATACGTAGTGGCAATGCCGGAATCCCACATCTTATGTGTGGCAAGGTACATGATGATTTCTCTTGGAGAATACTGGATGAAATCGAGAGATTTGAGTTCCCATTTTCCACTAGCGCCATTATTTCTGCGCAGAATGATGTCATTTTGTGTCAGGTCGAGATCAACATGGCAGATTACATTCCATTGATTATAGCACTTGTCAAAGATGATGCCCAACAGTGCAACATTAATGCTTTCTGTTTCCACATTGCATAGCTCTTCCTGTATAGCACGGGTTGCAACATCTGTAAATGAGATTGTTCTATTTTGAACATCAAGCTGAGGACTTAAGCCTTCGACAACCGACACATCACTTTCACCTGGTCGATAACCACTGGACGATGATCTAATGGAAAATATGGCTTTGCTGTCCTTGGTACGAATGAGAATACAAATTCCCATCGCATTGGGAAGCATGTAAGGGTTTTCATTTTCAAACACGAATGAATCGATATACTTTTCTTTGAGTGCATATGAGGGATTTTCAAGATTTGTTATGGTGGAGTAGGCATGATAATAACTTTCCTCAGACATGAAAAGGTGTATTGAATAATCCTCTCTATTAGGAGTTCGTTCAATACGATATTTCCACAAATTAAGTATACTTCCATTCCATGGCGTTTGTTCATTCATTTTACGCTTGCGTTCGATAATGTTTAGCGTATTATTGTAACAAAGAGCGACTTCAGATGGCCATTCAAAAGGTTTGTTGTTATCGATATGGACGTTGATGTTTTTGTCATCGAAACATGCACGGCCATCTCCATCGATAATAACAATGTTTGTGTTGCGATTGCCTATTCGGAATGTATTTCCTAATGAATGAGTGTTATTACGAAAAATGGAGAATATTAACCTATATATACGATCACATAAGTTATTGACGGGTTTTTGAAAAAGTGTAGTAAAAACTATGCCGGCAAAGAAACCTATGACGTTTCTGAAAAGATCAAACATAAAGCTTTTCATAAAATCACATCCAATAAAATGATTCAAATACATTATATACTAAAGCGATAGATGTGTAAATTGGTATATATACTGAAGTATTGAATCGTGAATAGGAATTACTATACAAAAAATCGGGCGGAGGATCGATATGACCCTCCGCCCGAATGAGCGAAATGGAGATTACTTGGCGGCGCGCCACGCGTCGTACTGCTTCTGGAACTCGGCGGTGATCTGCTCGGCGCCGGAGGCGTTCAGCGCATCCAGGAAGATGGGCAGATACTGCTCGGGATCGAGCGTGCCCAGCGACAGCAGGTTGCCGTATTCGACGACCGCGGCCTGGCACATGGCGATCTGATCCAGCACGGAGGTGGTGTCGGGAGCGAAGCCCAGCGTCACGGCGCTGATGGCCTTCTCGCCGAATTCCTTGTACTGCTCCCACTTGTCGATCGGCTCGCTGTCCAGAACGTAGGAGATCATGGAGTTGCCGGTCGTCCAGTTCTGGCCGGAGAACTTCTCGCCGGCGTCGGCGGCGCGGGTGATGCGGCCGTCGTCGTTGACGGTGTAGTGCACGCCCTCAAGGCCGTAGCAGATTGTGTTCTTGACATAGGGATCGGTGTTCCACAGCTCGAGGAACTTGATGGTCTGCTCCTGATACTTGGACTTGGCGGGGATGCAGAACATGGAGCCGGTGGCGGAGGCGGTCTCGCTCAGAGCGGGCGATGTGCTCATGACGACGATTTCCTTGCCGTAGGTCGCGGTCTGCGCGTAGTCGGACAGAGGCGCGGACTCGAACCAGGCCAGACCCATCTTCTGGGCGTTGGTGTATTCCTTATAGTCGGTGCGGGTGAGCACGTCCTCGGCGATGTAGCCCTTGTTGTACCAGTCGTTCATCATGGTGACGAACGCCTTGTATTCCTCGGTGGCGTAGTAGTTGAGCACGGTTTCCGGCTCGGTGCGGCGCACGACCGACATGAAGGAAGAGTCGCCGGCGACCATGTCGAAGTTATGATACATGTCGACCTTCACCAGCTGGGTGGGGGAGGCGCTGTTGGTCAGCTGGAAGCCGGGGCGGTCGCCCGATTCCTTCAGCGCGGCCAGCAGGGGCTCCACGTCGGAGAGCTCGTCCACGGCGTTGTAGTCGAAGCCGACGCTGTCCATGAATTCCTTCTCGCAAAACACGCCCCAGGTGGTGGCGGTTTCCTTATAGGTGGTCACGCCGTAGATGCCGCCGTCCACCTTCGCGCCCTCCCAGAACACGTCCGGGATGGTCTCGACCAGCTTGGGGGTGAGCTTGAGCAGCTCGCTCAGCTCGGCGTACGCGCCGGTGCGCACGCGGTTGTAATAGTCGCGCCAGCCCGCGTCGAAGCAGGCGTCCATCTGCTCGTCGGAGGCGAGCAGCAGCGGCAGCTGGGAGCCATAGCCGTCGGTCTTGACCAGCTCGATGTTGAAGCCCAGCTTGTCAAAGACGTACTTGGTCAGCTCATCGGAAACCATCTTGTCGTCGGGCGTGGGGTTGTCGGTCAGGAATATGCGCAGCGTAACGTCCGAATCGTCCGCCTGCGCGGCGCCGATCAGACCCATGGACAGAACCATGGCCAGCGCGAGAACCAGAGACAGGATTTTCTTCATTGAGGTGCCCTCCTTGTTCTATTTATGCATACGCATGAAAGCGCAAACATCAAAATAATGCGGAATTCGGAATTGGAAGCGCCGGAAATAATTCCGAATTGCGCATTCCGAATTAAAAAGTCAGCCTTTCACCGCGCCTACGGTCATGCCCTTTATGAAGAAGCGCTGGAAGAAGGGATAGACCACCAGCACCGGCCCCAGCGTGCAGAACAGCATGGCCATGCGCGCCGTTTCGGACGGGGCGTTCTTGAATTCCTCCACCTGCTCGGGGCTGAGCTGGCCCTGCGCGAGCTGCTCCTTCAGGAAGTCGAGATTCTTTTCGATCTTCATGAGCATATGCTGCAGCGTCGTCAGCTCGGACTTGGTG
>CAKUAV010000135.1 GCA_934636425.1 uncultured Clostridia bacterium
CCGTCACCTGCCCGTCCGGCGCGATGGATCTGAACGGCTTCAGCACCAAGCAGATCATGGCGGAGGTGGATGCGATATGCCGATGAACACTGAATGGAAACCCAAAATCGTCGCGTTTTGCTGCAACTGGTGCAGCTACGCCGGCGCCGATCTTGCGGGCAGCAGCCGCCTGGCCTATCCGGCGGACGTGAAAATCGTGCGCGTGCCCTGCTCCTGCCGCGTCAATCCGCTCTTCATACTGCGCGCCTTTGAGCGCGGCGCGGACGGCGTGATACTGTGCGGCTGCCATCCGGGCGACTGCCACTACACCAGCGGCAACTACTACGCCCGCCGCCGCATGACAATGCTCTTCAGCATGCTGGACTACATGGGCATCGACAAGGGCCGCACCCGCGTCGAGTGGGTGTCCGCCGCCGAGGGCCCGAAGTTCGCCGCGACGATGAACGATTTTGTCAAGACAATCACCGAACTGGGTGAGAATGTGAAGCTGGGGGATCTGAGATGCAAAGAATCGCTGAAATGATGACTGCCAGAGCGGCGGCTCTGCTCGCTGACGGAACCGTTCAGCGTGTTCTGGGCTGGGAGAAGGGCGACTTTGACTACGACCTGACGCCCGCCTTCTTCGAGACCGCCGACGAACTGAAAAACCTGGTTTATGGCGACTATTCCGGCGCGAACCTGAGCAAATACCTCATAAAGGCCGGCAAAAAAGAGGGCAGGACGCTCGTCTTCCTCAAGCCCTGCGACACGCTGAGCATGAACCAGCTCATCGCCGAGCACCGCGTGGATCGCGAAAAGGTCTATGTGATCGGCGTGGGCTGCAAGGGCATGCTGGATCACGAAAAGGTCGAAGCGGCCGAGGCGAAGGGCGAGAAGAAGGAGCGCCTCGAGCTGATGCTGGGCAAGTGTCAGGACTGCAAGGGCAAGACATTCGCCGTCTCCGACGAGGTGATCGACGACGAGGAATCCCGCATTGAATTCGGCGGCAACCGCTTCGGCAAGGTGGCCGAGCTGGAGGCCATGACGCCCGAGGAGCGCTTCGCATTCTGGCAGAGCCAGCTGAGCAAGTGCATTCGCTGCAACGCCTGCCGCAATGTCTGCCCCGCCTGCTCCTGCAACAAGTGCGTGTTCGACAACGCCGCCTCCGGCGTGTCCGCCAAGGTCAACGCCAACGAGTTTGAGGAGAGAATGTTCCACATCATCCGCGCCTTCCATGTGGCCGGACGCTGCACGGACTGCGGCGAGTGCAGCCGCGTCTGTCCTCAGAATATCCCGCTGCACCTGCTCAACCGCAAGTTCATCAAGGATATCGACGAGATCTACGGCGACTATCAGGCCGGTGCGTCGGTCAACGAGCGCCATCCGCTGATCAACTACACCAAGACCGACGCGGAACCCTCCATTGTCTATGAGAGAGGAGGCAGAGAGTGATGCTGAAGCTTAACATGAGCAAAATCGAGGAACTGTACAAGGCCCTCGCCGCGCATCAGTCCCTGTATCTGCCCATTGAGAAGAACGACAAGGTCGATTACTGGCGCTGGGCGGAGGGCGAGGACGTTCGCCTGACCGTTCAGAACACCAACAAATCGCCCAAGAATCTGTTCTTCCCGCAGCTCGAGAACATGGTGGCCTTCAATGTCGAGGGCAAGTCCATTGAGATCATCGAGCAGGAGCTGTCGAAGGAAAAGTTCGTGCTGATGGGCGTTCGCGCCTGCGACGCCCGCGCGTTCGATGTGCTGGACCGCGTGTTTCTGGCCGAGCCGGTCGATTCGTTCTATGCCGCTCGCCGCGAAAACGGCACGATCGTGACGCTGGCCTGCTCCGCGCCGGCAAAGAGCTGCTTCTGCTCCGTGTTCGGCATCGACGCGGCCAATCCCGCCGACGGCGACGTGACCACGTGGATCGTGAACGACGAAATGTACTGGCTGCCCCGCACCGAGAAGGGCGAGAAGCTGACCGAGAGCGTGAAGGATCTCTTCGCCGAGACCGACGACAAGGCCGTCAAAGCCGAGCAGGATCGCGTGAAGAAGGAGATCGAGGCGCTGCCCTTCTCCGGACTGTCTCTTGAAGGCTTCGACGGCGAGCACATGAAGGAAATCTTCGCGCGTCCCGAATGGGAGAGCCTGAGCGAGGCCTGCCTGGGCTGCGGCACCTGCACGTTCACCTGTCCGACCTGCCAGTGCTATGACATACGCGATTATGACACCGGCCACGGCGTGCAGCGCTATCGCTGCTGGGACAGCTGCATGTATTCCGACTTCACCATGATGGCCGCGGCGACCAACCGCCCGACTCAGATGCAGCGTTTCCGCCAGCGGTTCATGCACAAGCTGGTTTACTACCCGATGAACAACGACGGCCTGTATTCCTGCGTGGGCTGCGGCCGCTGCGTGCAGAAATGCCCCATTCACATGAACATTGTGAAGGTCATGAAGACGCTTGGAGGGCAGAAGAAATGATACATGAAGCGCAAATTCCGAAGCTCGGCGTGGTGACCGACATTCGCGTCGACACCCCCGACATCAAGACCTTCCGCGTCGAGGCGATCGGCGGCGGCCGCGCGGTCGAGCATTATCTGCCCGGCCAGTGCGCCATGCTGTCCATCCCCGGCGTGGGTGAGGCCATGTTCTCGATCACGTCGTCCCCGACGCTGACCGAGTATCAGGAGTTTTCCATCAAAAAGTGCGGCTGTTTGACCGGCTGGCTTCATCAGATGGAGCCCGGCCAGCAGATCACCATCCGCGGCCCCTACGGCAACGGCTTCCCGGTCAAGACCGATCTGAAGGGCAAGAACCTGCTCTTCATCGCCGGCGGCGTCGGATTGGCCCCGCTGCATTCCGTCATCAACTACGTTCTGGACAACCGCGCCGATTTCGGCACAGTGGACGTGCTCTACGGCTCCCGCTCGGCCGACGATCTGCTCGACCTTGACGAGATTCAGAACTCCTGGATGAAGAAGGACATCAACGTCCATCTGACCATCGACCGGCCGCAGGACGGCTGGGACGGCCATGTGGGCTTTGTGCCGAACTATGTCACCGAGCTGGGCTTTGACCCGGACAAGAACGTGCTGGTCTGCGGCCCGCCCATCATGATCAAGTTCACGCTTCAGGCGCTCACCGGACTGGGCTTCAAGAAGGAGCAGGTCTTTACCACGATGGAGCTGCGCATGAAGTGCGGCGTGGGCAAGTGCGGCCGCTGCAACATCGGTTCGAAGTACGTCTGCAAGGACGGCCCGGTTTTCCGGTTCGACAAGCTGGACGAGCTGACCGGCGAGTATTGATGGAGGAGAAAACAACATGGCAGATATGGTCAATGTTTTCCTGTTTGGTAAGAAATACGAGGTGCCTTCTGATCTGACGATCATGGAGGCCATGGAATACGCCGGCTATCAGCTGGTGCGCGGCTGCGGCTGCCGCAACGGCTTCTGCGGCGCGTGCGCGACGGTCTACCGCATCAAGGGCGACCGCGAGCTGAAGGCCTGCCTGGCCTGCTCCACCAAGGTAGAAGACAATATGTACGTGGCGACGCTGCCCTTCTTCCCGCTCATCAAGGAGCCCTTCGACATCGAGAAGGTCAAGCCCGAGCAGAAGATCATGATGCAGCTCTATCCCGAAATCTATTCCTGCGTGGGCTGCAACGCCTGCACCAAGTCCTGTTCTCAGGGCCTCAATGTCATGCAGTACATCGCCTATGCGCAGCGCGGCGATTTCAAGAAGTGCGCCGAGCTGAGCTTTGACTGCGTGATGTGCGGCATCTGTTCCTCCCGCTGCCCGGCCGGCATCTCCCATCCGCAGGTGGCCATGCTGGCGCGCCGCCTGAACGGCAAGTACATCGCGCCCGAGGCCAAGCATCTGACCGAGCGCGTGAAGGAGATCCAGGACGGCCTGTGCACTCAGGCGATCGAAGCCATCATGGACAAGTCCGTCGACGAGCTGAAGGAACTCTACAACAACCGCGATATCGAGAAGTAAGGAGGGGCAAAGCCATGATTTTCACTCAGGAAATGCTTGAGTCCATGAAGAAGGTCGAGGCTGCGCGCGAGGCCAACATCGCCTACGAGCCCCGTCGCATGACCGCCGATGAAAAGGACGCCCTGCTGGAAAAGTATCATCCCGATTACAGCAAAAAGGGCTTCGGCACGATCGACGTCGGCCCCAACAAGGGCGAAAAGGCTCCGCTCGAGCTGCTGGATATGCTCGAGGCCAACAGCCGCGTTTACGGCAAGGACATTGATCTCACCCATCCCGATTATGATACCGACGTGCTGATCATCGGCGGCGGCGGCGCGGGCGCTTCCGCGGCCATCGAGGCCGACAAGGCCGGCGCGAAGGCCATGATCGTGACCAAGCTGCGCATCGGCGACGCCAACACAATGATGGCCGAGGGCGGCATTCAGGCGGCCGACAAGCCCAACGATTCGCCCGCCCAGCACTATCTGGACGTCATGGGCGGCGGCCACTACTGCAATGTGCCCGAGCTGGTTCGCAAGCTGGTCATGGACGCGCCCGAAGCCATTAAGTGGCTCAACGAGCTGGGCGTGGAGTTCGACAAGGCCGAGGACGGCACAATGATCACCACCCACGGCGGCGGAACCAGCCGCAAGCGCATGCACGCCGCTGCCGACTACTCCGGCGCGGAGATCATGCGCACGCTGCGCGACGAAGTCATCAACCGCAGCATCCCTGTGGTTGACTTCACCGCCGCGATCGAAATCATCAAGGACGAGAACGGCCACGCGGCCGGCGCGGTTCTGATGAACATGGAGACAAAGGAAATCCTGATCGCGCGCGCCAAGACCGTCATCATCGCCACCGGCGGCGCGGGCCGCATGCACTATCAGGGCTTCCCGACCTCGAACCACTACGGCGCGACGGCCGACGGTCTGGTGCTGGGCTACCGTGCGGGCGCGAAGCTGCTGTATCAGGACACGCTTCAGTATCATCCCACCGGCGTGGCCTTCCCGGCGCAGATCTACGGCGCGCTGGTCACGGAGAAGGTGCGCTCCATGGGCGCGAAGCTGGTCAACAGCGAGGGCGAGGTCTATGTGCATCCGCTGGAGACCCGCGACGTGAACGCCGCCGCGCTGATCCGCGAGTGCTCCGATCACGGCAAGGGCGTGAACATCCCCGGCGGCGGAAAGGCCGTCTGGCTGGACACCCCCATGATCGACATGATCCACGGCAAGGGCACGCTGGAGAAGCGCCTGCCGGCCATGCTGCGCATGTATTTGAAGTTCGGCATCGATATGCGCGAGACGCCCATACTGGTCTATCCGACGCTGCACTATCAGAACGGCGGCTTGCAGATCAACGACAAGTGCGAAACCGCCGTTGAGAATCTGTACGCTGCGGGCGAGGTTTCCGGTGGCGTGCACGGCCGCAACCGCCTGATGGGCAACAGCCTGCTGGACGTCATCGTCTTTGGCCGCAACGCCGGTCAGCAGGCGGCCGCCAAGGCCAAGACCGTCGAGTCCGTGGGCAAGCTGACCCTTGAGCACGTCGACGCGTTCGAGAAGGAGCTCGCCGACGCGGGCGTGCATTCCGACAAGGTGTCGCCCAAGCTGCTGCCCAACTACGCGCGCGGCCGCGAGAGCATCTGACAAACTGATCTGCCCGCGGCGAAGGGCTGGCCTTTTCGCCGCGGCGCAGCGCGTTTCAAGCGGGCGATCGCGCGGTTATTGACAGGCGCGGAGTGTTTCGGCGCTTGCCGTGACAAAAGTTCCGACGCCGATGAAAATCCGCCCGGCGCGTTTTCCGTTTGACGCGCACGCTGAAAAAATTGTATTTTGCCGGCCGTCTCTGTGTCTGCAAAAGGCTGGAGCCGGCCGGCGCCGTTTGTTTCCGCCCCGCGCGTGCGGGGGAGAGCGCGGCGCTCTTTCGTCAGGCCGGCGTGAACCGATCTGACGAAAGGGCATCGAGTCTGTTCGGAAGGGAAGTGAGAATCATGTCGATCAATCGATCAGAGCTGAACGCGGCGATTCCGCAGCCGGCCATGGAGCGGCTGCCGCTGTATCTCAACTATCTGAAGATGCGCATGGCGGAAGGCTGCGAGCAGATTTCCTCGGCCATGATCGCGCAGGATCTCCGCCTGACCGGCATACAGGTGCGCAAGGATCTGGCCTATGTGTCCAGCGGCCGCCCGCGCACCGGGCGCAATGTGGCCGCGCTGATCGCCTGTCTGGAGGAAGCGCTGGGCTACAAAACGGAAAAGCGCGTCGTGCTGGCCGGCGCGGGGCGGCTGGGACAGGCACTCATGTCCTACGACGGCTTTGCGCATTGCGGCTTTCGCATGGTGGCGGCCTTCGACGCGGACGAGCATCGCATCGGCATGTCCATAAACGGCTGCCTGGTGTACCCGACGGAATCGATCGCCGCGCAGACGAAGAGCGTGGCCGCGGATTACGGCATCATCGCCGTGCCGGCCGCGCAGGCGCAGAATGTGTGCGACAAACTGGTCGAGGGCGGCGTGCGCGCGATACTGTGCTTCGCGCCGGTCAATCTGAACGTGCCCAAGCGCGTCGTCGTGCGCAATATGGACATCGCGGCCTCGCTGCTTCTGCTCTCCAACAGCCTGACGCAGGCCGAAATCGAGCGAGTGGACGACGAATACGAATAATGCGAATCAAAAGAGAGTAGAGGAGAACGTCTGAGAGGGCGTTCTCTTTGTTTATCAAAAAAGGCCTGACAAGCTGCTGAACGGGGATTCAAGCTCCCCGCCGCGAGCCGCTTTCGCTCCAGTTTTTTGCTCTGAAAATGGGATTTTTCGCCGCAAAATGGCGTTGCGCCCGCATCGTATACGCTGCTGGATACGTTTCAAAATTCGAGAGGGCTCGACTCTTTCGAGCGATTCGAAGGTTTTTGACAGGCTGGGAGAACGTCTGAGAGGGCGTTCTCTTTTTGCATATACGAACGCTGCCCGAGCCCGCTTTCGATAAAATGCGGCAATATTGTCCGATGCGCGCCTGCCGATGCGAGATGGGGAAGCCGGCGCGGCAAGGCTGAAAATTGTCGGATTGTTAATTTTGAATGTAACGCATATGACAAATATGGAAATGACGGCCATGAAACGCGATTTATGCACTTTGCACTTCGAAAACGGTCATAATGGCGGAAAACTGCCGCATGAAAGGCCGAAAAATGAAGCGTATCAATCCGAATGATTCAAAGACAGAACACGGCGATGTTCGCTCTGAGAGTGTCGGAATTTGGAGAATATTGCGGTTAAACTTGACAAACTGAACATGACTGGTATATACTCCATGATATAAACGTGGTCAGGGTAAGGCATAACCACGGGCGTGAATAACTATTGAGGAGGACTATCATGGCTCATTTGAGTGAAGCGGCGGCGGCAAAAATCGTTGAGATCTGCGATCGCTATGCCGAGGAAACAACTCCCCTGATGATGATTCTGAGCGACATCCAGAAGGAGTATGGCTATATTCCGCTGGAAGTGCAGGAGCTCGTCTCCCAGAAAACCGGCATCAGCGTCGCGGAAATCTACGGCGTGGTGACCTTCTATTCGTTCTTCTCCCTCCGGCCGAAGGGAAAATACATCATCGGCTGCTGCCTGGGCACCGCCTGCTATGTCAAGGGCGCCCAGAAAGTTATCGACAAATTCAGCGAAATTCTGGGCATCAAGCCCGGCGAGAGCACCGAGGACGGCCTGTTTACAATCGATGCGCTGCGCTGCATTGGCGCGTGCGGCATTGCGCCGGCCGTGTCGATCAATGGCAAGGTCTATCCCAAGGTTCAGGTCAGCGCGGTTCCCGGCATCATTGAGGAGCTTCGCCAGCAGGGAGGTATGTAATCATGATTAAAAGCTTTGAAGAGCTCACCGCGGTTCAGCAGTCCTGTTCCGCCCGCCTGGCCGGCAAGTTCAGAGGCGAAGGCGGCAAGCGCGCCATCGTGCTGTGCGGCGGCACCGGCTGTCTGTCCTCCAACTCCGCTGAAATCCGCGAAAAATTCAGCAAAATCATTGAAGAAAAGGGCCTTTCCGACAGAGTGACCGTCAATCAGGTCGGCTGCTTCGGCTTCTGCTCTCAGGGCCCGTTCGTCAAGATCTATCCCGAGGACACGCTCTACCGCATGGTGCGTCTGGACGACGTCGAGGAGATCATCGAGAAGGACATCATCGGCGGCGAGGTCGTCGAGCATCTGCTGTATGTCGATCCCGCGACCGAGCAGAAGGTTGCCAAGCAGGACGACATCACGTTCTACAAAAAGCAGGTTCGCATCGCGCTGCACGGCTGCGGCTCGATCAACCCCGAGGACATCAACGAGGCGCTGGGCGACGGCGCTTTCCAGGGCCTGGCCAAGGCGCTCAAGATGGATCGCGCCGACGTGATCAAGGAGATCCTTGATTCCGGCCTGCGCGGCCGCGGCGGCGGCGGCTTCCCGACCGGCCGCAAGTGGCAGTTTGCCTATGCGCAGCCCGACGGAACCAAGTATGTGGTCTGCAACGGCGACGAGGGCGATCC
>CAKUAV010000136.1 GCA_934636425.1 uncultured Clostridia bacterium
AGCAGCGCCATGCCGCCGCGCGCGTCCGACAGATCGCTCCAGCGGTGGTTGACCACCTCGAATTTCGCGCTGTCCAGAGATGTGTTGCGGGTGGTTGGGCGGCTCATGTGGCCGAACTGAATCTCGTTGCGCACAAAGTCGGATTTCACGTTCGTGTCGAACGCGATCTTCACCAGCGCGCGCCTGTCGTGCCAGTCGAGCTTTATGTCGTAGGTCACGGCGGGATCGGCGGCGTGGAACACCGTGTCCACAGTCGCCGTCGAGCGGTTCGAGAGCGCATAGATCGCGCGCACGCGCCATTCGACCGCGCCGTCGGAGACCACATCGCGGGACAGGAGCGCCCGCACAGGCTGCAGCTTCATCTCCTCGGAGGGCGAAATCTCCCAGTTCTCGTACTGATCGGGCACGTTCTCGCCGAAGAGCAGCGTGCCCAGCGGCATAGCCGCGGCGTACTGCCGACCCGTCGCGCGCTCGATCAGGCTGGCGATATAACCGCAGTCGTCAAACGCCGCCTCGTAAAGCGGCGTGACCAGCCGCCTGCCGTCGTATTTGAACGGCGATGCGGCGCGCGTCTCCACGCCCGGGAAGGCGTGCGCGGCGGCATAGGCGTGGATCCGCAGGCCGGAAATCGCCGTGCGCGCGCGGCCCATCACGTCGACATAGCGCTGAGAGAGCGCGCCCGATATGGCCCAGTCGCCCTCGGCCTCGAACACGTCGCTCTCCGTCCAGCTGAACGGCGCGGCGTTGACGATGGTCAGGTCGGTGTCGCTCGCCTCGCCCAGATAGCCGGCGATGCGCGCATTCACGTCGCCTATGAGCGCGCTCACCTCGGCGCGGGCGGTGTCGTTCACCTCGGCGATTGAGGAGCCGGGCAGTATGTCGTGGAACTGGTTGCGCAGCAGCTCCTTGTAGAGCGGCTCTATGTCGGCGTTGGTGTTGTTCTCGCTGACGGCGGCGAGGAACTCCAGATTGTGCAGCGCGATTTCCGCCTTGCGGTTGTTGCGCTTCACGTCGTGAATGCTGGTCAGCGTGCCGCGGTGGAACTCGAGGTACAATTCGCCGTTGAATATCGGATAGCGCTCGCGCTCCTCGTCCAGCCGGTTCATGAACGCCGAGACCGTCTCCGGGCGCTGCGCGGGCAGGCCGGGCAGGCCGACCGTGCGCTTCATGTATTCGAGCATGCCGTATGTCGGGCCGCCGCCGCCGTCGCCGAAGCCGTAGGCCACAAGGCGGCTGTCCGCGGTGGTCTTGTCGATGATCTGATCGACCGCCGCCGTCACCGTCTTCGGATCGGGGATGGCCTGCATGGTGTTGAAGTGGGTCAGCACCTCGCTGCCGTCCAGACCGCGCCAGCGGAACGTGTCGGCGGCCATTTTGTTCATGTCGTTCCAGCTGATCTTGGTGGTCAGGAAGTATTTTACGTCCGACTCGCGCATGATCTGCGGTATGGCGGCGTTGTAGCCGAATGTGTCGGGCAGCCAGAAGCAGTCGGCGGTGTAGCCGAAGCGGCTGCGGGTGTAGCGCTGGCCGTATATGAACTGGCGCGCCATGGCTTCGCCGCCGGTGACGTTGCAGTCGCACTCGACCCATACGCCGCCGTTCGGCTCATAGCGCCCCTCGGCCACGCGCTTTTTAATGCCCTCGAAGATCTGCGGATAGTACTGCTCCATCCACCATGTGTGCAGCGCGGAGGACTGCACGAAATCATAGTCCGGATAGCGCTCCATCAGATCGAGCGCCTCGGCGTATGTGCGGGCGCACTTGCGTATGGTCTCCGAATACGGCCACAGCCACGCGGTGTCCATGTGCGAATGGCCGATCAGGCTCACATACCCGCGCGAGCCGTCATTGGCCGCGCTCTTTTCCAGCGCGGGCGCGAGTATGGAAGAGACCGCCTCCGCCGCCGCGTCCAGCTCGCCGCGCGTGTGGTCTATGGGGGACTGTATAAAGTGCGGGAAGGCCGCCCTCAGCGCGCGTATGGCTCTGCCGCTGACAAAGTTGTCGCCGTCCATTTCGGCCAGCTGAATGACCGTGCTCAGGTCGAACACCATGCGGTTGATCGCCTCGTCCATGACGCACACGTCCAGGCCGCCGAATGTGAAGCGATAGTTCTTTTCGTCCGGCGTGTCCAGGCCATAGTTGTCATAGGGCGCGCAGCCGGGGCAGAAGTGGCCGGCGTAGCACTCGAGATCGACGCGCCATGTTTTCGCCGCGTCGCTTTTTCCGACGTACATCGCCGAGTGCATGCCGCCGATGAAGTTGTTCTTTGAGTTGATTATGCCCGACGGCGCGCCGTCGCGGAAGCAGAGTATCTCGGCCGCGCCGGTGTGGGGGATCAGCCAGATCTGTTTTCCGAGCAGCGCTCCCTCTGCCGCCACATCGAGCGAGAGCCATATGTTCTGCCACAGCCCGCCCCACGTTTCGCCCTCATGGATGGGGGCGAGATTGTCGACCGGTGGCCTGCGCAGATGCTCCTGCGTCCTCAATGAGAGCGCTTCGCAGACGTGTTTCACCGGCGCGAATATATGGCGGGCGTAAACGTCCAGCGCATTTTTGTACTGTGTGAGGAGCTTCTTCGTGTAGACGTCAAAATTCACGGTGTCATTCCTCCCTGTGCGCATGCTTGTCCATGCGTCGCTGCCTTTATTATACACGCGCGGCGGGAAAGTGTAAAGGGAAACGTTATGCTTTTGTCTCATTGCGGCGTTTTAAGTTGAATTATTGCGCCGGATGATTTATAATGATTCAGAACGGCGCGGCATGGAAAGCGCAAATTCAAATGAACGGGCAAAGGAATGGAGTAGCATGAAAGTCGCATTGCAGAACCTGACGAAGACGTTCCCGGCGCGCGGCCGCAGGGGCGACGTGGTGGCGGTCGATAAGCTGAACGTTGAATTTCCGGACGGCAGGCTGGTGGCGCTGCTCGGCCCGTCGGGCTGCGGCAAGAGCACCACGCTGTATATGATCTGCGGTCTGGAAAAGCCGACCGCCGGACAGGTGTATTTCGGCGAGGAGGATGTGACCGCTCTGCCGCCCGAAAACCGCGGCGTGGGGCTGGTGTTCCAGAATTACGCGCTCTATCCGCACCTCAACGTGCGGCGCAACATCATGTTCCCGCTCGAGAACCTCAAGGGCAAGGCGCGCCTTTCCAGGGCGGAGATGAACGCGCGCGTGGAGGAGGCCGCCCGCCTCGTTCAGATCGAGGAGCTGCTCGAGCGAAAGCCCGCCGAGCTGTCCGGCGGCCAGCAGCAGCGCGTCGCCATCGCCCGCGCGCTGGTCAAGCGGCCGCGCGTGCTGCTGCTCGACGAGCCGCTCTCCAATCTGGACGCGAGACTGCGTTTGCAGACCCGAGAGGAAATCCGGCGCATACAGCGCGAGACCGGCGTGACCACCGTGTTCGTCACGCATGATCAGGAGGAGGCCATGAGCATATCCGATATGATCGTGGTCATGCGCGAGGGCGCGCTCCAGCAGACCGGGCGGCCGCAGCAGGTCTACGACGACCCGGACAATCTCTTCGTCGCAAAGTTTCTGGGCACGCCGCCCATCAATGTGTTCGACGGCCGCGTGTCGAACGGGCGCGTCTATATAGGCGATGAGGCCGTGCTGGACGCGCCGTCCGTCGGGAATCGCGCCGTTTACGTCGCCGTGCGCCCGGAGGGCTTTGTCCCGAAGCGCGACGGCAAGCTGACATGCGCGCTGCGCGCCGTGGAGGTCATGGGGCGCGATGTGAGCGTCGTGGCCGGCCATGAGGCGAGCGAGACGGGCAGGCTGCGCGCCATTGTGGCGGCGGAGAGCGCCGTGGACGAAGACGCCGAGACCGTGCGCTTTGATCTGAAGCCGAACAAGACGCTGCTCTTCGACAGGGAAACGCAGCGCCGCATCCGCATGGGGGAGAGGACATGAAGCAGCATAACGTCAAGGCCTGGCTGTATCTTCTGCCGGCCATACTGTTCCTGGGCGCGTTCATGGTCTATCCGCTGATCGACGTGTTCGTGTATTCGTTCGAGGAGGGCTTCAATTCCGCCTCGCAGCGCTTCTTCGGCGTGGGGCTGTACAACTACAGCTATGTGCTGCACGATCCCTACTTTCTGCAGGCGGTCAGGAACACGTTCATACTGGTGGTCATCACCGTGCCGGTATCCACCGCGCTGGCGCTGCTCATTTCGGTGGGGCTCAGCTCGATCAGAAAGCTGCGCGAGCTGTATCAGACCGTGTATTTCCTGCCCTATGTCACCAACACGCTGGCCGTCGGGCTGGTGTTCATGATACTGTTCAAGAAAACGCCCTATACGGACGGCCTGGCCAATCTGGTGCTGGGCTTCTTCGGCGTTTCGCCCATAGACTTTATCGAAGGCCCCTATGCGGCGCGGATGTTCGTACTGTGCTTTTACACAGTCTGGGCGGTGCTGCCGTTCAAGATACTGATACTCACGGGCGCGCTGGCCGGCGTGAAGAAGGAATACTATCAGGCGGCGCGCGTGGACGGCACGCCCCGCGCCCGGATATTCTTCCGCATCACGCTGCCCATGATATCGCCGATACTGTTCTATCTGGTGATCACCGGCTTCATAGGCGCGTTCAAGGCCTATGCGGACGCGGTGGCGCTCTTCGGCGTCAATCTGAACGCGGCGGGCATGAACACAATCGTGGGCTATGTCTACGATATGCTCTATGGCGAGGGCGGCGGCTATCCGTCCTATGCCTCCGCGGCGGCGATCATACTCTTCGCCATTGTGCTCACGGTCACCTGCGTCAATCTGCTGGTGAGCCGAAAGCACGTCCATTACTGAGGAGGGTCGGCTATGACAGGCGAATTTACCCGCATAGAGCGCGCCGACAGGCGGCGAAACCGCGCGCGCATGGCGCTGACATACGTCCTGCTCACGTTCTGGGCGCTGGTCGTGCTCTTTCCCTTCTATTGGATGATACTCACATCGCTCAAGAGCTACGGCGCGTACAACTCGGAATACACGCCCCGCTTCTTCACGCTCTCGCCGACGCTGCAAAACTACGCCGACGCGTTCACAGCCGCGCCGCTGGGGCGCTATCTGGTCAACACGCTGATATTCACGGTGATCACCACAGCGGCGATGCTCATCGTGATCACGCTGGCGGCCTATGCGTTCGCGCGCTTTGACTTCCGCGGCAAGAACATCGTCTTTACGCTCTTCCTCTCGCTGATGATGATCCCGAACGAGCTGGTCGTCATCACGAATTTCGTCACCATCACCAATCTCGATCTGCGCAACACGTTTCTGGGGCTGATATTGCCCTCGGTCACATCGGTGTTCTATATCTATCTTCTGAAGGAGAACTTCGCGCAGGTGCCCGATTCGCTCTATTACGCCGCCAAGGTGGACGGCACGTCCGATCTCAAATATCTCTTCAAGGTCATGATTCCCATCTGCCGCCCGACGCTGATCACCGTGACGATATTGAAGATCATCGAGTGCTGGAATTCGTATGTCTGGCCGCGTTTGATCACCGACGACAAGGCGTATTTCCTCGTGTCCAACGGCATACAGGAGATCCGCGAGAACGGCTTCGGCCGCGAAAACGTGCCCGCGATGATGGCGGCGGTCGTGGTCATATCCGTGCCGCTGATACTGCTGTTTCTGATATTCAGAAAGAAGGTCATGGCCGGCGTGGCGAGAGGGGGCACAAAGGGATGAAGAGGGCGCTTTCCATCTCCGCGCTTTTATTGGCGCTTTCACTGGCGCTCACCGGCTGCCACGGCACGCGCTCATTGTCGGCGTTCACGCTGCCGGACGCCCTTGACGAGACGAAGCAGTATGAAGTGGTGTTCTGGGCGAAGAACGACACCAACAAGACGCAGACCGCCATCTATCAGGGCGCGATCGAGGATTTCGAGAAGCTCTATCCGAACATCGCCGTCACGATGCGGCTCTACACCAACTATTCGGACATATACAACGACGTGATCACCAACCTCGCCACGGGCACAACGCCCGACGTGTGCGTGACCTATCCCGACCACATCGCGACCTACCTGACCGGCGAGAACACAGTCGTGCCGCTGGACACGTTCTGGGACGACGCGCGCTGGGGGCTGGGCGGCAGCGAGGTTCGCTTCGACGCGCCCGCAAAGGACGAGATCATCCCCGAGTACCTCGAGGAGGGCAAAATCGGCGATCACGTCTACGTGCTGCCCTTCATGCGCTCGACTGAGGCGCTGTACATCAACAGAAGCTATGTCGAGGCGCTGGGCTACGATGTGCCGGACGCGCCCACATGGGACTATATCTGGGAAGTGAGCGAGGCCGCCGCTCAAAAGAACGAGGACGGCACGTTCAAGCTCAATGGCCAGAAGGTCATGATTCCCTTCATCTACAAGTCCACCGACAACATGATGATACAGTATTTGAAGCAGTGCGGCGCGCCCTATTCGACCGAGGCGGGCGATGTCGAGCTGTTTAACGACACGACGCGCGCCTTCCTCTATGAGATCGCGTCCCACGCCAAAACCGGTGCGTTCTCGACCTTCCAGATTTCCAGCTATCCGGCCAACTTCCTCAACGCCGGCCAGTGCGTGTTCGCCGTCGATTCGACCGCCGGCTCGACCTGGATGGGGCCGGACGCGCCGCTCTCCGACATAAGCGCGGACAAGATCGTTGATTTCGATGTGGCCGTGCGCCCGGTGCCGCAGGTCAACCCGGACGACATGAAGATGATATCGCAGGGGCCGTCGATCTGCCTGTTCAACAGGGCGGACGCGGGGCGGACGCTGGCGGCGTGGCTGTTCGCGCAGTATCTGCTCTCGGACGACGTGCAGATACGCTATGCCCAGACCGAGGGCTATGTGCCGGTGACGTCGCGCGCGCGGAGCAGAGACGATTATCAGGCCTATCTCAGCGCCGGCGGCGCGGACAATGAGCTGCACTACAGCGTAAAGATTCAGGCCACGCAGCTTTTGCTTTCCCACACGGCCGATACGTTCGTCACGCCGGTGTTCAACGGCTCCGCGTCGCTGCGTTCGGCGGCGGGGCAGCTGATCGAGGGCGTGGTCAAGGCCGAGCGCCGCAAGCAGACCGTGGACGATCAGTCGATCGACAAGCTGTACGCCGACACGGCCGCGCTCTATCATCTCGATCAGATCGGCTCGGACAGCGGCGACGCGCGCGATCGAGCCGGCGATCTGGGGCCGCTGCCGGACACGGCGAAGGCGCTGCTGATCGGCCTGCTGCTTGTGTGGCTGGCGATGGGCGGTTATCTGCTCGTGGGGGCGATTTCCCGAAAACGCAATGCTAAATCAATGAAAAGTCGTTGATTTGGCAGTGCGTTCGATGTACAATAGGCATGTCCGCCGAAGAGGCGGAGGAAACAGACGACAAATGAAAGGAAGTCTGAATCATGAAGAAGTTTTTCGCCATGCTGCTGGTTCTCGTGCTCGCGCTGTCCTGCTGCGCCGCGTTCGCCGAGGAGACCGAGAAGGAAGTCAAGTCCGAGGGCGTTATGACCTATGAAGAGTACGTCGCCGCCGACGTCGATTCCGAGGTCGTCATCGAGGCCTATGTTCAGGCCAAGCAGTCCTGGTGGGACGATAAGGCCACCGTGTACACGCAGGATCGCGACGGCGCGTATTTCTGCTACAACATGACCTGCTCCGAGGAGGATTACGCCAAGCTGGTTCCCGGCACCAAGATCAAGGTGACCGGCTTCAAGAGCGAGTGGGCGGGCGAGGTCGAGATCATCGACGCGACCTTCGAAATCGAAGAGAGCGAGCCCTATGTCGCCGAGGCGCTGGACGTGACCGAGCTGCTGGGTACCGACGAGCTGATCGCGCATCAGAACGAGTTCGTTTCCTTCAAGGGTCTGACCGTCGAGGCCTATGACGAGAACGGCGCGGCGTTCGCCTACAAGAACGAAGCCGAGAAGACCGACGATCTGTACTTCAAGGCCTCCTACAACGGCAACACCTATGATTTCTGCGTCGAGTACTATCTCTGCGGCAGCGACACCGAGGTCTACAAGGCCGTCGAGGCGCTGAATGTCGGCGACGTCGTCGATCTGGAGGGCTTCCTCTACTGGTACGAGGGCGCCAATCCCCATGTCACCGCTCTGACCGTCGCGAAGTAATCGCATTCACAAATCTCGCTGCGTCCATACGGATGCGGCGGGATTTTTTGCGTCCGGCGTTTTTTCGCGCCGGCGCGGCGATAAGTGCCTGCCGGTTTTAGCCCCGGCACAGGCGTTTCTGCGCGCGGGGGAACGGCGGAGGGC
>CAKUAV010000137.1 GCA_934636425.1 uncultured Clostridia bacterium
CGCAAGGCCGCGCGCAAACCGAGGCAAAACGCCCCGACAGAATCGCAAAGCCGCGCGCAAACCGAGGGCAAACCGCCCCGACAGAATCGCAAGACCGCGCGCAAACCGAGGGCAAACCGCCCCGACAGAATCGCAAGGCCGCGCGCAAACCGAGGCAAAACGCCCCGACAGAATCGCAAAAACCGGCGCACATCGAGCGCAAACCGCCCCGACAGAATCGCAAGGCCGCGCGTGAACCGAGGGCAAAGCGCCCCGACAGAATCGCAAGGCTGAGCGTGAACCGAGGGCAAAACGCATCAATAGAACCTCAACGCCAGACACGCGCGCATTCCCGCGTCCCAATTCCGAATTCCGCATCCCCCGCCGTTCCCCCGCGCGCACAATCGCCTGTGCCGGCGCTAAAACCGGCCAGACGCAGCCTTTCGCCGGCGCACAATTCACTGTCCCATGAAACGGAATATCGTTTCGACGCGTCAGCGCGGACGGCGATTTGACGGCGGCCAGATTTGCCGTTTACGCGGCGCAGTCACACACCATGAAAGGAAGATCGTTTCATGAATATCGCCATCATCGGAGGCTCCGGACACTACAATTTTGTGTTCGAGGCGCTTGCAATGCGTCCCGAATTGCGGCTGTGCGCCGTCGCGCCGGCCGATGGGGACGAGGACATATCGGGATTGCTCGCCGCCTGCCGCGCGCACGGCATTGCGCCGCAGATCCACGAAAGCGCCGGCGCGCTGCTGAACGCGCATCCCGAAATCGAGCTGGCCGCGGTCAATCCGTGGTTTTCGCGCGCGGCGGACGTGTCGATCGCCTGCCTGAAGCGCGGCGTTCACGTCTTTTCCGAAAAGCCGCTGGCGACGCGGCTTGACAAGCTGGACGAATTGGAGGCAGTCTGGCGCGCGAGCGGCTGCGCGCTGGGCGGGATGTTCAATCTGCGCTATTGCGGCTGGTTCAAGACGGTGCGGCGGGCGATCGACGAGGGCAAGATCGGCGTGGTGCGGCAGATTCAGGGCCGCAAGAGCTACAAGCTGGGCAGCCGACCCGAGTTCTATCGCCACAGCGAGACATTCGGCGGCATCATTCCGTGGGTGGGCATACACGCGCTCGACTGGGCGACGCAGCTCGGCGGGGCGTGCGCGCACATTGCGGCGCTGACAAACGCCGACTACAACCGCGGCCATGGCGACATGGAGATGACGAGCGCCGTGCTGATGGCGCTTCAAAACGGCGTGATCGCCACTGTGACGGCGGATTTCCTGCGGCCGGACGGCGCGCCGCGCCACGACGACGACCGGCTGCGCGTCACCGGCACGGAGGGCATGCTGTACGCGCGCGACGCTCATGTGCTGCTGGAGGACGCGTCGGGACGGCGCGAGCTGCCCATCGAGGCGGGCGAGCAGTGCCTGCTCAATCTGATCGACGTTATTGGAACGCCCGCAGCGACCGCGCGCGCGCAGGCCGATCTCTCCGTTACCCGCACAGCGCTGCGGGCTGGCCGGCCGGCAGTGCCGGCTTCCACACCGCTTCGCGCGTTGCAACCCGACTCCGCGCCGCTTGGGGGCGGCTCGAGTCTGGACGTTTGAGCGTGTAGGTATCATCGCTGTACAGCCCGACCTGACCGGCCATAAATCAGAGCCGGTCAGGTCTTTCCGTGTACCCGGGTTTTGCGAGCGTGGGTGCGGTGATTGGGGCGCTGGCGCTTTTTGCATGGATGGATATTTGAGCCGACACATCCCCGCCGCGTAAAGCGCACTCTCTCACTCGACCAGCCCCTGAAGAGAGTCCAGAGAGTCGAAGACTCTTTGGCGCAGTCTGGGGCGCGCAGCCCCAGCGTACTCCCCGCGGAAAGACTCACAAGGCCAATGCGGCTGCGCAAAGATGTACAAAGGCCGCGCCGCCAGCCCCGTTCTCCGTACCCCCGTTCCCCGCGTCCCGGTAACCCGTCGAGATCGCCATAAAGAAACGCACAATCCCGAAGTGAACCAGCCAAGGCAGATAACCGCGCTGACACATCGAGAACGCACAAATGGCGATCTCGACCCGGCGGAACAGGAACGCAAGCTATCGCAAGCCGTCCTGTTTGGCGCTATGCGGCAAACAGCAGGCGTGAACGAAGGCAAAACACCGCAACAGAACCGCACGGCAGGCGTGAACGGCGGCAAAACGCGTCAACAGAACCGCACGACAGGCGTGAACGAAGGCAAAACACCGCAACAGCCCCGCGAGGCCGGGCGCAAACCGAGGCAAACCGCCTCGCCAGCCCCGCAAGGCCGGACGCACGCCAAGCGTAAACCGTCCCACCAGACCCGCAGCGTCGGATGCGCTCATCCCCGCGCCCCAATTCCGAATTCCGCATTTCCCCCCCGTTCCCCCGCGCGCACAAACGCCTGTGCCGGAGCTATAACCGGCAGGCACTTATCGCCGCGCCGGCCAGCAATTCACGAACCTGTAAAGCGGAATATCCTTTCTTCGCGTCAGCGCGGACAAACGCCCGGCTTACGCATTTCCCCGTGTCCCCGCCGTCGCCCGTGTACACGGAAAGACCCGCCCGAGTCCAATTTATGCTCGGGCGGGTCGGGCTGTATAGCGATCATACCAACACGCGCCAACGTCCAGACTCGAAGCGCCCGGCGGCAGCGCTGAAGAGTCGGGTTGCGTGCGCGAAGCGGAGAGGAAGCCGCACTGCGGCCGCCCCGCAATACCCGGGTACACGGAAAGACCCGCCCGAGTCCAATTTATGCTCGGGCGGGTCGGGCTGTATAGCGATCATACCAATACGCGCCAACGTCCAGACTCGAAGCGCCCCCCAAGCGCTGAAGAGTCGGGTTGCATGCGCGAAGCGGTGTGGATGCGGCACAGCCGCCGACTCAGCGGCTGCTCTGGGCGTGGATCGCCGCCAGCGCCGCCGCGCCGCGGATGCCCGCGTCGTTGCGATGCACGGCCAGACAGGTGATTGCGGCGATTTCGTCGGCGACGTGCGGACAGACCTCCTGCAGCGCTTCGGCGAGCGTGTGCAGCAGTATGTCGCCCGAGGCGCTGATGCCGCCGCCCAGCACGAACGCTTCGGGGCGGAAGAGCATGTACAGCCCGGCGATGCCGATGGCCACCTCGTGCAGATATTTGCGGAATACGTCCATCATCTCGGAATCGCCGGCGCGCGCCGCGTCGATGATCTCCTGCGCGTTGTCGCGATTGCCCATGCGGCACAGCGCCCGCGCCGAGGCGTACATCTCGTAGCAGCCCTTCAGGCCGCAGGCGCAGGGCAGGCCGTCCGCGTGGGTGATGAAGTGGCCGATCTCGCCGCCGTTGTTGCGGTGGCCGCGCCAGGGCTTTCCGTTGATGAGCAGCGCGCCGCCCACGCCCGTGCCGAACGTGATGTAGACCACGCTGTTCAGGCCGCGGCACGCGCCGTCCCACCATTCGGCGGCCAGCTGAGTCTGCGCGTCGTTGTCCACCCACACGGGCATCTTCAGGCGGCGGTTGAGCATGGCGCACAGCGGCGCGTTCTGCCAGCCGAGATTGGTCGCCGTGACCAGATTCTGAGGCAGCACGACCCAGCCGGGCGTGCCCACGCCGATGCGCTCGATGGGGAACGGACAATCCTCGACCATGCCGGCAATCAGCTCGACCATGCCGTCCGCGTCGTTGAGCACGGAGGGCGCGCTGGTCTTGTAGACGAGATTGTGGCCGTCCTCGAGCACGCCGAATTTGACGGATGTGCCGCCGATGTCCACACCGGCGATGTAACTGGGCATAAAAAAACCTCGCTTTCGTGATAACGCCGCCCATCCCGCTTGAGATTCGGCGCGGCGCGTGATATAATGGAGTCGAAAACAATCGTGGAGTGCGCTTCAAAAGGAGAAACGCCGCAAGACATCGCGCTTCCCGCGGGACGCTCATGCGCCCTGCATTGTGCGGCAGAGCTTTGGCAGACCCGAACGCGCGGTTGAAACGCGAGCGCTGGTTTTTTGTCCCGCTTTGGAAGGACGCTGCGCGCCCCGCTCGAACGCGCGCCTTGGCCTGATGCGCCGGAACCTCGGCAGACCCGAACGCGCGGTTGAAACGTGAGCGCTGGTTTTCCGTTCCGCTTTGGCGTTGGAAGGACGCTGTGCGCCCGTCCGAACGCGCGCCCTGGCCTGATGCGCCGGAACCTCGGCAAGCCCGAAGTGCGCGGTTGAAACGCGAGCGCCGGTTTTTCGTCCCGCTTTGGCGCTGGAAGGACGCTGCGCGCTCGTCCGAACGCGCGCCCTGGCCTGATGCGCCGGAACCTCGGCAAATCCGAATCGCGCTGTTGAAACGCGAGCGCCGGTTTTTCATACCGCCGCGCGGCGCTTGAGCCGCACGGATTCGGTTGTCGCGGCGTCGGAGAGATATTCATGCGCTCGTCCGAACGCGCGCCTTGGCCTGATGCGCCGGAACCTCGGCAGACCCGAACGCGCGGTTGAAACGCGCGCGCTGGTTTTTCATACCGCCGCGCGGCGCTTGAGTCGCACGGATTCGGTTGTCGCGGCGTCGGAGAGATATTCATGCGCCTGTCCGAACGCGCGCCCTGCTTCGGGAGCGGGCTGTCATGGCGCTGGAAGCGTCGAGCGGCGTTCCCGCTCAGAGACTTTTTGAGACACGCTCAAAACAGAGAGGAGAATACGCTATGAACAAGAATCCCCTGGGCATTTCCGTCGGCATGAACACCTATCAGCTGCTGCCCGATTACGCGCGCGCCGGTTTCGAGGTGGTCGAAATCAGCCTGCCGTTCAAGCCGTTCGAGGAGCGCCGCGCCATCGCGCTGGCCGCGTTCGAGGAACTCAAGGCCGCCGGCCTGACGCTGTGGTCGTACCATCTGCCCTTCGCGCGCGAGCTGGACATCTCCGCGCTGGACGAGGAAAAGCGCGCCGCCGTCATCAGGGAGCTGACGCAGGACATTGAGCTGGCGCGGTCGCTGGGCGCAAAGACGCTGGTCGTCCACGGCAGCAGTGAGCCGAACCCGGACGATGAGCGCGCCGCGCGCATGGAGACCTGCGCAAAGAGCCTTGAGGCGCTGCAGGCCATCGCGGGCGACATGAAGCTGGCGGTCGAGGATCTGCCGCGCACCTGCATCGGCCGCACCGGCGAGGAAATGGCCGTGCTGGGGACGCACTGCGCGGGCGTGTGCTTCGACGTAAACCACCTGCTGCGCGAGAGCCACGAGGCGTTCATGGCGCACGCGGCCAAGCTGGTCATCACGACGCATCTGTCCGACTATGACGGCGTCGACGAGCGCCACTGGCTGCCGGGCATGGGCGTCGTGCCGTGGAAGCAGATCTACGACGGCCTGCTGGCGGTGGGCTACGCCGGCCCGTTCCTGTTCGAGCTGGGCGTCGATCCGGCCACGAAGCAGCCCTACGCGCCCGAGGCGATCATCGCCGCCTGGAACCGCGTCATCGCGCGCTGACGGCCACTGTTCCCTGTTATTATACCCGCTTTTCGCGCCTGTGTCAAATCCCCCGTGTGTTTTGCGCGGGGGATTAACGCGAAGAGCGAGGCGATGAAGGGGCGCTCGATGGGGGAGCGCGAATTTGCCGCGCCGCGCTCATGTCGGAAATATTTCGCGCAGATTTCATACTGCCGGAAAGGCAGGCGCGCGCAAAAGCTGTATAATGAGTCTGTGCGTTCCGCGCGCAAAAAAATGCTCTTCCCGAAAAGCCGGGTGAAGCAGGGCGCGGCGGAGAGACGCAGACAGCATGGCGGCATAGCTTGCGCCGCTAAAGCCGCGTTTTCCCTTCTTTGTCCATTTTCACATGGCAAAAGCCGCGCAATCTGCCGCTGGGATTTGCGCATCCAAGATTCCGTGAAGAGCCAGAAAAAAGCAGCGATTGACGCGGCGGCGAAGACGGGGCTTAGCGAGTGCCCCTGTGCCATTCGAAGCACGACTGGCAGGCAATGGCCGATATCTATATTTTAGCGAGGATTCAGTATCATACAATACATGGCATATCGGCAATGCCGAATGAAGTGCGCCGAAAAAAGCAGGCTCCTCCCGAAAAAGCCGGGTGAAGCAGGGCGCGGCGGAGAGACGCAGACAGCATGGCGGCAAGGCTTGCGCTGCTAAAGCCGCGTTTTCCCTTCTTTGCTTATCCTCTCATGGCAAGCCGCGCAATCTGCCGCTTGAACTTGCGCTTCACCAGGATTCCGTGAAGACCCCCAAATAATAGCTCGGAGGCGAAACAATGCAAAGGACGGTTCAGAAAAACGACTTTTCAGAAGGCAATATCCCCGCGATGATCGCGCGGATGGCCGTGCCGCTGATCGCCGCGCAGCTGATCAACGTGCTCTACAGCGTTGTGGATCGCATATTCATCGCGCGCATACCGCACGTCGGGCTGACGGTGCTGGCGGGCGTGGGGCTGACGTTCCCCATCGTGACGCTGATAAGCGCGTTCACGGCGCTGGCGGGGCAGGGCGGCGCGCCGCTGTTCTCGATGGCGCGCGGCGAGGGCGACGAGGCGCGCGCGGGCCGCATCATGGGCAATTCGATGCTGATGCTGCTCTTTTTCGCGCTGTTTTGCACGATTGCGGGCTATCTGGTCAAGACGCCGCTGCTGAGGCTGTTCGGCGCGAGCGACGACACGCTGCCCTACGCGCAGGACTACCTCAACGTCTATCTGCTCGGCACGCCGTTCGTCATGGCGGCGCTGGGCATGAACCCGTTCATCAACGCGCAGGGCTTCACGCGCGTGGGCATGATGAGCGTGCTCATCGGCGCGCTGGCCAACGTGGCGCTCGATCCGCTGTTCATATTCGCGTTCGACATGGGCGTGAAGGGCGCGGCTGTGGCGACGATCATATCGCAGGCGCTGAGCGCGGCATGGACGCTCATTTTCCTCACGGGCAGGCGCTCGCTGATACGGCTCAGGCTGAGTCTGCTCAGGCCGGACTTTCGCCTGATGGGCGAGATCTCGGCGCTGGGGCTGTCCAGCTGCACGATGAGCGTGACCGAGAGTCTGGTTCAGGCGGTGTGCAACGCCAGCCTCGGCCAGGCGGGCGGCGACGTATACATCACTGTGATGACGGTGATCAACTCGATCCGCCAGATCATCATGATGCCGATATCGGGCTTCTCGCAGGCGGCCGCGCCGGTGATGAGCTACAATTACGGCGCGAAGCGGATCGACCGCGTGCGCGTCTGCTTCCGCGTGCAGATCGTCACGACGCTGTGCATGTCCATCGCGGCGTGGGCGCTGGCGCAGCTGGCTCCCGAGCTGCTGATTCGCCTCTTCAACGGCGACGAGGCGCTGATGAGCGTGGGCGTGCCGGCGGTGCGGCTGTATTTTGCGACGTTCTGCTTCATGTTCATGCAGATGTCGTGCCAGCACAGCTTTGTCGCGCTGGGCAAGGCGCGGCGGGCGATGTTCTTCTCGCTGCTGCGCAAGGCGTTCATCGTCGCGCCGCTGGCGGTGATTCTGCCGCGCTTCATGGGCGCGCGGGGCGTGTTCGCCGCCGAGGCCATTTCCGACGTGGTCGGCTCATCCGCCTGCTTCATCACGTTTATGCTCACCGTCTGGCGCACAGAGCTTTCCCCGCGCCTCGATGCGGCGCGGACACAGCCGCCGGTTTGACGCGCGGCGTGAGCGCCGGCCTCTCTGGACTCTCTTCACGCTGTGGGTGGGAGTGCTTTCAACGCAGCGCTTGCCCTCGGTTTACGCTCGGCGATGCGGCTCTGTTGTCGCGTTTTGCCGTCGGTTCACGCCTGTCTTTTTTCCTCTGTCAGGAAAAAAGAGACGGCTTGCGGGATGTTGCGTTTCTATTCCGCCGGGTCGAGATCGCCATTCGCGCGTTCTCGCGGCGCTCTTCGGTTATCTGCCTTTGTGGGTTCACTTCGGGCTTGTGCGTTTCTTGCAGGCGATCTCGACGGGTTACCGGGGAACGGAGAACGGGGGAACGGGGTCGGCGGCGTGGCCTTTGTGCGTCTTTGCGCAGCCGCATTGGCTTTGTAATGCTTTCCGCGGGGAGTACGTTGGGGCTGCGCGCCCCCAAACCTGCGCCAAAGAGTCTTCGACTCTCTGGACTCTCTTCAGGGGCTGGCCGAGCGGCAAAGTGCGCTTTACGCGGCGTTTGCCTTTGGTTCACGCCTGCTGTTTGTCTCGCGACAAACAGGACGGCTTGCGATAGCTTGCGTTCCTATTCCGCCGGGTCGAGAT
>CAKUAV010000138.1 GCA_934636425.1 uncultured Clostridia bacterium
ATAGAGCGCCATCACCGCGATGATCGGCTTGGAGAGCGGCAATATGATCTTCAAAAACATACAGGCGTCGCTCGCGCCGTCGATGCGCGCCGCCTCGTGCATCTCCCAGGGAATGGTGTTGGCAAAAAACGTCCGGCTGACGATGATATTATAGGCGGAAACCAGACCGCCGATCAGCATATACAGCCGCGTATTGAGCAGCCCAAGCGATTTGACGTTCAAATAGCTCGGAATCAGCACGCCCCCGAAATACATTGTGATGATAAACAGCGTCATGAGCACATTGCGCCCGACCATATCCCGCCGCGAAAGAGCGTATGCGCAGGGAAGCGTCGCCGCCAGGTTCAGCAGCGTACCAAGCACCGTATAGAAGATCGTGTTGCCATAGCCCGTCCAGATTTCTCCATAGCGCAGCACCCGCGCGTAGCCGCCGACCGTCCAGCCCCTGGGGAACAGTATGACCCGCCCGGTATTGACCAGCTCCGGATCGCTGAAGGAGGCGATCACGACAAACCAGATCGGATAGAGGACAAGCACAAAGATGAGAACCAGCAGCGCGCTGTTGATCAACACAAAGACCCGATCCCCGCCGCTCAATTTGATCCTGTTGACCTGAGTTTTCATCTGAGCTTCCTCCTTACCACAGGCTCGTTTCCGTCAGCCGGCTCGCCAGGAAATTCACCGAAATCAATATAACGCAGTTGACCAGCGAGTTGAGCAGATTGGTCGCCGTTGAAAACGAGAAATCGCTGCTTTCGAGTCCTATTTTGTAAACGTATGTCGATATGATCTCCGAGCCCGTCAGATTCGTGCTGTTTTGCAGCAGATAGACCTTCTCATAGCCGACGCTCAACAGCGAGCCGCAGCGCAGGATCAGCATGACCAGGATTGTGGGCGTCAGCATTGGCAGATTGACGTATCGGATGCGCTGCATACGGCTCGCGCCGTCAATCTGCGAGGCCTCAATCAGCGCCTTATCCACGCCCGACAGCGCCGCAAAATAGATAATCGCGCCCCAGCCCGCCTCCTGCCATATTCCGCTGATCACATAGATCCATTTGAACAGTCTGGCATCCTGCATGAAATACACCGCCTGACCGCCCAGCCGCTCGATCAGGTTGTTGATGATCCCCGATGACGGCGAAAGGAAAATCTGTATCATGCCGCACACCACCACCGTGGATATGAAGTGAGGTGCGTATGACACCGTCTGAAACAGCCGCTTGGGCGCCTCGCGCTGCACCTCGTTGACCATAAGCGCCAGTATGATCGGCACTGGAAAGCCGATGAGCAGCGACAGCCCGGACAGCGTGAGCGTGTTCCTGAGAATGATCGGAAACCAGTAGGACTCCAGCAGCCGCCGGAAATTGCTCAGCCCCACCCATTTGCTGCCCAGAATCCCCAGCTTGAACTTATAATTTTTGAACGCAATGATGATGCCGTACATCGGCTTATAGACAAACAGCAGGATATATGCCAGCGCCGGCAGCGCCATCAGGTACAGCTGCCAGTGCTCCAGCATCTTCCGCGCCAGCCGCCTGCCCCGCGCCGCCCGGTTGATTCGTCCGATTTCTTTTCCGCTTGTCATATCCGCTTCTCCTTCACGCGTTATTCATTCGCCCTCTGTGCGCCCCATGCGCATCTCTCTTCAGATGCCGCCGTTTCGCAAACGAAACTGCCTTTTAACGAACGGTTTCATTTTCTTTTATGCTAAAATACTACCAAAAAAATTAAGTTTGTCAACTGGTTTTAGAAAATAAAATTATTTTTATTTCAGGGGCTAAAAAAAGACCGGCGACGCTGCCTGCATCGCCGGAAAAAAGATATTTACCGCCCGGTCTTGGCGGCCTTCGCGCCGCTGCGCACCGCCGCGAGTATGTTGGAATCGTAGGAGAACACGCTCTTGTTGCGGTCGGCCCACGCCTTGAAGGCGCTGTCCACCATCGCGTCGATCAGCTGCTGGAAGCTCACGCCCACCGGCTCCCACAGATAGAACGCCAGCGAGCCGGGAATGATGTTGATCTCGCCCAGATAGACGCGATCCTCGTCCTTGTCGATGATGTAGTCGATGCGCGTCACGCCCTTGCAGTCCAGCGCGCGGAACACGTCCTCCGTGGTCTTGCGGATGAACGCCAGCTTCTCCTCGCCCACCGGCGCGGGAATCTTGCGCTTGAGCGCGCTCATGCCCTTGCCCGAATTGCCGCGCAGATACTTCTCGTAAAAGTCGAGCAGCTCCTTGTCGTCCCAGCGCACGGGCATCTCGGTTTCGGACACGCGCACATCCTCGGCATAGCCCATCGCCGAGCAGTTGACCTCCTCGATGGCTGTGACCGCCTTTTCGATCAGCACGCGCCGGTCATAGGAAAACGCCACCTCGAGCGCATGGACAAGGCCGTCGCGGTCGTTCGCGCGGCTGATGCCGATCGACGAGCCCAGATTGGCGGGCTTTACGAACATCGGATAGGAAAGCGCCTGCTCGCAGCGCGCGATCACGGCGTCTCTGTCCCGCTCCCACTGGCCGCGCTCCGCCCATGTGTCGGGCAGCACAGGGAAGCCGCAGCCGCGGAAGAGCTGCTTCATGGCGATTTTGTCCATGCCCACGGCGCAGCCCAGCGTGCCGGACGAGGCGAAGGGCACGTTCATCAGTTCCAGCATGCCCTGCAGCGTGCCGTCCTCGCCGTTCAGGCCGTGCATCACCGGCAGCACCACGTCGATCGTCTTTTCGACCACGCGCCCGCCGCCGAAGAGCTTCTTCTTCTCGGTGGGATAGTCGATCAAGAGCAGCTTGCCCTTTTCGGCCACGGGCAGAACGTGCGTCACCTGCTCGGGATCAAAGCTCAGATAGAAGGTCATGTCGTTCAGCTTTTCGCCGATATACCAGTCGCCCTCGCGGGAAATATACACGCGCGTCACGTCATAGCGCGCCGGATCGGCCGCCATGGCCGCCTGCAGTCCGGAGATGATCGATACGTCGTGCTCGCAGGTTCTGCTGCCGAACACGACCGCGAGATTTGTCTTCATAGGTCACATTCCTCCGCGTTACTTTTCATTGTAATTGTCGGGCAGGTCGTTCTCGAACAGCACCACGTCGTTCGCCCGTCCGATCCGCCCCAGCACCGCCGTGGCCTCGTCCAGGCTGGCGGTCACATGAATGAACTCGTCGGCCATGCCGCCCGCGCGCAGTCCCTCCACGATGGGCTGCGTGTGCTTTTTGCCCACGAGGATCGCCACGTCGCACTTGCCGGCCATCTGCGCGCCGAAGCGGCGGTTGAGCTCCGCTTCCTTTTCGCCCTGCTCCACCATACCGGGCGTGACCACGACGCGCCTGCGTCCCTCGAAGGCCGAGAGCACATCCAGCGCCGCGCGCGCGCCCACCGGATTGGAGTTGAACGCATCGTCTATTATGGTCATGCTGTTCGCGCCGGGGAGCAGCTGGAGCCGATGCTCGACCGGCTCGATCTTTGCGACGCCGCGCGCGATCTCCTCCATCGTCAGCCCGAGGTACCGCGCGACCATGCAGGCCAGTGTTATGTTTGCGATGCTGTGGCGGCCCAGCAGCTTCGTGCGGCACTCGATTTTCTCGCCCGTGCGCTTGTCGCTGAGCGTAAAGGAGCTGCCCTCCGCGCCCACGGAAATGTCCTCCGCCTTCATGTCAAGACCCATGCCCTGCGTGCCGGTGAGGAATTTTTCGCACGCCGCGCGCTCATACAGCCTGTCGACCCACGCGCCGTCCGCCGCGAAGAACGCCGCGCCGTTTTCCGGCAGACCCTCGACCAGCTCGAATTTTGTGCTGGCCACGGTCTCTATGTCGCCGAACGTCTCCAGATGCTGCTCGCCCACCGACGTGATCAGGCCCAGCCGCGGATGCACCAGCTCCACAAGCTCCCTGATGTCGCCCACATGGCGCGCGCCCATCTCGGCGAGGAATATCTGATGGTGCTTCTCCAGCTGCTCGCGTATGACGCGGGTCAGTCCCATGGGCGTGTTGAAGCTCGACGGCGTGGCCAGCACGTCGAACTTTTCGGACAGGATCGTCGCGAGTATGAACTTGGTGCTGGTCTTGCCATAGCTGCCGGTGATGCCGATCTTGATCAGATCGGGGCGATCGTCCAGCCTGCGCTTCGCGTCCTGAAGATAGTGGTCGGAAATTTTCTTTTCGATCGGCTTCATGCACGCGCCCGCCGCCAGCGGCAGATACGGCGCCGTCACAAACACGATAAAGCCCGGCAGCCTGAAGAGCAGCGCCGTCAGAAGCGCCGCGGCCAGCGCGATCACAATGAGCGCGGCATAGAGCCGCTTCATGCGCGGCGTATAGGTCATGGGCTTCTTTTCCGGCTGAACGTGCAGCGCGTGATCGAGCAGCACGGCAAACAGCCCGAAGCCGATCAGCGCGATCACGCCCGCCGCCGTTTTGCTGGCCGGCGCGCTCAGGAACACGCGCAATAGCAGCCACAGCGCATAATAGGCGGCCGTCGCGCCCACGCCGATGGTCAGCGCGCCGCTCTGGCGGTTGTGGTTCTTCTTCATCCAGCGCACATAGCCGTCCAGCTGATAACTCTCCAGCTGGAGCATATGCAGATAATACCGCGAAACCAGCGCGGTCAGAAGCGCGCTCAGAACGGCAATGACAATCTCCATCTCTCTCCTCCGTTATTTCAAAAAGCTCTCGGCAATCAGGCGGAACTCGCCGTATTTGTCCAGATAGGCGAAATGGCCGCAGTCCTTCAGCACGACCAGACCCGCGTCGGGGATCTCCTTTTCCATCTTCTGCCCCATCCACAGCGGCGTGGCCGTGTCGTTCTCGCCCCATATCAGCAGCGTGGGCGCCTTGACGCGCGCAAGGCAGGGCGTCAGATCCTGCCCAAGCACGCGGTTGAACGTCTGGCGCATGAACGGCGTCAGCGCGCGGTAGTCCGCCGAGCCGAAGCGCTGCACCAGCGCCTCGCGCCACAGATCGACCCGCGCCGCCCCGAAAAGCCTGCTCATGAACGGCCGGTTGATGAAAGAGCGCAGCGCCCTGTATACGCGCGTCTTAAACGGCGTTTTGCCCGATTTGCGGCTGGGAAGCCCCGCCGCGCCGGTCAGAAGCAGCTTTCCCACATACTCGGGATGCTCGGCGGCGAGCAGTATCGCCACGCGCGCGCCGAACGAGTGCGCCACAATATCCGCGCCCCGAATGCCCGCCTCGTCCATGAACGATCGGATATACTCCATATATTCGGTCACTGACCAGGGGCAGTCGGGCTGATCGCTGCGGCCATGCCCGGGAAAGTCGACGACATAGACGCGCCGCGTCGTCTCGAAATCGCGCGTCACGGGCAGGAAGCTCTCGCATCGTCCGCCCCAGCCGTGCAGCAAAAGCAGAGGCCGCCCGGCTTCACCGTGCTCCTCATAATACATTTTGACTCCGCGCGTTTCAAAGATCATATCAAGCCGCAGCCTCCTCATTTTCTTTCTATTGTAAACCATCTGTGTGAAAAATGAAAGAGACAATTCGCGCCGCGCGTCAAAAAAGTAACGCCAAAGCGCCTCTCTATGCGAAAATCCCCGCATCGCGCGGCCGTTTCGCCGCCCATGCCGCCGATTTGCCCACATCCATCCTGAAAAACCGCCGGCTTCCTCCCGACGCTCTCGCGGCGGTGCAGATGAAAGCGTCGTCCGCGCTGTCCGTCAGAGCGACACTTCGCCCTCAAATACCGGCGTTGCCGGGCCGGTCATCAGTATGTGGCTGTCCGCCTCGAGCCACTGTAGTGTCAGCGCGCCGCCGGGCAGAACCACCTGCGCCCTTCTCTCGGCCAGCCCCGCCGACACCGCCGACGCCAGCACGGCGCACGCGCCGCTGCCGCAGGCCATTGTCTCGCCCGAGCCGCGCTCCCACACGCGCACATGAAGCCGCGTCCGGCTGACGACCTCGGTAAACTCGATGTTGGCGTGCTCCGGGAAGAACGCGTGCCCCTCAAAGGCCGGGCCGAGCGTGTAGAACTCAGCGCCCTTTGCGCTCTCCTCGAACGTCACGGCGTGCGGATTGCCCATCGACACCGGCCAGAACGTGAGCGTGCGCCCCGCGGCGGTCAGCCTGACCGGCTCGCTCACGACGGGCGCGCCCATGTCGGCGGTGACGCTTGCCACAGCGCCGCCCCGAACGTCCAGCCAGACGGTCTTGAGCCCCGCGCCGGTCGCAATGCGCATTTCGGTTTTCCGGCAGATGTTGTGATCATAGAGATAGCGCGCGGCGCAGCGCAGGCCGTTGCCGCAGATCTGCGCCTCGCTGCCGTCGGCGTTGAATATGCGCATGCGCGCGTCGGCGTTTTCGGCGGGCTCGATGAGTATCAGGCCGTCCGCGCCGACGCCGGTGTGATATTTCGACAGCTTGATCGAGGCGGCCGCCAGATCGCCGGGCAGCGCCTGCGTAAAGCCATCCGCGTAGATGTAGTCGTTGGACAGCCCCTGCATTTTCGTAAATGTCATGGTCTTTTCCTCTTTTCGAGAGATATACTATGCCGCGCGGCGCGTCTGCGTGCAGGCGCGGCTTGAAAATCGACGCTTTCCATTGTCAGTATATCCCCCCGCCCCGCCTTCTGTCCAGCACGTTTTGGATAAATTGCAAAGCGCGACGGGATATTCTCCCGCCGCGCAGATGGATATGTGGGGTCAGTCCAGTTCCTTCTTGCCGGTATACAGCTCGTAATAGCGGCCCTTCATCTCGAGCAGCTGATCGTGGTTGCCGCGCTCTATGATCACGCCGTCCTCCAGCACCATGATCGCGTTGGCGTTGCGCACGGTCGAGAGGCGGTGCGCGATGACGAACGTCGTGCGGTTCTTCATCAGGTGATCCATGCCGATCTCGATCAGGCGCTCCGTGCGGGTATCGACCGAGCTGGTGGCCTCGTCCAGCACCAGTATCGGCGCCTTGCTCAGCGCCGCGCGGGCGATGTTGAGCAGCTGGCGCTGACCCTGAGAGAGGTTCGCGCCGTCGCCCTCTATGCGGGTGTTGTAGCCGTCGGACAGGCGCATGATGAAGCTGTGCGCGCTCACCATCTTCGCCGTCTCGATGACCTCCTCGTCGGTCGCGTCCAGACGGCCGTAGCGGATGTTCTCCATGATCGTGCCGGTGAACAGATGCGTGTCCTGAAGCACCATGGCGATGTTCTCGCGCAGGAAATCGCGCTTGTATTTGCGGATGTCCACGCCGTCTATCGTGATCTCGCCCTGCTGTATGTCGTAGAAGCGGTTGAGCAGGTTGGTCACAGTGGTCTTGCCCGCGCCGGTCGAGCCGACGAATGCGATCTTCTGGCCGGGCTTGGCGTAGAGCGATATGTCCTTCAAAATCACCTTGTCGGGATTGTAGCCGAAGTAGACGTGATCCAGACGGACGTTGCCCTCGATCTTTTCGGGCGCGATGGCGTCGGGCGCGTCGGGCTCCTCCGGCGCGCGATCCATGACGTTGAACACGCGCTCAGCGCCGGCCAGCGCCGAGAATATCGTGCTGACCTGCATGGACAGCGTGTTGATGGGCTGCGAGAACTGGCGGGCGTAGTTGACGAACACGGCCAGACCGCCGATGTCGAATTTGCCCAGCGCGCACAGTATGCCGCCCACGCCGGCCGTGATGGAATAGCTGATCTGGCTGGTGTTGCCCATGATGGGGCCCATGATGCCGCCCCAGAACATCGCGCCGATCTGCTTGTCGCGCATGTCGTCGTTGAGCATGTTGAACTCCTCGACGCAGGTGCTCTCGTGGTTGAACACCTTGATGACCTTCTGGCCGTTGACGGTCTCCTCGACATAGCCGTTGACAGCGCCCAGCGCCGCCTGCTGCGCCGAATAGTACTTGTGGCTCGCCGCGCCGATCCAGCCGCCCAGCTTCATGAACAGCGGCACAAAGACCACAGTGATCAGCGTCAGATAGACATTGGTGTAGAGCATCATGGCGAACGTGCCGATCAGCGTCACCGTGCCGGAGACGATGCTCAGCAGGCTGTTGTCCAGCATCATGCCAATGTTGTCCACGTCGTTCGTGAAGCGGCTCATGACCTCGCCGTTGTTCTCGGTGTCGTAAAAGCGCACCGGCAGCGTCTGCAGCTTGTCGAAGAGGTCGTTGCGCAGCTTCTCGATCGCGTTC
>CAKUAV010000139.1 GCA_934636425.1 uncultured Clostridia bacterium
CGCGCCGCCTTTTCGGCCAGCACGCGCGCGCCGACCGTGCGGTAGATCTCGTAATAGGGCGCGCTGTCCTCGGATGATACAATGCCGGGCGTTGCGGCAATCATGCTTTCGAGCGGCGCGGAGAGCAGATACACCTGCCCCCTGCCCAGCGCATGGCGGGAAAAGAGAATCGTGCCGCGCTCGTCGCGGGCGAGCACATCGCAGCCCGCGGGAGAGGTGGTCAGCTCCTTGCCGCCCATCAGGGGCAGCGCATGGCCGTTATAGCGCATCGTCACGGTTCCCGCGCGGTTCTGGCGGGAGATGGGCGTAAGCCCCGTGCGCGCCTCAAAGGCGGTTATGAGGCCGGTGTCGAGCGAAATGTATATCGTCGCGCCGTCCTCCTCAACGCGCCGGAACAGCTCGCTGAGCGTGGTCACGGGCAGAGGAGACGCGCCGCACAGGCAGGGCAGCAGATAGACCGGCGCTTCGGGAATCACGGGATCGTCGCCGCTCACAAAGCGCGCTTCGAGGCCTGACTGCTTGCACAGCACGGTCACGGCGAGGCTGACCATCAGCGGGTTCTGTCCGCGCGTGAGGACGCACACCGCGTCGGTCTGCCGCTCGGGCAGCGCGTCGAAGGGCATCGATTCGAGCATCCGCGTAAAGCGCGCCATGGCGTGCGCGATGGGCTTGGGCGAGTAGTCGCCGCGCAGAAGCCCCAGCTCGTTTTCGCACATATTCCAGTCGTAGGGCGGGAAGTCGAGCTGCGTCTGATCGTGCGCGCACCACCAGAGCATGCCGCGCGAGCCGTTCGCCCAGCCGGAAAACAGACTCGTGTTGGCGTAGCGCGCGGCCATGGCGGGATTGCCCAGCATGTCGTTGAACGTGCCGGTTTCTTCGATCATGGCCGGCTTTCCGGACAGGCCGGCGTAGTAGAGCACCTGCGCGGTGGGATAGAGCGTGGTCTTGAGCTCGGTCAGCGGCTCGGTGTCCTGATTGGAGAATATCGAGGGATACGGATGCGGCGTGAGGATGTCGGTCAGCTCGCCCTGATGGGCGAACGTCCAGCCGCCGTCCGGCCTGATCGCGTGCATTCCGGAGATGACCGGGCGCGTGTCGTCCTCAAGGCGAATGGCGCTCGATATGGTGTAGAGCCACATATAGCCCGACGCGGGCTCGGTTACCGGCTGCATACAGTTGCACTCGTTGCCCAGATCCCATGCGACGATGGCCTTTTCGGCCTTCATCTCGCGCACGAACGCGCGCGTGAAGCGCCATCGCCGCGCTGACCGTGCTCATGCTGGCCGCGCCTTCATCTCGCGCACGAACGCGCGCGTGAAGCGGCTCTCCCACATCAGGCATTCGGGGTCGGTCAGTATGTTTCTGCCCTCCAGCATGGGCGGGACGAACAGCCGGCCGCTCATCCAGCCGGTGACGATGCTCACCAGCAGCGTAAGGCCGTGCTTTTCGGCCAGACGGCAGAGCGTGTGAAAGTGATTTACGCACGCTTCGTCGAGATCATAGGGCGTTTTGAGCGGCGTTTCGCCGTGCATTCGGTATTCGCGCGGCTCGCCGCCGCCGGCTCTCAGCAGCTGAATGGGCTGAAAGTCGCGCCAGTTGGGAAAGACGCGCAGCGTGCGCACGCCGTACTTTTTCAGCTCCGAAAAATCGCGGTCGACGGTCTCCTCACTCCAGCGCGCCCACATCTCCGTTCCGGCGTGGGAGGCCCAGTAGTTGCAGCCGACAATATAGGCGGGAAGCATGATTCATCAGTCCTTTCGGTTCTGTCGGACGGTGCGGCCAATGCCGAAAAGGAGGCTGCGCGGTATTATTCCAGAATATTGGATGTGATGTAATCCACGCCCCATTTGACCAGCTCGAGCGCCTCCTCGGGCTTGTCGCACGTCCAGGCGTTGACGCGTATGCCGCGCGTGTGCATTTCGCGCACGTTTTCCTCGGTCAGCGCGCGGTAGTGTATGTCCACATCCAGATGGTATCTGCACAGCGTTTCGAGCAAATCTGCGCTGTACTCGGTCGTCAGGTACTGGCAGGCCTGTCTGGGCAGCATCGCGCGCAGATCGATCATGTTTTCCAGCGAGAAGGAGATGAATATGATGCCGTCCAGATAGTCCTCCTCGTTGATGACGGCGATGATCTTTTCGATGTCGCCGGGGTCAAAGCGGTTTTTGAGCTCCAATACGCCCACCTTGCCGTATTTTTTGCAGATGCGCACATATTCGGCCAGCGTGGGGATGCGCAGGTCTGTGCGCCCCTTTGCGCCGTCCTTGTCGCACAGAAGCAGCGCGCGGAGCGTGTCGAACGTGGACTGCTCGACATGGAGATTGTCTATGGCCACGCGGCCGGTGGTGTCGTCGTGAATGCAGACGAAATGGCCGTCCAGCGTGCGGTGCACGTCGGTCTCAATGCCGAAATGCGTGCGGTTGCCGGCGGCGACAAAGGCCGCGTGTGTGTTTTCCATCTCGAGGCCGCTCACGCCGCGGTGGGCGACCATCAGCGTTTTGCCGCTGTCGATTTTGATGGTGTTCATGATTGTCTGACCTCCTGCAATATGAGTGTCCGCGTTTATTATAGCCGCTTTACCGCGCCGTTGCAAGTGGGAAAAACGCGGCCGGCGCATTTTGAAATAACAATGCCGCGCTTTCGCACCGTTTGAGGGAAAGGGTATAATAGGCGCTGTTTCTACAAAAGGGAGGCGGGAACAGGTGGCATGGGTGTTGCTGACGCTGACATACGGCCTGCTCAAGGGCGCGCGGGACATCGTCAAGAAGAAGGCCATGGAAAAGAGCAGCGTCATGGAGGTGCTCTTTACCTATACGCTCATTTCGTTTGTCATGGTGCTGCCCGACGCGAAGAACGCCATGGGCCTGAGCACCATGGGGCTGCTCTTTACGGCGCTCAAGTCGCTGATCATATTCATCGCCTGGCTGTGCGGCTTTAACGCGCTCAGCCGGATGCCGGTGAGCCTGTACGGCGTGCTCGATCTGACGCGGATACTGTTTTCCACGCTCATGGGCGTGTGCCTGCTGGGCGAGACGCTGGGCGGGGCGCAGATTGCCGGCATGGCGCTGGTCATGCTGGGGCTGCTCATGCTGGGCCGCACAAAGGGCGCGCCGGGCGGGGAAAGGGTGAGCGCGAGGGTGCTGGGGCTGTCGCTGATCTGCTGCTTCCTCAACTCGGCCTCGGGCACGATGGACAAGGTGCTCATGCGCACGATGACCTCGGCGCAGCTCCAGTTCTGGTATATGTTCTTTCTCACGCTCTACTACGCGCTGTTTCTGCTCGTGCGCCGCGAGAAGATCAATGTGCGCGGCGTGCTGACGAACGGCTGGATCTATCTGCTCAGCGCGATATTCGTCATCGGCGACCGCGCGCTGTTCATGGCCAACGGCACACCGGAGAGCCGCGTGACCGTCATGCAGCTGATCAAGCAGTCGGGCTGCATCGTGTCGATCATAGGCGGGAGGCTGGTCTTTCGGGAAAAGGGCACGCTGTACAGGCTCTGCTGCGCGGGCGTCGTGCTGGCGGGCATCGCCGTGTCGGTGCTTCTGTAGCGCGCATCCCTAAAGCTCGATTCGGCGTTCATCCCTGCATCGCGCCAGTCTTTCGAAATCCCATTTTCCTTTGGGAATGCGGCGGCCAAATCATGGGATTCGCGCGTCGGTCTGCGCATTGGGGCGGATGAAATAGGGGGCGCGCAGCGGAAAGTCCTGCGGGCGGCATTTGCGCGGCTTATGCTTCTCCTGCTCGCCGGGCAGTCCTTTTTTGCGCGTCCATACAAAAAGGCAGCGCCTTCGTCCACAAATCGGTCGGAGGCGCTGCTCTGCGTTTATTTTATCGCACGTCGAAGGAGAAAAGATGGCACTTTTCCGCGCCCCATGTTTCGGTGGGGATCAGACGAATCTCGGCGTATTCGCCGCTTATGTCGCGGGCATAGAGCCGCTGGTGGTTTTCATGCTCGTCGATCAGCACGTCGACCGCGCCGTCCGCGCGCACGCCCTCTATGCGGAAGGCTTTCGTCATCGTCCCGGGCACATAGCCGTCCGGCCAGTTGAGCGGGCGGTTGTGCAGCATATTGCGGTTGCGGCGGGCTTCGCATTCGGGCAGCGTCGCGCGGTTCAAGTCGCTGTCGAATATGATGCGGATGTGGGAGACGGCCTGCGGCTGATCGAAGACATAGCGAATCGCGTCGTTCAGCGCGACGGTCGCGCCGTTGTCGTCCTCGCCGATGGGGCGGTCGAGGCCATTGCGCAAATTCTCCGCGTCGGGCGCGGCGCACTCGAGACGGGCGCTTTTCGTCAGAGCGGGAATATCGCGGCGGTTGAACGGCAGATAGCTGTCGTCCTCCATCAGCGTCTGCTTGAGCTCGTGCAGGTGGCGTTCATAGACGCCGCGCGGCGTGACTCCCTCGCGCACGGCGATGGCGGCGGCGGTGCCTACGGCCTGACCGATTGTCGCGCAGGTGGCCATGACGCGGGTGGAGCTCATGGCGGTGTGCGTCACGGAGATGTTGCGCCCCGCAAACATGAGGTTCTCCACGTCCGCCGAGTACATGCTGCGGTAGGGTATGCCGTAGGGCGAGGGCGCGGGATGGAATATCGTCGGGCGCTCGGGCGCGCGGAATCCGCCGGGATGGTGATCGTCCATCGACCAGCCGCCGTAGGCCACCAGATCCTCAAAGCGCCCCTCGGCGCGCACGTCGCTTTGCGTCATGACGTAATCGCCGATATAGCGGCGGCTCTCGCGCTTGCCGGGCAGTATGCCCATCCAGTCGAGCTTCCAGTATTTGTTCTTTTCCTTCTGCTCGGGGTCGTTCTTGACGAAATCCCATATGCCGTAGGCCACGCGCAGCAGCTCGTCGCGCAGCCATTCGGTGTCGGCGATGGAGTCGAACTCGCCGCCCAGCTCGAGATACCAGAAGTTCTCGCCCACGCTGCTCATGTTGGGCACGCGGTAGGGCAGATCATCCTTCGTGTAGTGGTGCGCCCACTTGGGCGCTATGAACGTGCTGGGGCGGTTTTCCTCGCGCGCCTGAATCATGCAGCTCATGCCCATGGTCTTTTTGTCGGCGACCTCGGGCGCGATGTCCTCGCCGAATTCCTCGCGGGCTTCGCGGCCCATGCGGAAGCGCGCGCCGGTCAGAGGAGCCAGCACGCTGTCGCCCGAGCAGTCGGCAAAGATCTTCGCCCTGATCACCTGCCAGGTCTGCGTGGTCATCTGCCAGCCCCTGACCGAGGCGATGCGGCCGCTTTCCATCGCGCAGTCGGTGCAGGAGCAGTTGAGCAGCAGCGTGATGTTGTCGTTGTAGGCGGCCATCTCGTACATGATGCCGTCCCAGATCGAGTAGTTGCGGCAGGGATTGCGGTAGAGATTTTCGAGCATCAGCTCCTCCACCAGGCCGGTTTCCTGATTGTTCTTGCCGTGCGCGCCGCACACCCACATGCGCACCTCGCTCGAGGCGTTGCCGCCCAGCATCGGGCGCTCCTGCATCAGCGCGACCTTCGCGCCGTGCCGCGCCGCGCTGACCGCCGCGCACAGTCCGGCCAGTCCGCCGCCCACCACGCAGAAATCGACGTCATGCGTGATCGTCTTAAAGCTGTTTTCCATATAACGATACCTCCATGCGGGAAGTTTATCAGGCTGCGCCCATTATATCATGTTCGTGCGGCGCGCGCAACAAAAAAACGCCGGAATAAATGATTATTCCAGCGCAATGAGATGAATCTGCGGCGGCACGTTCAGCCGGAAGGGCAGACGGCTCACGCCCACGCCGTCCGACACCAGCGCGGGAAAGCCGCACCTGTCCGTCCAGCCGGAGGGCGGCATGAGACGCGCCTGCCTGCTGCGCTCAAAGCCGATCGAGAACGGCGTGAGCCCCAGCAGGCGGAACTGCCCGCCGTGCGTGTGCCCGGAAAGCCCCAGATGCGGCGGCGCGGCGCACTCGTCAAGGTGCAGCGGAATCGACTGCGGGTAGTGCGCCATGACGATGCGAAAATCCCGCTCATCCGAATCGGCGAAATAGGGCGACTCGGCGCGCGTCTTTTTATCGTACACATTGAGGCCAGCGATGCGAATGCGGCAGCCGTTTAGGGGAATAACCGCCTCGCTGTCGATCAGCGTTTTGATTCCCGCGTCCCTCAGGCAGTCGGTCAGCGCGCGGCCTTCGACGCGGGTGTGGTGATAATCATTGTTGCCCATGACGGCGTAAGCGCCCAGCGGCGCGCTGAGACGCGCGAGAATGGGCAGCGCCTCGGCCTGATCCTGCGCCGTTTCGGCCAGATCGCCGCCCAGCAGCGCGAGATCGGGACGAAGGGCGTTCGCCTGATCGATCAGCCTTTCAAGCGCGCGCGGCGGAAACATGGGGCTCGAGTGCAGATCGGTCATAAACAAAATTGTCCGACCTTTCAGCGCGCGCAGAGACGGCGGAAGGACGATCCTTCGCCGGTCGAGCTGCGCCGACTGAAAAGCCGGGCTGTAATAGATCCTGAAAAGCGGCCTCATGCGCGCTGCGCGGCGGCTTCCTGAAGCAGCGCGTTGACGATGGCGATGGCCGTGACGGGGCCGCCCTTGCGGCCGCGCGCGACGACGCAGGGCAGGCCGCTCTCCCACAGGCGCTCCTTCAGCTCCACGATGTTGGCAAAGCCGGTGGCCGCGCCGATGATGACCACCTCGTGCAGGGGCGCGTTCTTGTGCAGCTGCAGCAGCCGGTTGAGCGCCATGGGGGCGCTGCCTATGACGATCAGCTTGGGGCCGGCGATGGACAGCGACTGCTCGATGGCCACCTCGGCGCGGGTGATGTGCTTCTGCTCGGCGAGCGTGACCACCATGGGGTCGTCCATAAAGCAGGAAAAGTGAATGGGCAGACCTTCTGCCGGCGCGCGGTCTATGCCGGTGAATATCAGATTGGAGTCGGTGATCACTGTGCAGCCCAGCTGCATCTGGCGGGTGATGCGGTCGACCACGCCGGTGCTGAAGTGCAGGCTCTGGCGCAGCGCGGCGTCGTCGGTTTCTTCGGCGACGCGCTCTATGACGCGGTGAACGTTTTCGGCCTGATAGACGGGCGCGGCCGTGGGGGCGCGGCGTTTGCGCAGCGCGCCGGCTCCGCGCGTGGGGGCGGTTACATACATATCGGTTCTTCTCTCTTATCTTCGATTTGGCCGTTGACGAGGCCGTCGGTTTGTGCTTTCCGTACTGAAGGCGGGAAAGGCTCGCACTGCATAACGGGCGTTTATTACGGATACAAATCGCCGTTTATGCAGGAAACGAGGGGCGCTATGCGCGCATTGAAGGCCTCGGCGAGCCGCTTCGAGATCCGTACGGAAATCTGATTCTATTAACGTGTGGAAGTATAACAGCCCCTTCGGCCAATGTCAAGACGCTTCTGCTTTAATTAGCAAAAAGACAAGCTCGACTTTACAAAATAGCCGGATGGACATTTATAAAAATCCGAAACGGGCGACGAGGGGGAGCGGCGAGGCGCGCGCCTTTCCGCGCAAAAAAAGGGAGCGCTCCCCGGCTGGCGGGAAGCGCTCCGAACGGTTATTGCTGTACGACCGGCTCCGGCGGCATGACGTCCACGGCGATCTCGCCGTTTCGCAGATCGACCACAAGGTGGCTGCGCGGCGGCACGGCGTCGGCCACCAGCTTGCGGGCGATGGGCGTCTCGACGGCGCGCTGCAAAAAGCGCTTGAGCGGACGCGCGCCGAACACGGGGTCGTAGCCGTTGTCGGCCACATAGTTCTTGGCGCTGTCGGTCAGCTCGACGATGAGCTGCTTGTCCTCGAGGCGGCGGTTGAGATCCTTGACCATCAGATCGACGATCGAGCCGATTTCACCGCGCGTCAGCGGGCGATAGAACACGATCTCGTCCAGCCGGTTGAGGAACTCGGGGCGGAAGTGCGTCTTGAGCTCGTTCTCCACGGCGGCGCGGGCCTCGTCGCTGATCTTGCCGTCCTCGGTGATGCCGTCCAGTATGTAGGGCGAGCCCAGGTTGCTGGTCAGTATGATGATGGTGTTCTTAAAGTCGACCGTGCGGCCCTGCGAGTCGGTGATGCGGCCGTCGTCGAGGACCTGCAGGAGGAT
>CAKUAV010000140.1 GCA_934636425.1 uncultured Clostridia bacterium
CCGGCTCTAATCTATGGCCGGGCGGGTCGTGCTGTATAAAGATGTTACCAACTCGCTCAATCGTCCAGACTCGAGCCGCCCCCAAGCGGCGCGGAGTCGGGTTGCGTGCGCGAAGCGGTCTGGGGTGCAGGGGATCATCCCCTGCCCGCCAAGAGGCGCTTGGCGTTTTCGGCGAGGATCAGCTTCTTTTCCGCGTCGGTGATCGTGAAGTCGAGCAGCACGCCGCCCAGATACATCGCGGGGTTGCAGGTCGGGAAATCCGAGCCGTATATGAAGCGCTCGGGGCCGAACAGGTCGATGCCGTGCCGCAGCATGCCGTGGCGGAATATGCCGTAGCCCGACAGATCGAGATAGTAGTTCTCGCTCTTCTTCATGCGCTCCATGTGGCGCTTGAACTCGCCGTACTCGCCCGGATGCGCGGCTATGAGCACCACGTCCCTGTGCTTTTCGACCATGCGATCCATCTCGTCCTCGCCCATCGAATGGAAGCTCACAATCATGTTGTGCGCCCGCGCGCAGTCGAGGATCTTGTCCATGCCCGCGCAGGAATAGTCCTTCCAGCCCTGACCGTAGGGCACCAGCTCGCCGATCAGCTTCACGCCCTGCGCCGCCATGTCCTCGATCTCGCGGCAGGACTCGTCCACATAGTCCGGATGCACATGGATGCCCGGCTCGTAAAAATCGCCGTAGAAATCGCGCAGCTTCAGCGCGTCCACATTCGCCTGATGCACATCGTCCCAGCACGACGGCGTGACCTTGCCGAAATTGCGCAGCACCGAGCCGCAGATTTTGCGCACGCCCAATATGCGCATGTCGCGCTCAGTCTCCGCCATGCCCATGTCGCAATGCTCCTTGTGCGCGCAGATGTTCTGAAACGGCTCCTCAAACGGATGCGTGTGGAAATCGATAACCTCAAACGTCATGACATTCCCTCCTCCATCACTGTGCCGGCAGCCGCTCCCCCCATCGGCAGGCGCCGCCGGAATGTTTCAAACGTTGTATTTTTCATCGGCGAAAGACCCGGCGCAGCGCCAGCCCTCCGCCGAAACTGTATAATCGCTCATAATCGCATCCACAGCTTCCCGTCCAGCCGCGCTTCTGCCCGGCGCAGTCGATGAAGCCTGCCGCGCATCATGCCGCTCCCCCATCGGCAGGCGCCGCCGGAATGTTTCGAAAGTTGTATTTTTCATCGGCGAACAGCCCACCCGCGTCCCGCCGGTCAGCGACCAGTCCCTCCGCCGAAACTGTATATCCACACATAGCCGCGCCCGCAGCTTTTCCGTCCAGCCGCGCTTCTGCCCGGCGCAGTCGATGAAGCCTGCCGCGCGTCATGCCGCCCTCATCGGCAAGCCGCAATCGGCCAGCGCTGCGGCGAAAGCGCGCCCGCGCGTCATGCGCCTCTGCTTTTTCCGGCAGTGCGGAGAAGTGCGCTCATTCCCCCCGCTTTTCCACGCAGGCGGCGGCAAACCGACAAAACGCGCCTCGCCCGTCGATCGCTTCATAGCTGTATGCGCAAGTTCCGTCCAGCCGCGTCCTTACCGCAAGTCAGCCGCCCGCCCGGTTTCGTTCGGACGCGCTCACAGCGCAGGACAATCGGCCAGCGCTTAACATGAGCGCGCGCACATATCGCCGCGCGCCCCGCTCTTCCACGCAATCGACGGCAGTGCGGAGTAGCGCGCTCATTGCCCCGCTTTTCCGGCAATCTGCGGCAAACCGACAAAACGCGCCTCGCCCGTCAATCGCTTCATATTTATATACGCAAGCCACGCCCCAACGCAAGTCAGCGCCCGCCCGGTTTCGTTCGAACGCGCTCACAGCGCAGGACAATCGGCCAGCGCTTTAACATGAGCGCGCGCACATATCGCCGCGCGCCCCGCTTTTCCACGCAAGCGGCGGTAGTGCGGAGAAGCGCGCTCATTCCCCCGCTTTTCCGGCAATCTTCGTCAAACCGACAAAACGCGCCTCGCCCGTCAATCGCTTCATAGCTATGCAAGTTCCGCCCAGACACGCTCACAGCGCAGGACAATCGGCCAGCGCTGTGACGGACGCGCTCACATCGCTTTTCTGGCAATCGACGGCAGTGCGGAGCAGCGCGCTCATGCCCCCGCTTTTCCGGCAATCGGCGGCAAATTGACAAAACGCGTCTCGCCCGTCAATCGCTTCATATCCATATACACAAGTTCCGTCCAGCCGCGCCCCAGCGCAAGTCAGCCGCCCGCCCTCATCGCCAATCTGCTGTCGGCCAGCGCTTCGGCGAAAGCGCGCGCACATCGCTTTTTCGGCAAGCAACGGCAGTGCGGAGAAATCACTTTCCCGCCCCGCCGCCAATTATGCGCTTAGTCCGGGATCTTCACGCGCAGCGTGCGCTTTCCGGTCTTGCACAGGTGCATCGGCACGGTGATCGTGCGGCCGTTCGCAGCGATTTCCACGTCGTATTCGCCGTAGAAGCCCTTCACATCGACGCGGCCGTTGTCGCGCGTCACGGCCTCCGCGTTCGTGCGCCACACCTTGCCGAAGAGGTTTTGAATCATGCGGTAGGCCGGCTTGGGCGTAAAGTCGTAGCGCACAAGGCCGCCGTAATAGTAGTTCTCGCCCGCGGTCATGTCGCCCAGCGGCGCAAAGGCCGCGTAGCCGTCCACGACGTTCCAGTAGATTATGCCCTCCATCGCCTCGTGGCTGAACCACATCGAGTAGACGTTTTTGATCAGCTCGGCCTGAATTTCCTCGTCCTCGGGGTCGTTCGAGTAGGCCGGTATGGTCAGCTCGGTGATCTGCAAGGGACGGCCCAGCCGGGCATACCAGTCCATAACGTCGTACAGGCGGCGCGGGTTGTAGTAGATCGCCGTCTCCTTCGCCTCGTTCTCGCGGCGGTTGAACATGTGATACTGCATGCCGATCGCGTCGATGCGCGCGCCCTTCATCAGCAGGTTCTCGATCTGCATATAGTAGGCGCTGTGGCCGTGGTTGAACACATTCCATATGTTGCAGCTCGCGTCGTTGATCATCAGCCGGCTCTTCGGGAAGAAGCGGTTCGCCGTCTCATAGCACCATGCGATGTAGTCCGGCTCGGCCAGCATCGCGCTGCTCCACTCGTTGCACTGGAACAGCAGCTCGTTGGTCACTTCCCATGTCGGGATCGCGCCGTCATAGCGCGCGGCCAGCTGCTCCATGCGCCGGATATACGCCTGCCGCATCGTGTCCGAATCGGCGTTTTCCAGCCAGGCCGGCTTCCATGCGTCATAGGCGATGCAGTGCGCCTTGGGCTCTATGCCGCTCTCCCTGCAAAACTCAAGGCACAGATCGGGCGCGGGGCGGCGGTATACCTTGGGCGAATCCTTTGCAAAGCGCGGCTTGCCCTCCTCCGGCTCCAGATCGCGCCAGTAGAACGGCAGCGTCGCCAGATTGAACGCGCCCCTGAAGTACTCGCGGTACATCTGGCAGCGCTCCGGCTCATTGAACTCGTCCAGCATGAACAGATTCGCGCCGTACCTAAAGTCGTGCGTCCTCTGCGTCAGGCGGATGTGCGCGTCCGGAACGGGATGACCGTCCTTATCCTCAACGGCGATCTCGAACCAGCCCTTGCGGTTGTTCTCGATGCCCGAGCTGATCCGGTCGTTCATGTAATCGCGATGCTCGTCGAATATGCGGGACATTTCCTCGCGGCGATTGCTCATGGCTCTTCCTCCTTTGGGCGGCGCTGAAAGTGCGCGCCGCCTTCCCTGCGGTTATTTTAACACGGGAAACGCGGCGCGCGCATCAAGCATATTACGATATTATGAAACGATGTTACGCCGTCAGTCGGCGTTTGTGAGCGCCGGCTCGGGCGGGTTGCAGTCCGGGCAGGCGGTCTTGTCCCTGAGCAGCGCGTCCTGAAGGTGCGTGGGCTTGAGCTCCACGCCGGGCGCGTTCACGCAGGAGGACGCTGCGTGATAATGGGCGCTGCGCTCGCTGGTGTAGACGATGGTCAGTCGGCGTTTGTCAGCGCCGGCTCGGGCGGATTACAGTCCGGGCAGGCGGTCTTGTCCCTGAGCAGCGCGTCCTGAAGGTGCGTGGGCTTGAGCTCCACGCCGGGCGCGTTCACGCAGGAGGACGCTGCGTGATAACAGGCGCTGCGCTCGCTGGTGTAGACGATGGTCAGTCCGTTCGAAATCGCGCTGAGCGAATCGACGCTGGGCGCGCTGGTCACGCTGGCGGCGTTTGCGCTGGGCAGGCCGTCGGCATAGTAGATCGCGCCGCACGCGTCGCACGGCCTGAGCGCGGGATTGCCGCGCGCCTCGTCGAGCGATACGACCGTCCAGCTTCCGCGCGCCGATTCGCAGCCGAAGTTGGTGTGCCAGTAGTTGTCGCCGGTGACGTAGACCGCGTTTTCAATCGACAGAACGTCGGTGCTGACCGGCGCGTTCGGCTTGCAGTACGGGCAGGCCGGCTTCCTCATGGAGGCCGCCTCGGCCAGCGTGCGCGCGGGCAGGCCGCTCACAGAGCCGCAGTCGGGCGTGGCGTGATACCACTTGCCGTTGTTGGAGAAGTAGACCGTGATTTCGCCCGCGCTCCTCAGCGGCGGTATCAGCGCCGGGTCGATCGTCGGCTCGGGCGTTGCGGTCGGCGTGGGCGACGGCGTGGGCGTGGCGGTCGGCGCCTGCGTGGGCGTGGGCGTGGGCGCGCTCGGGTCGGGCGTGGGCGTGGCGGTGTTGTCCGCATAGGGCGTCGTCTCGGCGGTGGGCGTCGGGCGGTTCAGCGCCGCGCTCGAGGCCGCGCCCGGATTGGCCGCGTCAGCCGGCGCGGGCGTGTCGGTCGGCTCGGGCGTGTCGGTCGGCTCGGGGGTGTCGGTCGGCTCGGGCGTGGGCGTCGTGCGGTCGATCAGCGTGCGGCCATAGTCCGCGTCCAGCACGCGGTCGGCCAGCGAGGGCAGCGCGACCGCCTTCTGCAGCGCGCCGATCGCCTGATCGCCGGCCACAGCGGCAATCTTCGGGGCGTTGTTCACAAAGTCGCGCCAGTTGGGGCCGACGTCCAGCACGGCGTCGCGCGCGGCGGTGATGGCGAGATTGAGCTTCTGCTGCGCGTTTTGCAGCTTCGGGTTCGAGAAATCGCAGATCAGGCCGACGCTGAGCAGCGCAAACACCAGCGCCAGCGACAGCGCGGATACGAGCAGCTTGACGGCGGCGCTCCAGCGGATGGGCTTCTTCAGCCAGAGCAGCGCCAGCCCGACCGGCCAGCACACGACGAGCAGCAGTATTGTGATGATCTTATAGACGATATGGCGCTTCGGCGGCCTGTTGCCGCGCGGCGAAGGCGACGAGAGACCGGGGCGCCTGGTCGAGCGGATCATATAGTTGCCGCCGCGCTTGAAGAACATTGTCGAATCCATGATGCGTTACCTCATAAAGCAGACGAATTGTGCGCGCATTCTGGCGCATGATATACCGTATACATTTTATCACATTCCCGCGCAAAAATCAACACATGGCTGCGCCGCTTCCGCATTTTGGCCGCAGCGCGGTGCGGCGGGCGCGCACTTGGGCGGCGGGTGTGCGGCGGAAATGGATGAACGACTGTCCCCGTGGATTTTTCGCACGCCCATCGCGAAGGATTGAGCATCACATTGTCCGCTTGGGCTGGGGTTCGATGCGGAGCTGGAGCGCGGCGATTCGGCTGCGCGGAAAATGGAATTTTAAGGAGAATCAACACATGACCGCGCCGCTTCCGCATTTTGGCCGCAGCGCGGTGCGGCAGGCACGGATGGAAGGGCGCGCTTTTGTATGAAGCGCGTCAACTTTTTCTTGCAATTCCGGCAGGCCGTGCTACAATAAAGGCGACTCGAAAGCAACCGCACACGCAGGGAGGATTTGCCCATGACAAAGCTGGTTCTGCCCACGCCGCCTCAGGCCGAATGGGCCGAGCGCGAAATCGGCGTGATCATCCACATCGATCTGCCCGTGTTTTCGGACGACGTACACTACAACTTCCGCGATCATTACGGCGACCCGCTGCCCGCCGCGCTGTTCAATCCCGACGACATGGACGTGGAGAGCTGGGTGAAGGCCGCGCGCGATCTGGGCGCGAAATACGCCGTGCTGGTGGCCAAGCACTGCACGGGCTTCTGCCTGTGGCCGACGCGGGCGCACGGCTACAGCGTCGCCTCCTCGCCGTGGAAGGACGGGCAGGGCGACGTTGTGCGCGAATTCGTAGACGCCTGCCGAAAATACGACATACTGCCCGGGCTGTACTACAGCGTCTCCTGCAACCAGTATATGAACGTCGACAACCCCGGCCTTGTGCGCGACCGCGATCCCGAGAAGCAGCGCGCCTACAACGAAATGGCGCTCAGTCAGCTCGCCGAGCTGTGGACGAATTACGGCGAGCTGTTCGAGATATGGTTCGACGGCGGCTGTCTGCCTCCCGAGGAGGGCGGGCCGGATGTGGCCGCTCTGCTTTCCCGCCTTCAGCCGAACGCCGTGGTGTTCCAGGGGCCAAGGGGGCTGCCCTCGCGGCTGCGCTGGGTGGGCAACGAGCGCGGCGTGGCCGACGAGAACTGCTCCTCGATCATGGACGAGGGCGCGGAGCTGCTGGACGGCACGCGCGAGGTGCTGGCAAAGGGCGACACGCTGGGCGACACATGGCGGCCGGCCGAGAGCGATCTGCCGGGCCGCGACGCGCGCCGCGCCCGATCGGGCGGCTGGTTCTGGGCGCCGGATCAGGAGGACACGGTCAAGAGCGGCGAGGAGCTGCTCGAAACCTACATAAAATCGGTCGGCCGCGGCACGAATATGCTCGTGGGCATGGCCATAGACGCGCACGGCCGCTTCCCCGAGGCCGACGCGCAGGCGTTCCGGCGCTTCGCCGCGCTGAAGAGAGCCGCGTTCGGCGAGAGGAAGGCCGAATTTCACGCTGCGGGCGCGCATCGCTATGCCGCAAGGGCCGAGGGCGCGCGCTACATCGCGCTGGGCGAGGACATACGGCAGGGCGAGCGCGTGCTGTCCTGGCGCGTGACCGGCTACGACGCGGAAAACCGCGCGGTCATGCGGCGCGGCGGCGCTGTGATCGGGCATAGGCGCATCGTGCCGGTGTGCGGCGGGAGCGTGCGCTTCGAGCTGGAGATCACAGCGTTCAAGGCCATGCCGGTATTGACCGAGCTGGGCGTGTACTGACGCATCGCCGCTCTTCAGACCGCATATGAAAAATCCTCCCGTTCTCAGAGCGCGGCCGCGGGCATACACTGCCCATAGGGACGTGAAAGGGGAGGCGATGACTCATGCGCGAGGAACAGGCCGCCGCGCAGGCGCACGCCGTGTCGCTCGAATCGCGCAGGCGCGCGGTCATATCGGGCGTTCAGGCGGTGGACAGCTTTAACGAGCAGATCGTGACGCTCATCACCGGCGAGGGCGCGCTGACGATACTGGGCGAGAATCTGCACGTGTCGCATCTCACGCTGGAGGACGGGCGGCTGCTGGTGGAGGGCGAGATATCGGCGCTCGAGTATGACGCGTCGCCGCGGCGGCGGTCGCTGTGGGCGCGCCTGACGCGGTGACGCGCCGTGCTGTTCTATACGCTGGGGCAGAGCGCCGCGTTCCTGCTCATGCTGCCCGCCGGATTGATGACCGGCCTGATCTGGGACGGCCTGTGCGCGTTGCGCCGCCTCCTTCAGCCGGGCGCGCTGCTCTCGCTGGCGATGGATCTGGCGTTCTGCCTGACGGCGGCATTTCTGCTGGCCGCCTCGCTCGTCGCCGCGCTGCACGGCGAGATGCGGCTGTATGCGATCATGGGCAGCCTGACCGGCTTTCTGCTCTACGACGCGACGCTCTCTCCGCTCATCGCGCTGATTGCCCGCGCGCTGGCCGGCCTGCTCGGCGCGCTGAAAAGGCGGCTGGCGGCATGCGCCCTTGTGCGGCGGCTGCTCAGATAGCGTGACGCGGAAAGCCGACAGCTTGGGAGGGCGGCTCGCGCGGAGTCAGTTCGGCGCGGCGTGGGCGGACGCTTGCGGATGCGCCTGCACGGTGGCTGCTCAG
>CAKUAV010000141.1 GCA_934636425.1 uncultured Clostridia bacterium
GGGCATGACGGCCATCAACGCGCAGTCCAAGCACGTCAAGGAAGCCGTCGCCGTGCTGGACGCGACGCTGAGCGACGAGATCCACAACCTGCTGGCGCTGGGCTTTGAAGGCCAGTCCTGGGACTACGACGCGGACGGCAACAAGGTGTTCATCGGCGAATACCTGACGGCCTCCGGCGACAAGCCCGAAGAGAATCCCAAGATGGCGCTGGGCGTGAGCGTCAACGGCCTGGTTATGTCCGGCCTGTTCCCGGCGTTCGGCGTGACCAACACCAACGGTCTGGGCGAGAACACCTACATCGGCTTCCTCATGCCCGACGGCACTGTGGAATACGCCAACCCCTACACATTCGCCTCCGAGCACTGGACGTACGAGAACATGGAGCCTGAAAACAGCGTCGACGTGTCGCTGCCCTCCATCACCGCCGAGGAGCGCGAGTATGTGGCCGAGGTCACCGATCCGCTGTACACCTATATGTCCGAGAGCTTTGCCAAGTTCGTGACCGGCGAGATGGACATCGACGACGATGCGACCTGGCAGGCCTATCTGGACGAGTGCAACACCTATGACATAGAGGGCATCTGCGCCATCTACAACAAGTACATCGAAGGCAAGAAGATGTACAACAAGTAATCCCACGCAGATCAGGGGAGGGAGAGCGCGCCTCTTCCTCTCCTTTGCCGTTGCGCTTTTTTGTTGCGGGAGGACGCGCCTTTGTGATACAATACGGCTGACTGATCAGGAATGGAGTGTATCGTATGAGACGCTTGCTGGAACGGATGCGGAAAATTCGAGCCTCGGTGGTGCTGTGGCTCAATATCGCCGTGGGGCTTGTGCTGATCGTCGTGTTCAGCGTCAGCACGCTGACGGTCAGCGTGCGCCTGAGCGCCGAGAGCGACGCGCGGATACGGCGCACGCTCGGCCATTTTCGCGATGTGTTCGAGCAGGAGACATTCGCCATACGGGATATGGTCTTTTTGTGCAAGAGCGAGACGGCCTTCGTGCGCACGGTCAACAGCCGCACCAGCGCATGGGCGGATATTTCCGAATATGTGACGCAGACCATACACACGCTGTCCATCATGCAGAACGCCTACGACTATGTGGACGGCGTTTATCTCTACGCGCCCTCGGTCAATCGTATGATCGGCGCCAGCGGCACGATCGACATCGACTATTACGAATACATCGAGTGGATCCAGAAGCGGCTCTCCAGCAGCGAGCGCTTCGACAGCCCCTTCGAGCTGAAGGAGGGCTGGAATTCCTTCAAGAATCTGGCCATCTATACGGCGACCGTTCCCGTAAGCGGGCGGCTGCTCGTGCTGGTCAGTCCGGAGCGGCTGGCCGAGCTGGACGGCTTTGGCGCGCTCTATCCCGGGCAGCATATGGTCGTGCTCGATTCACAGGGCGGCTATTTCGCCTCCTCGCTGAGCGAGATGGACGAGACGCTGCGCGCGCTTGACTGGACGGACGCGCAGGGCGACAGCGTGTCTCTGGAGGGCAAAGCCTATCATGTGGAGCGGCTGGAGAGCGCTCAGTTTTCCTATCTGCTGCTCACAAACATTGATACCTATGAGCGGGAATACCGCCGCATCGCCGCGCTGTCGGTGGGGCTGTGTGCGGCGGGGCTGACGCTGCTGATCGCGCTGATGCTGGTCAACAGCTCGTTTTCGCAGGCGATCAGCCGCTCGTTCGGGCTGTGGCGGCGCTGCGATGACAGCGAGATCGATCAGATTGCGCGCATGATGCTGGAAAACGACCAGTTCCGCCGCCGGGAGCTGGGGGAGATGATGCGCCTTCTGCTCGAGGAAAAGCAGAACGGCGTTCCGGAACAGATGGCCGAGCTGGTCACCGAGAGCTTCGAGCGCTTTATGGCGGTGTGTCTGGCCGCTCAGAGCGCAGACGGCGCGCTGGAGGACGGTCAGATGGACGCGCTGATACAGTTTGTCGAGGACAACATAAACAGCTGCGGCGTGCGCAGCGGGGAATGCCGCGTCTATTTTCTGATTGAAGCGCAGCCGGGCACGTCGATCGAGCAGACCGTGCAGCAGTATTTCGACACGCTTCCGGGCGATCTGTGCGTTTACATGGGGACGAGCGGCGTCTACACCAATCCCCATGCGGTTCAGGCGGCCATGCGTCAGGCGCAGCGGCGTATGCTGTGCGCGCTGGTGCCCGCAGACGGGCGGCGCTATGCCTTTTCACGGAGCGAGACGGCGCACGCGAGCGCTTTTGACGAGAGCGTGGCGGCTCAGGTCGCCGAGAGGATCATGGGCGGCGCGGCCGATGCGGCGGCGGCACTGCTGAGAGAGACGATTGAAGAGGGAAACGGGCGGCTCTACGCGCTGCGCAGCTGGGCGTCCATGCTGCGCGCACAGATTGCGAGCCGCGGCGGCGTGATCGAGGACGAGACGGACGATTTCTATCATCCGGATTACATCGTCCGCAAAATCGCGGAGCACGCCGAGGAAGCGCCGGCCGAGCCGGTTCACGACGAGTTCCGCGAGCGCGTGCTGGCCTATATGAAGGCGCATTATACCGAGGACATCACGCTGGAGAGCGTGGCGGAGCGCTTCCATGTGACGGCGGTTCATCTGTCGCGCTGGTTCAAAAAGGCCAACGACATCAACTTCAGCGCCTATCTTTCGGCGCTGCGCATGAACCGCGCCTGCGCGCTGCTGCACGACAATCCGGACATGAAAATTGCCGATTTGTCGCTGAGCGTGGGCATACAGAACGCGGCGACGCTGACGCGGCAATTCAAGAGCTTTACGGGCGTAACGCCGGAGCAGTTCAGGCGGCAGTGCGCCATGGAGGACGAAAAAGCGCCGTAACGGGAGGAATGACATGATCGATGAAAAATGGCTTCGGCGGGAAAAAACCACGCTGGACGAATTGAAGGCCGGCTTTGCCATGCCGGACAAGGCCTATGCGCCCTATGCGTTCTGGTTCTGGATCGATAAGAATCCGCAGGCGGCGCAATACGGCGCTGAAGCGCGAGAGATGGCGGCGCAGGGCCTGAGCGGCGGCTATGTGCAGGATCGCGGATTTTGCGACCATAAGGACAGCCGCTATTTTGAAGGGACGCGCGATTTTCAGGCGGGACGCTATTTTGAGTGCTTCGACGCGGCGCTTGAGGAGACGAAAAAGGCCGGCCTGTCGATGGGCTATTGCGAGCCGGCCTGTATATTTGGCACGCCCGAGATGATCGAGGGACATTCTGAGCTGCGCGCCGTGTCGCTGCGCTGCCGCAGGATTCACTTAAAGCGCGGCGAAAGCGCCGTCGTGCCGGACGCGCAGTTTACCGTGATCGCCGAGCGCCATGAGAGCGGGCTTATAGACAGCCGCACGCTCAGGCTGGCAGAGGCGGGGGAGCGCGCCGCGGCGGGCGAGCGCGATGAAACGCTGTTCGTCTTTACGCCCTATACGGCGCGCACGTCGGAAGGCTCCTGCAACAATTATTTGCAGCATGAGATGGCCGACCAGGCGATGCGGCTGATTCACGAGCCGATTCTCGAGCGCTATAAATCCGAACTGGGCGAAGCGCTTTCCGGTCACTTCTTCGATCTGGAGGGCGACTATGGCTACAAGCTGTGCTGGTCGCGCGATCTGGAGGCGGAATACGGAAGGCGAACGGGACGCGATCTGCGGCTCATGTGCCCGCTCCTGCTGGAAAAGGACGGAGAAGGGCGTTGGATGCGCGCGCGCTACGACTGGTTCGACGCGGTTTCGGAGGTCTACGCGCGCGTCATGTTCGGCATAACGAGCCGCCGTCTGGCCGAATACGGGCTGTATTTCACGGGGCATCTGTGGGAGGAGCGGCTGCTGGGGCAGGCGCTTCTGGCGGGCGATCCCATGCGCGTCTACCGCGCGATGAGCATGACGGGCGTCGATCATCTCTTCTGCGATCCGTGGAACGCGCGCACCTATAAAGAAGCGCAGTCGGTGGCCGAGCTGGACGGCAAGCGCTTCATGTGCGAGCTGCTGGGCTGCGCGGGCTGGGAAACGACGCCGCTCGATATGCGCCGCGCCGTCAACAACGCGCTGGCGATGAGCGTGAGCAACATCGTGCCGCACGGCGTGTACAGCGACCGACATCACATTGAAAACGCGCATTACGCGCCGGATTTCTTCGACTGGCAGCCCGCGTGGCAGTGGATGCGGGAGTTTGCGGACTACATGCGGCGCGGTTCGTTCGTCGTTTCGCAGGGCAGTATGGATGCGGATACGCTGCTCTACAATCCCTTGGAATCGGTCTGGGCGCTGCTGGGCGACGGCGCCTTCGACGAAGAACCGTCGTTTGAAAACACCTATGTCTACGATCGGGAAAATCTGCCGGACTGCTTTGAATATGGTCGGACGATCGAAAAAATTGACCGCGCCTATAGGGACGCGATAGAGCGCCTGACCGATTTGAACGTCGGCTTTCTGATTGCCGACAGGCATTATGTCCGCTCTTTCAGGCTCGAAGGCGGCCGGCTGCGCCATGGCAATTATGCGTTTGGCACAGTCATTCTGCCGCCGATGTATATTCTGCCGCGGGACGTCATGGAAAAGCTGCTGGCGTTTGCCGATCAGGGCGGGCGCGTGATCTGTCTGGGCGCGCTTCCCGAAGCGTCGGCGGAGGAAGGCGCGGGCGATGCGGTTATGCGCGCTCTGTCGCAGCGGCTGAGGACGCATCCCCTCGCCGTCGACGCGCGGGACGGTCTTGAGCGGCATATCGGTGCGTTGAACGTCATGGCCGACTGGCTCGAGGGCGGCTTCAGGCTGCGCATTCAGCGCCGCACGATCGGTGGGCATAATGTGTACTGGCTGTGCAACAACGATACGGCTCCGCACGAGGGACTGCTGCGCCTGAACGGTGCGCATGGACGCGCCGTCCGCTGGAATCTGGAGGACGGGACGCGCCGTGACGTTGTATCCCACGATTCGGAAGCGGGCGCGCTGGTACCGCTGAAAATGGCTGCCGGCGAGGGCTTTTTTCTGGAATTCGACACAGAGCGCGCGCCTATGACGCAGGAAAAGGAAAAGCCGACGCGTCTGCCGGTTGAGCTGCAGCCGCTCTGGCGCGTTTATGTGGACGAGGCGCGTCAGTGCAGGCCGACGGGCTTTGAGAAGCCCATTCCGGAGTCGATGAAGCGCGGCGTTGAAAGCGCGCTTTGCGACTGGGTGCAGCTGGGGCTGGAGGAGTTTTCGGGCGTTGTGAATTACGAAACGGCGTTTGAGCTTCCCGCGCGCGCCGGGATGCTGATTGTCGATCTGGGCGAGGTGCGCTGCATGGCGAAAATATCGATTGACGGCGGCGAGGAGCGAAGTCTGTTCTGGGGGCCATATCGCGCGGAGTTTCAGAATGTCGCCGCCGGCCGGCATACGCTGCGGGTGCGCGTGGGAAATCTGCTGATCAATCGGCTCAAAAGCGCCGTGGAGAGCGGGCGCAGGCGCTGGCATCGCTGGGCGCCGTCCGAGGCGGATTATCGCAGCGGCCTGTTCGGGCCGGTTATTCTCGAATATGAAAAGGGGGAAAAAGCGTGAGCAAGGATCAGACCGTCGAGATGCAGCATGCGCTGATCGGCAATCGCGAGACGGCGAGCGGCGGCTTTGAGGTCAATCGGCATCCCGATACCGCATGGTGGGACGAGACCTGTCTGGGGCTGTTCATTCACTGGGGCATCAGCTCCGTGTGCGGCATGAACGATCTTTCATGGGGCATGATGCGCGCGCAGCCGCACAGCTATGAGAACGGCGAGCCGACTTGGGGACTGGCGGCGCACACGAGCTGCGAGCCGCCGCGCGAATACTGGAAGCAGGCGGAGGGCTTCAGCGCCGAGCGCTACGATCCCGACAAATGGCTGCGCGCCGCGAAGGAGGCGGGGTTTCAGTATGCCATACTGACCACGAAGCATCACGACGGCTTTGCGCTCTGGCCGAGCGAATACGGCGATTTCAACACGAAGAATTATCTTCACGGGCGCGATCTGGTGGGGGAGTTTGTCGCGGCCTGCCGGAAGAACGGACTGCGCGTGGGGCTCTACTATTCGCCGCCGGACTGGCGCGTGGAGCAGGACTATATGTCCTTTGCGCGCGATGAAGAGGTGGGCATAGACTTTGAGCCGCGCGCGCCGAAAAAGCGAACGCCGCAATTTGACGCGGAAGAGCGCGCCTATCGCCGCGGACAGATCACGGAATTATTGACGCGATACGGAAAAATCGATATGCTCTGGTTCGACGGCAGCTGCGATATGGCGGTCACGCCCGAGGAGGTGCGCGCGCTGCAGCCGGGCATAATGTGCAACAACCGCGGCTGGGGCTACGGCGATTTCGTCTGCCCGGAATGCCGCTTTCCGGAGCAGCGTCCCGAGGGGCGATTCCAGTACATTCACTGCCTTTCAGACGGCGGCTGGGGCTATAACGATTACGAGATCTATCGGCCGGCCGGCTGGATGATCGGCGAGTTTGGCAAGGCGCGCGCATGGGGAGGCCATTTCGTCGCCAACGTGGGGCCGAAGGCCGACGGAACGCTGCCCGACGTCTACTATTACCGGATGCGCCAGATTGGCGAGTGGATCGGGAAATACGGCGAAACGCTCTTTGACGCGCAGGGTGGGCCGTGGCCGGAAAAGAGCAACGTCCCCGTGACGATCAGGGACGGCGCGTGGTTTGTGCTGCCCGACTGGCGCGTCGATTATCCCATTGAAATTCGGGATGTGGATGAGCCGGCGGCGCTGACGCTCTATGACGGAACGCCGCTCGAATACGAGTATGTCGGCAGGAAGCTGACGTTCCAGATTCCCTGGAAGTACAAGCACAATTATACGGATCCAGTTCGGCTGCGATTTAGGTAAACGGCCAGAGCGCCTCGCCTCATTCAGTGAAGCGGGGCGCTCTGACTATCGAAAAAACTGATTGACCGCCGGCGTTCGAAACAGATGCGGTGCTGGCGGGTAAATCGCTGCGGCGCAGGGCTCTGGCACATGCCTTCAGCCGGATGCGCTGCTTCCTGTTCCGTCGTTTTTTTTGACAAGCGGGGCGCGGCAGGGGAGCATGCCGCGGAGAACGCGCGCTCAACCGCTTTATGAACCGCGTTTTGACGTTTTTTTTCGCCGGCGCTGCGCAATGCGCTTCAATTCGGAATCTGCCTGAAAAAAACGCATCGAACTGCGGGCGGAACTGAAGCCGCTTTCACGCGTGAAAGTCTTGAACAGTCTGTATCTGATTGAAACTCTGTTCGGAAAACACGGCGGCTGAATTCAGAGAATTTCAGCGCCGCGCCAGAAAAAAGCACAGGGCGCTTGCGGCTCTTCAGCTTGTCAAAAAAGGTCTTAACAAACCGGTGAACGGGATGCAAGCGCCTCGTCGTGTGCCGCCCTCTCCAGTTTTTGATTCTGCGAACAGGATTTTCCGCTGCAAAAATCATTCCGCCGTACCCGTACACGCCGCCAGGTACGATTGGAAGCTCGAGAAAGCTCTGGCTCACTCGAGCTCTCCAAGGTTTTTTCGACAGTCTGCGGGGCGCTTGCTTACAAATACAGTCCGGTTAAAAAACGTGTCGGCTCAATGCGAATGCGCGGCGCAAAGTCCTTTTGCCCAGGGCGCTTCGGGCAAAGCACGGGCTTTGACAAAGCGGGACTTGACGAAACAATAGAGAAAACCCTCCGCCGCGGATTGGACCGTTCCCCCGCGAACAGACAAATAAAAAAGCCCCTGTCGCAGAATAGCGGCGAATTACACGGCCTTGCTCC
>CAKUAV010000142.1 GCA_934636425.1 uncultured Clostridia bacterium
GTGATGTAGGCGCTTCTGCGACGCGCGGGAAGGCATTGCGTTTGGCGGGCGTTCGCGGGATGGCGGGATAAGCTCTGCCGGGCGGCTTTTATGCAGGGCGCGGCTTTGCTCTGCGGGCAGGTGGAAAAAAATACGGCACGGCGAGGATTTTCGCCGGCGCGATGGATGGAGGAACGGCGGCATGGCGGGAAAATACCACATCATGAAGAACAGCTCGGCGCTGTACCGGCTGGGGCAGATGTACTTCAACGAGCGGCTCGCGCCCTATAATCTCGGCGCGGGACAGCAGTTTTTCCTCAGCAGGATTGCGCAGATGCCCGGGATCAGCATGGCGGAGCTGGCGCAGATCGGCACGTTCGACAACGGCACTGTGACGCGTGCGGTGCGCAGGCTGACTGACGAGGGCTATATCCGCGTCGAGACCGACGAGAGCGACCGGCGGGTGAAGCGGCTGTATCTGACCGAAAAGGGCGAGCCGCTGATCGAGCCGCTCTCTCAGATGCGCGCGGAGTGGTTCGAGGCGGTGACGCGCGGCTTTTCTGAGGCGGAGAAGGCGCAGACCGGCGCGCTGCTGGGGCGGCTGGCCGACAATGCGCGCGCCTACGTTCAGGCGATGCAGTATCGGGGCGAGAAGCCGGACAGGCCGGCGCGCTATGAGGAGGAATGACGCAATGCGGCGCATGATGGCGTTTATACGCCCCTATTACGGGCGCATGGCGGGCGGCTTCGCCGTGAAGTTTTTCGGCACGATCGGCGAATTGTGGCTGCCCTGGATACTGTCCTATATGATCGAAAAGGTGGTGCCGCAGGGGCGCATGGGGCCGATATTCATGTGGGGCGGGCTGATGTTTCTCTGCTCAATGATGTGCATCGCCGGCAATGTGATCGCCAACCGCATGGCCTCGGCGGTCGCGCGGGACGTGACGCGCGCGGTGCGCCACAGCCTGTATCGGCGCATCGCCTATCTGAGCTGTGCGCAGATCGACAAAATCGGCGTGTCGTCTCTGGTCTCGCGCCTGACCACCGACACATACAACATCCATCAGATCGTCGGCCGGGCGCAGCGGCTGGGCGTGCGCGCGCCGATACTGCTCATCGGCGGGCTGCTGATGACGCTCACGCTCGACGTGCCCTCGACGCTGATACTGCTCTGCGTGGTGCCGCTGATCGGCGCATCGGCCACGCTCATATCGATGAAGGGCGTTCCGCTGTTCTGGCGGCTGCAGAGCAGCGTGGACGCGCTGGTGCGCATTGTGCGCGAGAACATCACGGGCGCGCGCGTCATAAAGGCGCTTTCCCGAGGAGAATACGAAATCGGCCGCTTCAAGGGGCAGAACGAGACCGTATCGAAGCACGAGCTGAAATCCGGCATGGTCATGGGGCTGGGTCAGCCGATCATGAACGTGCTGCTCAATCTGGGCATGGTGGCGGTGATCGTGCTGGGCGCGTATCGCGTGAATGGCGCGCGGATGAGCCCGGCGGTCATCGTGGCCTTTCTGAGCTATTTTACGATCATTGCCAACGCCATGATGGGGCTGACGCGCCTGTTCGTCATGTTTTCGCGCGCGAACGCCTCGGCGGGACGCATTGCCGAGATACTCGATATGCCCGAGGATCTGGCCTGCGTGGACGCGCCCGGGGGCGACGCGGAATATCACGTCGAGTTTGACGACGTGACGTTTTCCTACAACAAGCGAAAGCCCGCCGTGGAGCACATATCGTTTAAGCTGCGGCGCGGCGAATCGCTCGGCCTGATCGGCGCGACCGGCTCGGGCAAGAGCACGATCGTCAATCTGCTCATGCGCTTTTACGACGCGGATTCAGGCCGCGTGCTGATTGACGGGCGCGACGTGCGCTCGATCGATCCCGATGAGCTGCACAGCATGTTCGGCGTGGCATTCCAGAGCGACGCTGTGTTCTCGGCCAGCGCGCGGGAAAACATCACGCTGGGGCGCAGCGTTGACGGCGCGGCGATGGAGCGCGCGATTGACGACGCGCAGGCGGGCTTTATACGGGAGCTTGAGCACGGGCTGGACGAGCACATACTCACGCGCGGGGCGAATCTCTCCGGCGGACAGCGGCAGCGGCTGCTCATTGCGCGCGCTCTGGCGGGCAGACCCGACATACTGGTGCTGGACGACAGCTCGAGCGCGCTGGACTACCGCACAGACGCGGATCTGCGCCTTGCGCTGGCGCGGGACTATTCGGACGTGACCAGCGTGCTGGTGTCCTCGCGCGTCAGCTCGATCGCGCACTGCACGCGCATTCTCATGCTGGACGAGGGGCGCGTGATCGGCGCGGGCACGCATGAAGAGCTGATGAAGAGCTGTCCGGCCTATCTGGACATTGCGCGCACTCAGATGGGAGGCGATCGCTGTGCCTAAGGGAACGGGCATGATGGCCGGCCCCAAGACATATGTCGCGCCCGAGGGCGGCGCGCGGGACACGAAGTACATACTCAAAAAGCTGGGACACTATCTGCTCAAGTACAAATGGCCTCTGGCGGCGGCGCTGGCGCTCACGCTGCTGTCCAATATGCTGGCGCTGATCGGGCCGAGCCTGTCGGGCAGCGCGATCGACGCGATCGTGGGGCCGGGGCAGGTGCAGTTCGAGCGCGTGTTCCACTATGCGCTTTTGATGATCGTGTTCTATATCGTCTCCTCGGCGCTGTCCTACGGCATATCGGTGCTGATGATGACCATTTCGCAGAAGATCGTCGTCAGGATGCGCCAGGACGCGTTCGAGAGCGTGTCGCGCCTGCCCATCGCCTATACCGATTCGCACGCCATAGGCGACATACTCAGCAAGCTGAGCTACGACATAGACACGGTGAACACGTCGCTCTCTCACGACGTGGTGCAGATACTCTCCTCCGTTGTGACGGTGGTCGGCTCGCTCCTGATGATGCTCCGGCTCTCGCCGCTCTTGCTGCTCGTGTTCGTTGTGACTGTGCCGCTGTCGATATTCCTGACGAAATACATCACATCGCGCACGCGGCCGCTGTTTCGCAGGCGCTCCCGCGCGCTGGGCGAGCTCAACGGCTTCGTGGAGGAGATGGTGTCCGGCCTCAAGACCACAAAGGCCTATCGTCAGGAGGAGACCATGATCGGCCGCTTTGACGAAAAGAACGAGCAGGCCGTGACCGCCTATTACGAGGCCGACTATTACGGCAGCGTCACCGGCCCGACGGTCAACTTCATCAACAATCTGTCGCTGTCGCTGGTGAGCATGTTCGGCGCGCTGCTGTTCTTCTTCGGCCGCATGACGCTGGGGCAGATCTCGTCGTTCGTGCTGTATTCGCGCAAGTTTTCCGGGCCGATCAACGAGGTGGCCAACATCATCGCCGAGCTGCAGTCGGCCTTCGCGGCGGGCGAGCGCGTGTTCCGCCTGATCGACGAGCCGAGCGAAAAGCCGGACGCGCCGGACGCGCTGCCTCTGCCCCGGACGCGGGGCGACGTGCGCATCGATCATGTCGCGTTCGGCTATGAGATCGGGCGCGTGATACTGCGCGACCTCTCGCTCAGCGCGCGCCCCGGCTCGGTGACCGCCATCGTCGGCCCGACCGGCGCGGGCAAGACCACGATCATCAATCTGCTCATGCGCTTTTATGATCCCAGCAGCGGCTTAATCACGGTGGATGGAAACGATATTGGGCACATCAGGCGCGGCGATCTGCGCGCGCGCTACGCCATGGTGCTCCAGGAGACCTGGCTGTTTGGCGGCACGGTGTACGAAAATCTGGTCTACGGCAATCCGAACGCCACGCGCGAGGACGTGATGCGCGCCGCGCGTCTGGCGAAGATCGATCATTTCGTCGAGCAGCTGCCCGACGGCTACGACACGGTGCTCTCGGAAAACGGCGGCAACATATCGAAGGGGCAGAAGCAGCTGCTGACTATAGCGCGCGCCATGCTGCTGGACGCGGGCATGCTGATTCTCGACGAGGCGACGTCCAATGTCGACACGCAGACCGAAAAGGCCATTCAGGACGCCATGATCGAGCTGATGCGCGGCAAGACCTGCTTCGTCATAGCGCACAGGCTGTCCACAATCGAGAACGCCGACAACATACTGGTCGTGCGGGACGGCGACATTGTGGAGCAGGGGCGGCACGGCGAGCTGCTGGCAAAGGACGGCTTTTACGCGCAGCTTTACAGAGCGCAGTTTGAACACTGACGCTGAAACTGAATATGGTGTGGGTTATCCCCGCTGTCCACAATCGCTTGTGGATAACGGGGATAATCGCTTTTCAAAAGAGCGCGTAAATCAGCGATTTGGGCTGAAAAAAACGCGGAAAAAGAATGTTGCCATGCGCTGCGGCGCGTGCTATAATGAACACGAAGTTCATGAAGAGAAAACATTTTCCGGCTTTTTCCCGCAGGACGAGGCGGGTCAGTTCATCAATCAAACGAACCGGAGGGTGGAATATGGAGCGTATCAGAACGGCTCTGGTGACCGGCGCCTCGCGCGGCATCGGTCAGGGCATTGCGCTGGAGCTGGCCGAAGCGGGCTATGATCTGGCGATCAGCTATCGAGGATATGAGGAGGGCGCGCTGGATGTGAAGCGGCGCGTGGAGGCCATGGGGCGGCGCTGCGAAGTCTATCAGGCGGATTTCGACGACATACAGGCGCCCGAAAGGCTGCTGCGCGCTGTCGAGAAGGACTTCGGCGCGCTCGACGCGGCGATCATGAACGGCGCGCACGACGGCCGCAGGAGCATACTCACCGCCACCGCCGAGTGGATGAGCGCCATGGGGCGGCAATTGTATCTGGCGCAGATGCTGACGGCGGGCGCGGCGGCGCGGCTGATGGTGCGCACGAAGACGCGCGGCGCGCTTCTGTTCATCACGTCGATACACGGCCGGCAGGCCAACACGAACGATTTCTTTTACGGCGGCATGAAGGCGGCGATCGAGCGATCCTGCCAGTCGCTGGCGATCGAGCTGGCGCCCTACGGCATACGCGCCAACTGCATCGCCCCCGGCGCGATCAATGTGCGCGCGGTGGACGACACGAAGCTCAAATACCCCTACGCCAATCTGATCCCCGCGGGGCGGCGCGGCGAGCCGGAGGACATCGCTCACGCGGCGGCGTTCCTGATTTCGGATCAGGCGAATTACATAACGGGCCAGTCGCTGTGCGTGGACGGCGGCATGACGCTGCCCGGGCAGCCCGAGGGCTGGGCCGAGCCGCATCCGGTCGATTTCGGCTTTGTGCGCGCGGCTTATGAAGAGATGATGAAAAACGAGGAGGAACAAAACCATGTCTGATATCAAAATCACCAAGGTCAGCGCGATAGAGACCTGCCCTCAGGGTCAGAATCTGATCGTCGTGCGCATTGACACCAATCAGCCCGGCCTGTACGGCTACGGCTGCGCGACGTTTACCCAGCGCCACAGGGCGGTCGTGACGGCGATCCGCGAGTACATGGATCAGCTGCTGGTCGGCCGCGACGCGCTGGCGATCAACGACATCTGGTCGGTCATGATGAATTCGTCCTACTGGCGCAACGGCCCGGTGCTGAACAACGCGATTTCCGGCTGCGACATGGCGCTGTGGGACATTGCGGGCAAGGTTGCCAACATGCCGGTGTGGCAGCTGTGGGGCGGCAAGGTGCGCAAGGCCGTGCCGGTCTACCGCCATGCGGGCGGCGACGATTTCGGCCGTGTGGACGAGACCGTGGCGGCGTTCATCGAGCAGGGCTATCAGTATCTGCGCATACAGTACGGCGGCTACGGCGGAAAGCAGTCCTATCTGCACACGCCCGAGGGCAGCGAGGACGGCGCGTATTTCGATTCGCTGAAGTATCTGCGCTCCGTGCCGGCGCTCTTTGAGCACGTCCGCGCGAAGTTCGGCGACGAGATCGAGCTGTGCCACGACGTTCACGAGCGCCTCACGCCGGTGGACGCGATGCGTCTGGCGCGCGAGCTGGAGCAGTATCGCCCGTTTTTCCTCGAGGACGCGCTGCCGCCGGAGCAGGGCATGTGGTTCGAGAAGCTGCGCGCTTCCTGCGCCACGCCGCTGGCCATGGGCGAGCTGTTCAACAATCCCATGGAGTGGCAGCCGCTGGTCGAGCACCGCTGGATCGACTACATCCGCTGCCATGTCTCCCAGATCGGCGGCGTGACCCCGGCGCGCAAGCTGGCGGCCTACTGCGAGCCGTTCGGCGTGCGCACGGCCTGGCACGGCCCGGGCGACGTTTCGCCCATCGGCCACATGGCGAACGTGCATCTTGACCTGACCACCACCAACTTCGGCATTCAAGAGTGGTGCGGCATGGAGACCGACGAGCGCGTGCAGGAGATCTTCGAGGGCTGCGCGCAGATCAAGGACGGCTTTGTCTGGGCGAACGACAGACCCGGCTGGGGCGTCGAGGTCAATCTGGAGGCGGCCAAGAAATATCCCACCGACAGCAAACAGCCGCGCTGGCTGCTGGCCCGTCTGCCCGACGGCACGTCCGTCAAAGCCTGAGGCCGCAGTGCGGCATCCACACCGCTTCGCGCATGCAACCCGGCCGGCAGTGCCGGCTTCCGCTTGCTGCCGCTCAATACAACACGACCTGCCTGACCATAGGTCAGAGTCAGGCAGGTCTCCGATTGTACGTGTTGATATGATCGCAATACAGCCCGACCCGTCCGGCCATAAATTGGAGCCGGGCGGGTCTTTCCGTGTACCCGGGTGGCGGCGAGCAGTGCCGGTTTTACTTGCTGCCGCGCAATGCCACACGACTTGCCAAACCATAGATTGGAGTTCGGCGGGTCTTTCTGTGTATCCGGGTGAGGGTGGGGAGGACGGGCAGTGTCCGCGGCCAGACCGCTTCGCGTGCTGCAACCCGACTCTTCAGCGCTTGGGGGCGCTTCGAGTCTGGACGTTGGAGCGTGTAGGTAACATCGATATACAGCCCGACCCGCCCGGCCATAAATTGGAGCCGGGCGGGTCTTTCCGTGTCCCCGGGTGTTACAGAGTGTGGGTGCGGCGATTCGGAAATAGAGGGTATTGTGGCGTTCGGTAAAGCGTACAAGTCTTTCGCCGCGTAAAACGTATTCACACCGTAAATCAAATGAAGAGAGTCGAGGGAGACTGGACTTCTTGGCGCAGTCTGGAGGGCAGTGGGGGTGCTTTCACACCACTTCGCGCGCTGCAACCCGACTCTTCAGCGCTTGGGGGCGCTTCGAGTCTGGACGTTGGCGCGTGTTGGTATGATCGCTATACAGCCCGACCTGACCGGCCAGCCGCTGTGCGGTTTCCTCCCCGCTTCGCGCGCTGCAACCCGACTCCGCGCCGCTTGGGGGCGGCTCGAGTCTGGACGTTGGCGCGTGTTGCTATGATCGATATACAGCCCGACCCGCCAAACCATAAATTGGAGCCGGCCGGGTCTTCCGTCTACCCGGGTGCTGCGGGGAAGAGTGCGGCTGTTTGGGGATAGCGGTTATTGCGATGTTTGCGCAAGTCTCCGTTGCCCGCACAAACCCGAATTATCCATCAATGCCTGTGCGCGTTTCGAACGAAATATAGAACGCGGCGTGCCAAGTGCCGACCCGCTAATGGGCCGCTTATAGCAAAAAGAAGCGTTCGCATACGAAAGCGGCGCTTCTCTTCATAGGGGGGGACTGGGCGTTTGCGCGGCGGGGGCCGTCTGGCAAATTGGAATTTGTCATATTCCCATCACATAGATTTGGCAGGGATTCCATTTATCCCATAATGTAGGAAATACTTCAAACT
>CAKUAV010000143.1 GCA_934636425.1 uncultured Clostridia bacterium
GAGCAGGCAGGGCAGCGCGCAGATTGCCCACCATCCGACATATTTTCCCGCAAACAGCGTCAGTATCAGCGCCGTTATCAGCAGAGCCATGCGGTAAATGCGCGCCTGTGGATCGGGATGCACCATGGGAACGCGCGCAATATGCACGCCCATGCCGCGCAGCAGCGCCCGCGTGCCCTCGTCGGTCGCCAGCCACCATGTAATCTCGCGCCGAAGCCCCTCGTCGTTCTCGGCGGCGATCAGCGCGGCGGCGGCAAATGTGTTCTCGCCGATGTCGGAGCGCGCGGACAGCCTGACAATGCGCTCGCGCACCTGTGCGCGCGATTGCTCGTCCATGCGGGGATATGTGCCGGAGGGATCCCGGCGCAGCGTCTGCTCCGTGCGGCTGACGGCGGCAAAGCAGCGGTTCCACTCTATGGCCGAGAGCATGCGCAGCGTCGAGAGCGCATGATCGAGCCGCAGCCGGTCAAGCGACTGGGCGCGGCGCTCCAGTGCGCAGAGCTGCTCGGCAGGGCGGCCGCGCTCGTCCAGCCATTTTTTCAGCGCCGCCAGCCGGTCGGGCTGATCCTGCTCGCGCAAAAAGTGCAGCGCGCCCTCAAAGAACGCGCCGGAACGCCTCACAAGTGCGGACGCGGTCAGGTCAGCGCCCGCCTCCGCCCACTGCGCCGCCGCAATCCGCTCGCGCTCAGCCGATACGGCGCGCTCCCCCGCCGACAGGCAGGCGCGCATCAGCACGGCCGCCAGCGCGGGCGGCGCGGCCCAGATTTCGTTCATCTCCAGCGCGCGCACCTCGTCGAACGCGCTGAGACAGGCGCACAGCCTGCGCTCGTCTATCGCCGCGTCGCTGTGGCGCACCAGCTCGGTCAGCAGGCTCTGTATGCGTGTCTTTCCGCCCTTCGACGGCAGCAAAACGCCGCGTCCCTCCGGCAGAAGCGCTGAGATATAGGACTGTGCCAGCCGGCCGTTTTCGCACAGCCACTCGAGCGCTGCGCCCGGCGATTCACTCTGCGCGCTCAGCTGCAGCGCCGCGGTCATCATGTCCGAAAACGCCTGCGCCGGCGCGACGTCCAGCAGCGCGCGCCCGTCGACATTCAGCGTCACGGCCAGCGCGCGCATATGCTGCCCCATGGCCCGGTCGTCCAGCGGCGCTTCGTGGCGTTCCCATGTGTCGTCCATCGTGTTGTTCAGCCGCATACGGTTATACTCCTTTTGAGAAGAATCATTTTCAATATGTTCCATTATCCCCCGCTTTTCGCGCTTTATGCCGCCGATACGCTCAAGATTGAAGCGCCGCCCTCAATCCGCAGCCGCATAAAAACTGATTCTCTTCACAAAAACAAAACGACCCGTTCGGCGTCATTGATGGCCGAATGGGTCGAACCGTGCGCAGATATGATATTCTATTGTGCGGCGACAGGCGGAGAAAAGCCGCTGCCGAGTCTCATGGCGGAAGCCGCGCTTCAGTCGCTCGGCAGGATCGATCTGTATGGCGCTACGCTGTCCTGCCCTGCGCGGCAGAAAGTGGAACCGGCGCTGACGGCGAGCCGCCCCGAACATCACAGCGATAATGTCTCCGTGCTTTCCATTCAGCAAGCGCAATCCCCGAATCAGCGTTCCCGCGCCCCGCCGTCGCCTAAACACACGGAAAGACCTGACCGGCTCTGATAAGCGGAGGCCGCACTGCGGCTGGCCGGTCAGGTCGGGCTGTATAGCGATGATATCAATTCGCGCCTACGTCCAGACTCAAGTCGCCCCCAAGCGGCGCGGAAAATGTGGAAGCGGCACAGCCGCCGGGTTGCAACGCGCGAAGCGGTGTGGATGCGGGCACTGCCCGCCGTGCGCGGAGCGGAGTGGCCGTCGGCACTGCCGACAAGGCTTCAAAAAGCGATACCGTTGCAATGGAAGAACGAACGCCTCGCAAAACCCGGGAATAAGGAAAGACTTGCCCGACTCTGATTTATGGTCGGGCAAGTCGTGCTGTATAGCGATGATATCAATTCGCGCCAACGTCCAGACTCGAAGCGCCCCCAAGCGGCGAAGAGTCGGGTTGCAACGCGCGAAGCGGAGTGGATGCGGGCACTGCCCGCCGTGCGCGAAGCGGAGTGGATGCGGGCACTGCCCGCTCAGTTGCCGAGATAGGCCTTTTTCACATCGTCGTTGTTGAGCAGGTCGCGGGCGTTGCCCTCCAGCACAATGCGGCCGGTCTCCAGAACGTAGGCGCGGTCGGCAATCGAGAGCGCCATTTTCGCGTTCTGCTCGACCAGCAGCACAGTCACGCCCTGCTCCTTCAGCTTCTCGATGATCTTGAATATCTCAGTCACCAGTATCGGCGACAAACCCATGGACGGCTCGTCGAGCATGATCAGCTTCGGCGCGGACATCACCGCGCGCCCCATGGCCAGCATCTGCTGCTCGCCGCCGGACAGCGTGCCCGCCAGCTGCTTGCGGCGCTCCTTCAGGCGCGGGAAGCACTCGAACACCCAGTCCATGTCGCGGCCTATTCCGGCGCGATCCCTGCGCGTGAACGCGCCCATCTCGAGGTTTTCCTGCACGTTCATCTGCGCGAAAATGCGCCGTCCCTCCGGCACCTGCGCCAGACCCATCTTGAGGATGTTGTGCGCCTCGACGCGCTCTATCTCCTTGTCCATAAAGACGATCTTGCCGCTCTTGGGGTGGATCAGGCCGGACACCGTGTGCAGCGTGGTGGTTTTGCCCGCGCCGTTGGCGCCGATCAGCGTCACGATCTCGCCCTGCCTGACTTCGAAGCTCACGTCCTTGAGCGCGTGGATGGCGTCATAATAGACGTTCAGATTTTCAACCTTCAGCATTTACGCGCCCTCCTTTTCCTCGCTGTCCGCGCCCAGATAGGCCGTGATGACTTCCTTGTTTTCCTTGATCTCGGCCGGCGTGCCCTCGGCGATGATGCGGCCGTAATTCAGCACATATATGCGCTCGCAGATGCCCATGACCAGCTTCATATCGTGCTCGATCAGCAGAATCGTGACCATAAAGCGGTCGCGGATCGTCTCGATTGTCTGCATCAGCTCCTGCGTCTCGATCGGGTTCATGCCGGCCGCCGGCTCGTCCAGCAGCAGCACCTTCGGGTTCGAGGCCATGGCGCGGCAGATCTCCAGCTTGCGCTGCTGGCCATAGGAGAGCGAATTGGCGTTGACGTCGGCCAGACTCTCCATGCCGAACACGCTCAAAAGCTCGCGCGCACGCTGATCGCAGCCGTCCTCTTCGCGGTCGAAATAGGTATCGCGCAGCGCGCCGTCCAGCATGGTGTAGTGCATTCGGCTCTGGAACGCGACCTTGATGTTCTCCAGCACCGTCATCGACTTGAACAGGCGGATGTTCTGGAATGTGCGCGAAATGCCCGCATAGGTGATCTGGAAGGTCTTTTTGCCCACGATCGACTCGCCCAGCAGCTTCACGTCGCCCTCGGTGGGCTGATACACACCGGTCAGCATATTGAACACGGTGGTCTTGCCCGCGCCGTTGGGGCCGATCAGGCCGACGATCTCATTGTCGGACAGCTTTATGTTCACGCCCTGCGCCGCCTGAAGGCCGCCGAAGCGGATGCCCAGATCGACTGTTTCCAGCACGGGCTTGTTGTTGGTCACGTCATACTCGTAATAGGGCACGTCCGGCGGAATCGGGTTGGCGTGATGGCGCTTGAGCTTCTGCTCCATCTTGTCGGCAAACGCGCCGAACTTCGGGAAGAAATGCGTGATCGCGCCGGTCAGCGAGAACTCGCACACGCCGAGCAGGCCGCTGGGCTTGAATATCATCATGACGATGAGCAGCAGCGCGTAGGCCAGCTGGCGGTACTCGACCAGCTTCGCCATGAAGAACTGAACGAGCGTCAGGCCCGTCGCGGCGATGATGGAGCCGGTGACCGAGCCCATGCCGCCGAACACGACCATGACCAGATAGTCGATCGACGCGTTGAAATCGAACTTGGCCGGATCGAGAACGCCTATGCTGTGGGCGTACAGGCCGCCCGCAATGCCGGCGAAGAACGCGGCGATTGTGAACGCCATTTCCTTATAGCGCGTCACAGGCACGCCGGACGCGTCGGCCGCCACCTCGTTTTCGCGAATGGCGATGATCGCGCGGCCCTGACGCGACCAGCTGAGCATATAGATCAGCGCCACGCATATGACCATGATCCAGAACGCGTTTGTAAAGCCGGTGTAGAGCGCGATGTTGAACATTTTCTTGCCGCCGCCCGTCCACGGGGAAAAGACGGTGTTGATCAGCACGCGTATGATTTCGCCAAAGCCCAGCGTGATGATGGCCAGATAGTCGCCGTTCAGATGCAGCGCCGGTATGCCGATCAGATAGCCGAACAGCGCCGCCACAAGGCCGCCGGCGAGCAGCGCCAGCGGAAAATAGGCGATGCTCTGCGGGAACACGAGCGAGGTCATGATCGCCGAGGTGTACGCGCCCACGGCCATGAAGCCGGCGTGGCCCAGCGTCAGCTCGCCCAGTATGCCGGTGACCAGATTCAGGCTGACCACCATGATGATGTTGAAGCTCACCTGCACGAGCAGGTTTTCAATGGAGCGATTGCCCGACGCGGTGAGCGCCAGACGCAGCACAGTGTATGTCAGGGCAATCGCGACGACGTTCAGCGCGGTTGAAAAGCGTCTGTTTTTCTTCATCGTCCATTCCCCCTTACACCTTTTCACGAACCTTGTGGCCCATGATGCCCGAGGGCTTGAACAGCAGCACAAGGATCAGTATGCCGAACACCAGCGCGTCCACATAGTCGCTGGCATAGTATTTCATGAACGTCTCGGCGATGCCTATGATGAAGCCGCCCAGCACGGCGCCGGGGATCGAGCCTATGCCGCCCAGCACGGCCGCGACGAACGCCTTGAGGCCGGGCATGGAGCCCAGAAGCGGCTTTATGTAGACGACCTTCTGCGCATAGAACACAGCGCCCACGGCCGCCAGACCGCAGCCTATGGCGAATGTGATCGAGACGATCTTGTTGTGGTCGATGCCCATCAGCTGAGCCGCGCCCTGATCCTCGGAGACAGCGCGCATGGCCTTGCCGGTGCGCGTCTTTTTGACGAAGAAATTGAGGCCGATCATCAGCGCGATGGAGATCACGGTCGTGAGCACCTCGAGCAGCTTGACCGGCTTGCGGCCGACCTTGAACAGCACGACGCTGGGGATGATGTTCGGGAATTTGAGCTGGCTGCTGCCGAATATCAGCTGAATTGTAATCTGCAGCGTCATGGAAATGCCTATGGCCGTGATCAGCGCGGAGATGCGGGGCGCGCTGCGCAGCGGCTTATAGGCGATTTTGTCCATCAGTACGCCCAGAACAATGCAGAACACAACGCCTGCCAGAACCGCCAGCGTGATGGCGACGGCAGGGTTTGTCTGCGACAGCGCGGTGATCACGCTGGTGGTCATAACCCAGTAGACGACATAGGAGCCGACCATCATGACGTCGCCATGGGCAAAGTTTATGAGCTTTACAATGCCGTAAACCATCGTGTAGCCCAGTGCGATCAGCGCATAGATGCTGCCCATTTGCAGGCCGCCGATCAGATTCTGCAGGATCAGTTGCATATTCTTCCCCCCGAACGGTTATTCCCATGTACCACAACAGGGGAAAGAGAAGCGCACGGCTCCTCTTTCCCCATTGACTTATCCCGAATGGCTCCGCTTACTTGGAAGGCGCGATCTTGTCGAGCAGCTTGAGCTGACCGTTTTCAAAGCCCATGACGCACACGGACTTGATCGGGTCGTTGTGATCGTCAAAGGTGATGTGGCCGGTCGCGCAGTCCAGATCGGTGGCCTTCAGCGCGGCGATGATGGCGTCCTTGTCGGTGCTGCCCGCATTGGCGATGGCGGTCAGCATGATCTTGGCCGCATCATAGCCCAGCGCGTTGAAGCCCTGAGGCGCGGTGCCGTTGTGGCTGTCGGTGAAGCGGGCGACGAAGCTCTTGACGGTTTCATCGTCGTCGTCGGCATAGAAGGAATCGCAGTAGGCGGTGCCGTCCAGCAGCTCGGGCTCGTCCTCCAGCTGAGCAGCGATGCCGCTCCAGCTGTCGGCGCCGATCAGCGTGGCCTCAACGCCCACGTCGTTCTTGGCCTGGCGCAGGATCAGCGCGGCGTCCTCATAGTAGTAGCAGACGAACACGACGTCCGGCTCGGCGTCGGCGATCTTGGTCAGCTGCGCGGTGTAGTCCGCGTCGCCGGAAACGGCGGTTTCGGTCGCGACGATTTCAAGACCCAGCTCCTTGGCCTTCTCGGTGAAGCCCTCGTACAGGCCGATGAAGTAGGAATCGGTGTTGTCGTACAGTATGGCGGCGGTCTTGGCGCCCAGGCTGCTCACGGCGTACTCGGCCATGATGCCCGCCTGATAGGGATCCAGGAAGCAGGCGCGGAAGACGTTGCTGCCGGCGTCGGTCACGGCGTAGGCGGTGGCAGACGCGGTGATCATGGGCATGTTGTCCTTGGCGGCCAGAGAAGCCACGGCCAGCGTGGGCGTGGTGGTGACCGGGCCGATGACGGCGGCCACGCCGTCGCTCACCAGGGTGTTGTAGGCGTTGGTGGCCTCAACCGCGTCGCCAGTGTCGTCCATCCACTCGATGACGACCTTTTTGCCGTCGATGCCGCCGTTTTCGTTGATTTCATCGATATAGGTGTTGACGCCGTTCTGCACGAGCAGGCCGTAGTTGGCCACGGTGCCGGTCAGCGGCGCGATGCCGCCGATCTTAATCGTATCTTCCTCCGCCAGCGCGGCGCAGGAGAAGACCATCATCAGGGCTACCATCAAAGCTACCATTTTTCCCATTTTTCTCATGTGGGAACCCTCCTCTTTCATCGGCGACTTGCCGATTTGATGTGTATCATTATACGCTGATGGCTCTGAATTGCAAGTTAATATACCGTAAATCAGGCAAAGTTTTGGTTTCGTCCATCAAAAAGCGTCATTTTCAGAGGCGTCAAACCGCCGTTTTTACATTTTTCTGCATTATCGAACGGTGCAACCCGTCAAAATCAGCCGTTTAGAGTCATTTAACACGCGGTATATGAACATCTCTTTCTTTGCTCCTGCCGCGCGTTAAAGCGGAGTGTCTACCTTTTATGCAGGGAGCTTTTTTGCGGCGAGGCGGCGGGATGACGTGCGGGGCTTCAATGCCGTTCCGCGCTGACGCGAAGAAATGATATTCTGTTTCATGGGATCGTGAATGGTGCGCCGGCGAAGGGCTGCATCTGGCCGGTTTCAGCTCCGGCACAGGCGTTTGTGCGCGCGGGGGCTGTTCTGCGCGGCGGTACGGTTCTGTTGGGGCGTTTTGCGCCTGGGTTAGGCCTGCCATATGTTTCTATTGAGAGGTTTTGCGCTCGTCTCACGCCTGCTGTTTGACGCTGAGCGCCAAACAGGACGGCTTGCGGGAGGTTGCGTTTTCTGTTCCGCCGTGGGTCGGGATCGCCATTCGTACGTTCTCGCGGCGATATGGGGTTATCAAACTTTATGGGTTCACTTCAGGATTGTGCGTTTCTTGCAGGCGATCCTGACGGGGAAACGAGAGTACGAGGAAACGGAATCGGCGGCGCGGCGTAAGTACGTTTTGCACAATCCTATTGGCCTTGTAATGCTTTCCGCGGGGAGTACGCTGGGGC
>CAKUAV010000144.1 GCA_934636425.1 uncultured Clostridia bacterium
TTCTTACTCGTTCGGAATCTGACTGTTCTTTCTGCTCTTACTTCTCTATATCGTTTTCAAGGATCGCTCTGTCGCCGTCCGGCCGCTCGCTCTCGCTCGCGCCCCTCGCGACAACATTGACTATTATACCCACTTCCCCCGCTTTTGTCAAGCCTTTTTTTCATCTTTTTTCGCTTTTGTTCCTTCCTATTATAATGGCCAGTTTTATGTCGTTTTTCGCGCAATTTCTCAAAAAAATTTTTTGATTCTTTCGCCCCTTTTTTGTGCATGAATTTTAGGTGTTTTGTTCGTGTTTATGCGCATTTTTGTGATTGTTATGCCACATATCATTCGTGTTTTCCGGCCGTTCACAGCGCCCACACAACTGCAATGCTCTGTATTTCTGCGAAAAACACGAACATTAGCGTTTCGCCATCCTATTTTTGCCGCCGTGCTCCTTGCTTCGCGATTTTTCCGCGCTTTGAGTCATGTTTTGCATTGATATAACACATTTCAAGGCCCGCAGCGCCGCTTTTTAAGTCAAAATCCGCGTCATTTCCTTGCAAAGCGCCGCGGTTCATGGTATGATTTGAGCAGATATTTCCAGATTCAGTCATGAAAGAGGCGCATTTTATGATCGGCACAGCCATTGTCGGCGCGGTTTTTCTGGACATCAAGGGCTACCCATTCGGGCCTTACTCTCCCACGGGCACCAACATCGGCACGGTTGAGTTTGCCGACGGCGGCGTGGCGCGCAATGTCGCGGAAAATTTCGGCGCGCTGGGAATGCCCTGCAGCTTTGTCAGCTCGGTCGACTACTCCTCGCATGCCCAGTCGCTGCGCAATCGTCTGCGCCAGACCGGCGTCAACACCGATTATCTGATTTCCGCCGAGAACGCCATGGGCAAATGGCTGGCCGTTTTCGACGATCACGGCGATCTGGCGGGTTCCGTCTCGCATCAGCCTGATTTTTCGGCGCTCGAGCAGCTCATTGCGCAGCGCGGCGCAGAGATTATCCGAGACTGCGACAGCCTGATACTCGAAATCGACATGAACGAGCGCCTCGCCGACGCGCTGCTTCACCTGGCTGAGCGGTATAATAAGAAGGTTTACGTCATCGTGGGCAATATGGGCGTCATCCTGCGCCGGACGGACTTTCTCAGGCGCGTCGACTGCTTTATCTGCAATGAAATTGAAGCGGGGCGGCTTTTCGGGCGCGACCTGACCGTGCTCAAGCCGGATGAGCTGCTCACGCTGCTGCCCGGCGAAATGGAAAAAGCCGGCCTCGTCTCAATGATCGTCACGATGGGCCCTCAGGGCGCTGTTTATTTCGACGCGCGCACTGGCGAATCGGGGCATTGCCCCGCGCGTCCCTGTCGGCTGGTCGATTCCACCGGCGCGGGCGACGCGTTCCTCTCCGGCGCGGTCATGGGCTTGACGCGCGGTCTGCCGCTCAAAACGGCGGTGCGCGCCGGCTCAAAGCTGGCGGCGATGGTCATACAGCGCAAGGAAAACGCCGCGCCGCCCACAGAGGGCTTCTTCAGCGAATTCGAAACGTCCGCATTTTGAGTTCCTACATTATATAATGCAGAAAGAGGGCATACGCTATGAAAATCGGCATGAGTTCCTATTGTCTGGATCGGGAAATCGAGCAGGGGCGCATGACGCTCCTCGAGTGCATAGACTGGGCGGCGCGTCAGGGTGCGGACTGTCTCGAGCTGGTGCCCTTCGCCTTCCGCTTTGACGACCCCGCGACCGGAAAGATCGACGCATCTCTGATCAAATCCGTGCGCCGGCGCGCGCAGGACGCGGGCGTCGAGCTGGTCAACTATTCCATATTGGCCGATCTGTGCCGCGAGGGCGATGCGCTGGCCGCCGAGAAGGCGCGCATCCGGCACGAAATCGACATTGCCGCCGAGCTGGGCGTGCCGCGCATGCGCCACGACGTGACCGCCTTCCGCCGGCCGCTGGCGCAAAACACGCTGACCGATTTTGACCGCTGGCTGCCCGTGCTGACCGAAAGCGCCCGCGAATTGTGCGAATACGCCGCCGAGCATGGCGTCATGACGCTGATTGAAAATCACGGCTTCTTCGCCAATGGCTGCGACCGCGTGGAGCGGATACTGAACGGCGTCGCGCATCCGAATTACGGCCTGCTGCTGGACACCGGCAACATCGTCTGCGTGGACGAGGATCCCGTCGCCGCCTGCCAGGCGCTGGCCGCGCGCACCCGCATGGTGCATCTGAAGGACTTTTACATCCGTTCCCGCGATCCGGGCGATTCGACGCAGTTCGACTGCGGCGGCCACTGGTTCCGCTCGCGCGCGGGGAAATATCTGCGCGGCGCGATTCTGGCGCAGGGCGATCTGGACGTATACGCGATACTCGGCGCGCTGAAGAAAAGCGGCTATGACGGCTGCGTCGCGGTCGAATTCGAGGGTCTTGAGGACGCGCGCTACGCCACCGGCGTGAGCCTGGCAAACGCCCGCCGCATCTGGGACGAGGTCTGAGCCGTCTCATCAGCCGCGCCATATCCCTTTCCGTTTCCGACAAGAGCGGCGCAAAATCGCCGAAACATACGCGAAAGCATCTCCCGATTCCACCCGTATCGGAAGATGCTTTCATATTTATATTCCGTCATTCAGCCACGGCCACGCCGATGCGCATGTCCGCGCAACCGAAGTACAATAGCTTTTTGCCCTTGAAGTCCACAAAGCCCTGCGAGAACACCGTATAATTGGCGATGCCGAACAGCTCGTAAATCTCATACGGCTCGAGAATCGGCCGGTCGCAGCGGGCAATCAGGCGCGTGGGATCGTTTTTGTCGAACAGCGCCCAGCCGGTCGAATAGAGATTGTACTGATGCGGCGCTTCATACATCGGCAGCACGCGCTCGGCATAGGCGCGCGCGTCGGCATGGCTGGCCGCGCCGTTGTAAAAGAGCAGTATGCCGTCCTCGGTCACGATCGGCGCGGCGGCGGCCTCGCACAAAAGGCCGTCAAAGCAGCCGGGGCGCGACGCAAACGCCGGCTGATCATGAACGTGCCACGTCCGCAGATCCTCGCTCCACGCCAGATGCTCGGCGGGATCATTGCCCCAGTACGCCCAGTATTTGCCGCCGATCTTCCGATTGACGATGGCGATCGCGCGGCCGGGCAGCACCTCGCCCAGCACGTCCCAGTGCTCGAGATCGTCCGAAATCGCCATCATGCCCGGCGTATGACCCACGTCCTTCACGCCGGTGAACGTCAGTATATACTTTCCGTCGATTTCGACCAGCCGCGGATCCTCAAAGCCGCCCTGATAGGGGCTGTTCTCGTCGGGATCGAACGCCGGCCTGTCGGCGAGCTTAAAGTGAAAGCCGTCGTCGCTCTCGGCCCACACCAGCGAGGACACGCTCCAGTTGTCCTTCGGGCGCGGGCGCGCCATGTTGATCGCGCGGCAGAGCAGCTTCACCTTGCCGTCGTGAACGATGGCCGCCGGATTGAATATCGCGTCCGCCGCGCAGCCGCCGCCCTGCGGACGCAGAATCGGATTGCCGGGATACTTTTTGAAGCGATTGACCCAGGAAAGGCTCTCGGGCAGCTGATTCGTCATAGCATCGTCACCTCGTCGCATTTCTGATTGCACCATCCATTTTATCGCAAAAGAGCGCGCGCCGCAAGCTGATTTTTTCATCGCTTTTGCATTGCCCTTTTGCCTTGAAGCCGTCCGCAGCCGCGCGCCTTCGCCGCGTGAATCATAAAATACTTTCGATCAAAAAAATCAGGCGTTTCCGCGCCGCAAGAAAAAGCGCGCCCCGAGGGCTGTTCCCCCGGAGCGCGCATTCCATGTCAGTGCTGCAAAAAGTCGGCGATGATGTCCAGAATCTTGTCGTGGCAGCCGCCGCAGCCGGTCGAGCAGTTGGTTTCCTTCTGAACTTCGTCAAAGATCTTCAGCACGTCGTTGAGATCGTTGTGCTCGTGAATCGCGTCCTCGATGCGCCCATAGGTCACCTGACGGCATTTGCAGATCAGTGTGCTGCTTTCCATGGTATTCTCCTCCTTCAGTTGATCGATCAGTCGACTTTTTCAAAATCCTCCGCGCCGTGCTTGCACAGCGGGCAAATAAAATCGGCGGGCAGCTCGTCGCCCTCATAGACATAGCCACAGATCTTGCAGACCCATTTCGTCTTCTTTTCGCCGCTTTCGGACTCGGCCTTGATCTGGGGCGCGGGCTTCACATGGTCAAAGTAGTCGGCATAGGTCATGGACGGCAGATCGTCCAGCGCCTCGGCCTCGGTCACATCGGCGATGAACAGCGTATGCGTGCCGCAGTCTATGGTCTTGACCACATTGCCCGAGATCACCGCATTGGCCACGCCGGTCAGATAGACCAGACCGTTCTGCGTGCGGGGCATATCGGCGTTCTCAAATTTGTTCACGTCGCGGCCGCTCTGGAAGCCGTAGTGCTTGAACAGCTCGAACGGCGCGCGGGCGTTGAGCACGCAGGCATTGAACACGCCGGTGCGCAGTATCATGTCGTGCGTCAGATTCGCCTTGTTGACGCACACGCTCACCCGGCGCGGCGATTCGGTCAGCTGCGCCACGGTGTTGACGATGCAGCCGTTGTCCTTTTCGCCCTCGCGCGCGGTCAGCACGAACAGGCCGTAGCTGAGCCTGTGCAGCGCGTCGGAGTCGCTCTTCTTCGCCTCCTCCACCCCATCGCCCCGCTTCATCGTGGCCAGTATGGCGTCCGCCAGCGCGTCCAGCTCGGCGGCCTGGCTGTCCTTGAGCGCGGATTTGACGGTCACGCTCCTGTCGAGAATCGTGCAGTTCTTGAGCCTGCCGAGAATTTCGCGCATGGCCTTGCCGGCGGCGGGCGCCCATGTGCCGTTTTCGATCAGCGCGATGGTGCGGTTCTGCAGATTGTGCGCCGCGACGTCCAGCAGCGCCGTCTCCATGTTGCAGAACAGGCCGGCATTGTAGGTGGACGAGGCGAACACCAGATGGCTGGCGCGGAAGGCCTCGGACACGATCACAGAAGGATGCGTCTGGGACACATCGTACATCTTTATGTTCTTCACGCCCGCGTCGCCCAGCCGTGCGGCCAGCGCGTTTGCGGCGTTTTCGGTGTTGCCGTAGATGGAGCCGTATGCGATCACCACGCCCTCGTCCTCGGGGGTGTAGCTGCTCCAGCGCTGATATTTTTCGATGAACCAGCCGATATTCTCGCGCCAGACGGGGCCGTGCAGCGGGCATATGGTTTCAATCTCCAGCCCCGCGGCCTTCTCGAGCAGCTTCTGCACCTGCGGGCCATATTTGCCCACGATGTTGGTGTAGTAGCGGCGCGCGTCGTCCAGCCACTCGGTTTCAAAGTTCACCTCGTCGGCGAAGAGATTGCCGTTCAGCGCGCCGAACGTGCCGAACGCGTCGGCGGAGAAGAGCGTGTGGCTGATCGTATCGTAGGTCACCATGGCCTCGGGCCAGTGCACCATGGGCGCCATGACGAAGGCCAGCGTGTGGCGGCCGGTATTGAGCGTGTCCATCTCCTTCACCAGCACGGCGCGGCTGTCCACGTCGAAGTTAAAGAACTGATGGATCATCTTGAGCGTCTGGGCGTTGCAGACGATCTTCACCTCGGGATGGCGGAGCACCAGCTCGCCCATCGTGGCGCAGTGGTCGGGCTCCATGTGATTGACGATGAGGTAATCGAGCGGGCGGCCGTCCAGCACGTGCTCGAGGTTCTCGAAGAACTGATCGGATATGCTCTTATCGACGGTATCCAGCAGCACGGTCTTTTCGTCCAGCAGCACATAGGCGTTGTAGGACACGCCGCGCGGAATGGGGAACACGTTTTCAAACAGCGCCAGACGGCGGTCGCTGCCGCCCACCCAGTAAAGATCATTCTGAACCTTCTTCACGCAATACATTCTTTCATCGTCCTCCCGTTACGCTCTGTCTTTTTCGGCAATCAGTTCCGCGACAAAGTGTCTGATAAATTCCTCGCAGCGGCGGCATCCGGTCGCGCAGCGCGTGGCGCTCTGCACCTCTTCAAACGTCCGCGCGCCCCTGTCCACGGCCATGATGATCATCCGGTATGTCACGCCCTTGCAGGCGCACGCCATTTTGTCCAGCTTCATGCCCTCTCCTCCGCTGCGCTCAATATTTATTATATAAACGCGCGGGCAGTCTTTCAATCGTCCGGACGCGCTTTTTTATTGTTAAGTCTTATTTGCCTCACGTTCCCTCCGCCCGGCAGCATCGAACAGGTCTGTCTGCCGCCGCGCCCGCGCCCGCCGTCAATGGCTCAGAGCGGCGCACCAAGTGCCGGAAACACGGTTTCTCAGTCAGCCGTCCGTCGTTCAGGCGCATCGCCTTCATTCTCCTGCCGGTGCTTCCACATCGACAGCCCAGTCCAGCACGACGCGCCCCCGTTCGTCCGGCGCGGTAAAGCGCGGGCAGTTATAGCGCTCGAGCCACCGGCCGCCCTGCACGCGCAGCCCTCAGCGCCGTGATGCGCTCAATGTCCGCTTCCCGCGTTTGACGCGAATAAAGCGCCGCGCTCCCTTCCGCATCGCGGATGAAGCACACGGCATAGTCCGCCGGCGGCAGATCGACAAACTCAAAACCCTCGGGAACCGCCGTGCCCGCCGGAAAGAGCATACCGATCCAATGAACGCCCGCTTCCCGCCGCACGCCGATATAAGCGTCGCCGTTAAAGGGCAGCGCCGGTATCTTTTCCAGCGTCTCAAACCAGCCGTTTTCCCACCATTCGCTTCAGTTGGCCGCGCCCTCATGACGCCGGCCGATCAGCCGCGCCCCCGGACAGGCTTCCCGCGCGACTGCAATGATCTCAGCCGCCATGCGCGCATCCTCCGCTCCGTATATTTTCACGCTCATCATAACATAATCCCGCCGCAGCGTCAACAAAAGAAATCGCCGCCCGAAGCGGACGTTCTCCATCCGATTCGGGCGGCGATATGGCTCATTCAAATGTCCAGCAGGACGATATGTCCCTCTTTCAGCGTCGCCCTGAGGTCGATCAGGCGCTGATTGCTCGAGCCGCGGAACTTGAGCGCGACGCTCTTTTTCTCCTCCTCAAAGCGGCCGTCCACCAGCACGTCTATGAGCGAGAGCAGCTCGCCCGTCGCCTCGCAATGAGCGCGGCCGTCCTGCGCGAGCAGATCCTTCTCCAGCGTAAAGCCGGTGTAGCACCACACGTCCTTGTCGGGGAAGGCCGCGCGCACGCGCCGGACGAACGGCAAAAGCGCGCGCTGATTGTCCGGCTCGAACGGCTCGCCGCCCAGAAGCGTCAGCCCGTTTATGTAGCTCGGGGAGAGCGCCCTGATCAGCTCCTCTTCCGTCTCGGCCGTAAAGGGCCTGCCGTAATGAAAGTCCCACGTCTCGGGCTGAAAGCAGTGCCTGCAGTGATTGGTGCAGCCGGAGACGAACAGGCTCACCCGCACGCCCAGTCCATCCGCGATGTCGGTCTTTTTGATGTTTCCGTAGTACATAAAGCCGCCTTCTCTGAGCGTATTCCTTACAGATGCAGCACGCGCTCCTTGATCTCCTGCGTGCGGCCCTGATTCCAGAAC
>CAKUAV010000145.1 GCA_934636425.1 uncultured Clostridia bacterium
CTCCCGCCAGCCGCCCCAGCCAGTTTTTGCTAAAAATCTTTCAGATTTCCGGGCGCAAAAACCGCAAGGAAACGATTTGGGCTCTGGAAATGAGCCCTTTTGCCGCAAAAAGTCGTCTTTCCCCCATCGTACACGCTGCCTGATATATTTGTAAATTCGAAAGGGTTCGGCCTTTTCGAGTTCTCCGAAGGTTTTTCGGCAGGCTGATGGCTTCGCCATGACAGCCTGTTAAAAACTTTTCGACAGGCTCGTGGACGGGGAGCTTGCTCTCCCGCCAGCCGCCCCAGCCAGTTTTTGCTAAAAATCTTTCAGATTTCCGGGCGCAAAAACCGCAAGGAAACGATTGTTGCTCTGAAAAATCGGATTCCCTGCCGCTTTCATTCGTCCCGCTCCACCCGTACTCGCTGCCTGATATGTTTGTAAATTCGAAAGGGTTCGGCCTTTTCGAACTTTCCAAGAGTTTTCCGGCAGGCTGACGGCTTCGCCATGAGTGAGCGGGCAAAGAAGGAAAAATGCGCGTTCAGCCGTGCAATATTTGCTTCCATGCCGCTCACGTCCTCTAACGCGCCCTGCTCCCCCGGCTTTTTTGTGAAGAGCCGAAAAGCCGCCGCTTGAGCGGCATTCGGGCGCGGGCCAAACGGTGAAAAAGCAAAAGCGCCCGTCCCTGAAGGAAGAGCGCTTAAAGGCGAGATTACTTCGCGGCCTTGGCGGTTTCGCACAGCTTGGCGAACGCGGGAGCGTCGGCGATGGCGATCTCGGAGAGCATCTTGCGGTCGATCACGACGCCGGCGGTCTTCAGGCCGCTGATGAGCTTGGAATAGCTCAGGCCGTTCACGCGGGCGGCCGCGTTGATGCGGGAGATCCACAGGGCGCGGTACTCGCGCTTCTTCAGCTTGCGGCCAACAAACGCATAGCGCAGGGAGCGGCGAACCTGCTCGCTGGCGGCGCGATACTGCTTGCTCTTAGCGCCAAAGTAACCCTTGGCCTGCTTAAAAACCTTACGACGCTTTTTGAGGGCGTTGACAGCCCTTTTCACTCTTGCCATGGTGGTTTCGCCTCCTTACTTATACGGAATGAGTTTCTTCATGGTCTTGGCTTCGGTGGAGAAGACATACGCGGCCTTGCGCAGATTGCGGGTGCGCTTGGTGGGCTTCTTGGTCAGGATATGGCTCTTATAAGCCTGCGCGCGCTTCACCTTGCCGTTCTTGGTGATCGACAGACGCTTCGCGGCGCCTCTGTGCGTCTTTTGCTTAGGCATGGAAACATCCTCCTCTCGATACGATGAGCTTTTTACTCCTTCGGCGCAAGCACCATGGTCGCGTTGCGGCCTTCCATGACGGGACGGCGCTCAACCACGGCGATGTCCTTGCAGCGCTCTGCAAAGTCTTTCATGACGTCCAGACCGATTTCAGAGTGAGCGATCTGACGACCGCGGAACCGGATCGACACCTTGACCTTATTGCCGTCCTTGAGGAACTTCTCCGTCGCCTTGAATTTCACGTCGATGTCGTGCTCTTCAATCGTGGCGGACAGCTGAACCTCCTTGATGACAATGACTTTCTGATTCTTGCGTATCTCGCGCTCGCGCTTGGACTGCTCGAAGCGGTACTTGCCGTAGTCCATGATCTTGCAGACGGGCGGCTTGGCCTGCGGCGCAATCTTGACCAGGTCAAGCTGCTTTTCCTCAGCCAGTTCCAGAGCCGCATGCGTGGCCATCACGCCCAGCTGCTCGCCGTTCTGATCGATCACGCGAACCTCGCGGTCGCGAATCTCTTCATTAATCATAAGATCATTGGCGCTAATCTTGGATCCCTCCCTGATGATGTCTGTTCGATGAATAAAAAATGAGAGCTGGCAAACGCCGCCCGCTCTCATCAAACACATAGAATATGCTCTGTGCGATCATATCTCTGGCAACCACGGCTGGCTGTGCCGCCGGGTGAGAAGCGGTAACTTCTGCTTTACTTGACACATTATAGCCGTTTTTCTCCACGCTGTCAAGTGAAAACACGGTTTTTAACAATTTTCCGCCGCCAGAAAGATCGGGTTGGTGAACGCGTCGCAGCCCGCGCACATGAGCGGCGTGAAGCTGTACAGCCGCTCGTCCCAGCCGGTGTCCTTCATCCTCACGCGCGCAACGATCCACGCCGCGCTTTCGGGAATCGCGAATGTCTCCCGGCGCATTTTCCCCGTCTCCAGCGCGAAATTTCCGCGCGTCTCGACGACCTTCCCGTCCGCGATCAACTCGAGCGCATCGACCGTGCCGCAGCCGCTCAGCGTCACTGTGGCCGTCTCCGCGCTTTTCGCCGTCTCGCCCACGCGCGCGCCGCCCGCCGTCAGATCGACGAACACGCCCGGATAGCGCAGGCTGACGAAGCGCCCCGCGTCCACCGCGCGTATGACGCTCTCCTCGCTCAGCGCATCGCCCACATAGACGCACACGCCCTCGCGGCCGGGGTACATCGCCGCGCTGTCGTGGCCGTCGCCCGTCCACGCGCCGAAGAGCCGCCGCCCGCGGTTGAGCCGGTCGAACCAGCGCTCATAGTCGAAATTCTCGACGATGTGGAACTCCCGGAACACGTCCGCCACCCACCACGAGCGGAAGTAGGGCTGCCCGCGCCGCATTGTCTCCGGCCTGTGCCAGGGGTGATTGAGCATGAACGCCGTAACGCGGCGCGCCTGCATGGCATGGATTTCATCGAGCCAGCGCGCGATCTTCGCTTCAATGTCGTGATTGACGGCGTTGAGATCGTCCGCCTCGGGATTGTCGATCGTCCGATCCACGCCCAGCACGTTCATGTGCAGCTCGTGACACATGATCTCCTGGCCGGGGATTCCGACAAACTCGCCGGGCAGATCGCACATATTCACGCCGTATTCAAGCAGCTTTTCAACGTCCTTGTCGGTCTGAAAGCAGAAGTTCAGGCCGTTCGCCCGGGCGGCGCGCATAGTCTCGGTCGGAAAGAGCGTCGCATCCTCGAACGAGGAGTGGCAGTGCAGCTCGCCCAGCGCCCAGCCGCGCGGCAGAACGAGCCGCTCATGCAGCCGCGCGCGCACCGCCGTCTCGCCGCCCTTTGCCACGAACACGTCCGTCTCGAAGGGCGCGCACCGCACGCCCCGCGTCACGCGCAGCCGGTATGCGCCCTCGGGCAGCACGGCGCGCGCCGTTTCATCGCGCAGCACGTCCTCCATATACACGCGCTCGTCGCCGATCCACATTTCAAAGCGCGCGTCTATGCGCCCGCCCGCCTCGTCCATCGCCTCCAGCGTCAAAACGCCCGTCCTCGTCGGGCGGTCGGGCCGGGAAAGCAGCGCCGCGCCCGAATGGGTCAGTGTGACGCGCGTATCGCGGCCGCCGGTCTGCAGATCGAGCCTCAGCCACGTATCCCTCGAGCGCACCTGCGCCGACTCCCAGAACCACTGCCGCCCCAGCTTTGGATACCAGTCCATCGCCAGCGCGCCGCTTTCGTCGCTCAGGCGCACGCGCTCGTCGTTGGGCGCGCCCTTGACGCAGCACACGGCGCGCCCGAACGCGGGATTGTTCATCATATACACGGTGTGCGCCCGCTCCCCGGCCAGCAGCAGGGGATAGAGCTGCCCGTGATCCCACACAATGCCCGTGCCGGGCATCAGAAAGGGCAGCGTGCCCGCGCCGTGCTCGATTTCAACCGTGCGCCGCCCGCCGCCATCGCCCGCGAGCAGAGCGCGGTATACGCCCGCCTTTTCAAACGTGCAGGACAGGCCGCGCGCAATTTCGCGGCCGTGATCGTCGGTAAAGCGCGCCTCTATCGGCGCAGAAACGCGCAGCGCGACGGTATCGCCCGCCGCCGCGTCGAAGAATATCAGCGCGTCCTTCTCGCCGGTGAAGGCGAGCAGATTGGGGTTCAGCATACTGTTCCCTCCTGCCTGTATATCGTTTTGTCCGCCGCGCATTCCGCAGAGCGCTCGCCGCGAAGTGCGCCCGTCCTCTTATACGAGATATTCACAGCCGCCGGCGGGATACTGCGTGTTGCCGCACCAGCGGAACGCGCCGCCCAGCAGCGTGCGGAGTATGAAATCGTTGTTTTTCTCGGGGAATTTGACGATCTTGAGCGTCTCGGCATAGCGAAAGCCGTTGATGTGCCCCAGATACGCCGCGGAGACCTCCTTCTCCTTCCACAGCCACTGCCCGTTGGCGTGAACCTGATTGAACACGAGCAGGCTGTCCTTCACGCGCGGCATGGCTTCCGTCACGTCGATCGCAATGTCGGGATGGAAGTCGATCGTCTGGTTGGGGCCGGCCTGATAGGCATAGACCTCGGAAACGCGCGTGCCGTGCGGGCCGGCGGTGCAGATCGCCTTATAGGAGGCCTTGGCCGTCTCGATGTGCTCTATGTGGAAATCGCGCGGCCACTGTATGAACACCATGTCGGGCTTGAAGTCGTGAATTTCCATCTCCAGCTCGACCACGGCGTTTTCATTTTCGAGATAGACGTGCCGGTCGCGGTCGCCCAGCATATGCTTCTGCGCGCCCAGCAGACGCGCCGCCTCCTGCTCCTGCTCTTCGGTCTCACGCTTTTCCTCGTCGCTGACGGCCGCGTGCCACTTGGCCGCCGGGTTGACATAGCGCACATTCACGCCGCGGTCGACCAGCAGTCCGGTCAGCCCGCCCAGCCCGTATTCGCATTCGTCGTTGTGCGCGCCGATCATGAGCGCCCTGAGTTCTTTCATACTGTATCATCCTTTCACGATCTCTTTGGGAGAGGGCTGCGCGACGCCATGCGCCAGCAGCCGCGCCTGTATGTCGCGCGCGTCCACATTCTCGGGCAGCGCGTCGTTCTTCGCCGCCAGCGCCGCCATTGTGCCCGTGCCCTCGCCCATGGCAAAGCATATGGGCATAACGCGGTAGCTCGAGTGCGCCAGATGCGTGCCGCTGATGTTTCGGCCGTTGAGCAGCACGTTTTTCGCCTCGCGGGTCAGAAAGCAGCGCTGCGGTATGGTGTAGCGCTCGCCGTGATAGTCGGGCCTATGCACGTCGCCGCCGCAGCCGGTCAGATTGTGCACGCCGAAGGCGTATTGCGCGTTCGAGACGATCCAGTCGCCGAATATACGCTGGGCGAGTATGTCGTCCTCGCTCAGGCGGTACAGCCCGTTAAAGCGCCGCGTCTCGCGCACGCCGATGTGGCAGGCGCTGGCCACAATGTATGCCTGCTCATAGCCGGGCACGCACGCGTTGAGGAAGCGGACGATCTGCGGTATCTGGCGGCGGGTGAGCAGCTCGGCGCGCGTCAGATCGCGCTCGTCTGTGCCGTCCACGCGTATGACGTTGGTGCTGTTGACGCAGGCTGTGCCCGGCTCAAAGCCCTCGAGCAGTATCACATGGCCGCACGGCGCGAGGATTTTGCCCTCGGAAACATAGCGCCGCATATTCTCCTCCAGATCGGGATGCGTGCCGAACGTCGGATAGACCGCGCGCTGATCGTCCACGCCGGCCACCATGAACTCGAGCGACATGGGCTGCATGAGTCCGTCCAGATCGCGCCCCTTTTCATACGGCACGCCCGAAAGAAACGCCAGATCGCCGTCCCCGGTGGAATCGATGAACACTTTGGCGTGGACGCGGATGCGGCCGCTCTTTCCGTAAAACACCGCCGTTTTCACCCGATCGCCGTCCTTTTCCACGTCGATCAGCTGGGCGTGCAGCAGCATTTCCGCGCCGGCCTCATCGAGCAGCTCGGGATACAGGCTCTTGAGCGTCTCCGGGCTGAACACGCTGCGCCGCTGCCGCTTTTCGGTCGTGCGTTCGCGCACAGTCTCCCAGACGCCGCTCGAGGCGCTGCCGCACCACACGTTGAGCAGCCCGCCGGTGCTCATGCCGCCGAAGAGCCCGCTCTTTTCGGCGATGAGCGTCCTTGCGCCCTCTCGGGACGCGCTGATGGCCGCCGCAACGCCGCTCGGCCCGCCGCCCACGACCAGCACGTCGGTATACAGTTCCATAACCGTCCTCCTCCCGTCGCCCGTGACTTTACACAGCCTTATTGTAAACGCCCGATACCCGATTGTCAACCGTTATAACAAACGCATCGCCATAAAAATAACGCGCGGCGGAGAGAATCGCTCCTCCCCGCCGCGCGGATGATATAATGATGATTTTAGCGCGCCTTGGTCTCGACTTCCTCTGCCAGCTTGGCGAGAACGTCGTCCGCGCTCATCGTGCCCAGATCGCCCTCCTTGCGGGAGCGGACGGCCACGACGTTCTGCTCGACCTCCTTGTCGCCCAGCACCAGCATATACGGGATCTTCTGCATCTGCGCCTCGCGGATCTTGAAGCCGATCTTCTCGTTGCGCAGGTCGGTCTCGACGCGCAGGCCCTTCCTGCGCAGCTTGGCGGCCAGCTCGTTCGCCGCGTCGTCGGCGCGGTTGGTGATGGTCATGATGCGCACCTGCTCGGGCGAGAGCCACAGCGGCAGCGCGCCGGCGTACTCCTCGATCAGATAGGCCAGCGTGCGCTCGTAGCAGCCCAGCGACGTGCGGTGGATGATGTAGGGGCGCTTCTTCGTGCCGTCCGCGTCCACATACTCCATGCCGAAGCGCTCGGCCAAAAGCATGTCGATCTGTATCGTGACCAGCGTGTCCTCCTTACCGAACACGTTCTTGTACTGGATGTCCAGCTTGGGGCCGTAGAACGCGGCCTCGTCGATGCCGATTGTGTACTTCACGCCCAGATGGTCGAGTATCTTCGCCATGACGGCCTGCGCCTCGTTCCACTGCTCGGCGGTGCCTTCATACTTGTTCTTGGGGTTGGCCGGATCCCACTGGGAGAAGCGGAACGTGCAGTCCTCGAGCAGGCCGACGGTCTCCAGGAAGTACTTGGCCAGCTCCAGACAGCCCTTGAACTCCTCCTCCAGCTGATCGGGGCGGAGTATGTAGTGGCCCTCGGAGATCGTAAACTGGCGCACGCGGATCAGGCCGTGCATCTCGCCGGAGTCCTCGTTGCGGAACAGCGTGCTGGTCTCGGTCAGGCGCATGGGCAGATCGCGATAGGAGCGGCTGCGGTTCAGATACACCTGATACTGGAAGGGACAGGTCATCGGGCGCAGGGCGAAGCACTCCTTCGTCTCGTCATGCGGATCGCCCAGCACGAACATGCCGTCCAGATAGTGATCCCAGTGGCCGGAGATCTTGTACAGCTCGCGCTTGGCCATATAGGGGGTCTTTGTGAGCAGGCAGCCCTTCTCCTGCTCCACGTCCTCGACCCAGCGCTGCAAAAGCTGCACGACGCGCGCGCCCTTGGGCAGCAGTATCGGCAGACCCTGTCCGATGCAGTCCACCGTGGTGAAGTACTCCAGCTCGCGGCCCAGCTTGTTGTGGTCGCGCTTGACGGCCTCTTCCTGCTGCTTGAGATACGCGTCCAGCGCGTCCTTCGAGAAGAACGCCGTGCCGTAGATGCGCTGGAGCATCTTGTTCTTTTCATTGC